>NZ_MUMI01000094.1 GCF_002155975.1 Amycolatopsis kentuckyensis
CCGGCGATGCCCGCCCCGGAAACGAGCACGGTCTTGGTGGTCATCGGAAGGTTCCTCTCGGGTCGGTGGATGCCGACGCCGAGACTGCGGGCGGCCGCTTACCGTTCTCGCACGATCCGCTGACGGTTCGGTCAGTGAGGGGCGGTTGCAGTCGCTAACATGACCCGCGTGGACCGCGCCGCCGAAGGCCGGATCCAGGAGGACGGCGAGGGCGCCGTCGAGGCACGCATCCTGGATGCCGCCGCACACCTGATCGCCGAAGAGGGCTTCGGCAGGCTGAAGATCGGCGGCGTCTGCGCCCGCTCCGGCTACGCGCGGTCGGTCGTCTTCCAGCACTTCGGCGACAAGGACGGGCTCGGGCAGCGGCTCGTCGAGCACGCCGTCGAGGAGTTCACCGACGTCTACAGCGAGGCTGTCGCGGCCCGGACCGGGGCGGCCACCGCGACCCCCATGGACATGCTGCGCGCCCTGCTGGACATCATCTTCGAGCTGATCCGCACGATGCCGACGCTCAACCAGGCGTTCCTGGCCCTCTGGGGCGACGCCGCGGCGGAGTACTCGGCGCTGCGCGGCGCACTGACGGAGGCCGACCGCCGGTTCCGGTTCGCCATCGCGCAGACCGTGGCCAGCGGGGTCGCGGACGGGTCCATCACCGGAGTCCGCGACCCCGATTCGTACGCTTCGGCGCTGCTGGCCCAGCTGCGCGGGATCTCGATGCAGGCCCTGATCGACCCCGACGGCGTCGACCTGCGCGGGCTTCGCGCCGAGCTCGAGCGCAGCGTCGACCGGCTGTCCGCGGGGTTCCGCGGACAGCTTTAGAGCGCGTACACGATGCCCCGCAGCACGATCACGCCGATGAAAACGAGCGTGAAGGCCAGATCGAGCGAAATCCCGCCGAGCCGCACCGGCCGCACGACCCGCCGCACCGGCCCGATCACCGGCTCGGTCGCGGCGTAGGCCAGGCCACGGGCGCGCCGCGCCCACGGCGGGGTGTTCCCCACCACCGCGACCCAGTCCAGCACCATCCGCGCGACCAGTACGAGCAGGTACAGGCTCAGCGCGAACCCGAGCAGCGTCCCTAGAGCACCCATGGTCCCTCCGTTTCCACTACCCGGAGAACGCGCGGCCGGCGCGGGGAGTGCCAGGTCTGTCCGGTTCACAGCTTTTCGACAGGATCGAGCGCGCACAGCTCGCGCCAGAGCTCCTCTTCGCGGTCGTGGTCGTAGGACGCCGGTGCCGACGGGGTCACCGTGCGGCGGTCGATGTAGGCACCGGTCGGGCCGGGGCGCGGGCCGATGACGGCGTCGGCGAGCAAGCCGCCCGCTTCGGTCGCGGACATGGCGAGCGGGGTGGCGGTGAGACCTCGCAGCAGGGTGCGCGACAGGAAGCGGACGGCCGGGCCGGCGTCGCGGACGAGCCCGGTGCCGGGAACGTAGCCGGGGTTGAAGGTGTAGGCGTCGACGCCGTCCGGCAGCCGCCGGGCCAGGGCGTGCACGAGGTGGATGACGGCGAGTTTGCTGGTCGAGTAGGCCCGGCGCCCGTCGGTGGCGGTGCGCGCGTCCGGGCGAGGACGCGCGAGCTCGGCCACGGGCTCCCAGCGCGGCGCGGGCACCATGCCCAGGTTGTGCCGCAGATCGCCGAAGTGGGTGTCGCTGCCGACCAGCACGATCCGGCCCGGCGCGGTGAACCGGGACCACAGCAGGCGCACGAGGAGGTGGTTGGCCAGGACGTTCACCGCGAAGGTCGGCTCGATGCCGTCTTCGGTGGCGTGGGCGCGGCTCGTCAGCTGCAGGCCGGCATTGCCCACGAAGCCCCGCAACGGCGGCAGCGCGCCGCTGTCGAGGCGGCTGGTCAGGACGCCGGCGGCGGCGTGGACGGATCGCCCGGACGCGAGGTCGCACGGCAGCGCCGACACGTTCGCGTTGCCGGTGCTCCGAGCCAGGTCGTCGGCGAGTGCTCCGCCACGCGCCGTAACGACGAGGTGGACGTCCGGCCGCGCGCGGAGGATCTCCTCGGCGGCGGCCCGGCCCAGCCCCCGGCTCGCCCCGGTCATCAGCAGGGTCTCCACGGCCACTCCTCGAACTCGATCCCAATTGGTACTCAGTACCGTATGGCATCGGGTCCAGTCACGCTAGGATCCAGCCGTGACCGAGGTGCCGCTGCGCGAGCGGAAGAAGCGCCGTGCCCAGGAGGCGATCGTCGACGCGGCGTTCGCGCTGTTCGCCGAGCGGGGCTTCGCCGACGTGACGGTGACCGAGATCGCCGAACGCGCGGAGGTGGGCCGCACGACGTTCTTCCGCTACTTCGGCGACAAGCGGGAGGTGCTCTTCGCCGAAGAGCAGCACCTGCTCGCCGGACTGCTGGCGGCTCCGGTGCCGTCGGCCGGGCGGCCGTCGTTCCGCGAGGCTCTGGACGAAGCCCGGGCGGCGGTCGCGGTGATGTGCCGGGCGGTGACGGCGGACCCGGAGCGGTACCGGCTGCACGAGAAACTGGTGGCGGAGAACGAAGAGCTGCACGACCGCGGCGAGCGGAAGCTGCTGACCCTGACGGAGGCGATGGCCGGCAGGCTGACGGCGCGGGGAATGCCCCCGGCGGAGGCGTCACTGGCCGCGAACGTGGCTCTGGCGTGCTTCCGCGCGGGCCACGCGACGGCCGGGGACGACCCGGCGGCCCTCGAACCCGCGGTGGACGCCGCGTTCTCGGTGTTGCTGCGGGAAGTGCCGGGGTGACGGCGCGTGGACCGGCCTGCCCGGCCGGCCCACGCGCGAGGCCGGGTCAGCCGAAGGTGACCACGAGCCGGCCGTCCGAGGCGAAGGACCACTTCATCGTGCCGGCGTAGGACGAGCACCGGGACCCGTTCTTGCCGGTCCAGAACTGGTCCGAGCTGTCGACGTTGCCGACGGTCTTGTCGTTCGAGCCGCCGCTGGCGAAGCGGCACGAAGTGTCGTTGCGGAACACCGAAGTCCCGGTGTCGAAGGAGAAGTTGCGTTCGGCGTTGTCGATGCCGACGTTGTCCGAAACGGTCATGGAGCCGGGGTTGCTGTTGTAGGTGAACCCGTGGTGGCCGTTGCGGTAGGCGATGTCGCGCCGGACGATGTGGTTGACCGCGATCTTGTCGCCGCCGAGCTTGTAGCCGTTGCGGTCGCCGTTCTTGTTGACGGTGCCGTTGCTGAGGGTGCCGTTGGCGTAGGCGAGGGAGTCCTCGATGGTCACCGGGCCGATCGGGCCGGTGTCGGTCTTGGTGTAGAGGTCCCAGCCGTCGTCGATGTTGTTGTGCGAGACGTCGTACCGGAAGACGTTCCCGGGGCCGGCGGTGAGCTTCGCGGCGAACCCGTCGGCGTCCTCGCCGTCGGAGTCGGCGTTGTCGTGCGATTCGGAGCTCACGACGAGGTTGTTCGACGGCCACTGGTCCTTGGGCGTGCTCGACGCGATCCGCGAGATCTGCACGCCGGAGTCACGGTTGAAGCGGGTGACGACGCGTTCGATGACGTTGTTGCTCCCGCCGACGAAGATCCCGTTGTCCCCGGCGCGTTCGACGACGATGCCGGCGATGCGCCAGTAGGAGCCGTTGACGGCGAGACCCCGGTTGGCCGGGTCTTCCGCCATGGCCGAGAAGTTCAGCACGGGCTTCTCGCCGGGGTAGGCGGAAAGCGTCTTGCGCGCGCTGGAGGTGCCGCTGTTGGCGGGCGCGATGGTGACGGTCTGTGCGTAGGAGTAGGTGCCACCGCGCAGGGAAATGGTGCCCCCGGAACCGACCCGGCTGAGCGCCGACGGAAGGGTGGTCGGATCGGCCAGCGTACCGGCGGCGGAGTCGTTGCCGTTGGGGGCCACGTAAAGGGTGGTGGCCGCGGCAGCGGCGGACGGCGGAGCCAACGCGGCCACAGTGACCACCGCGGCGGCTGCTGTAAGCGCTTTCTTGAAGCTTCCGGACGATTTCATGCGCGCCTCCTTGCGGGCAAGAACGTGTCGGACACCGGATCCGAGAGCGCTCCCCGATCGGAGCGGGCCTCCGGTGAGCCGACGGTAGCACCGGGTAGCGGCGGCCCGAGTGGGCCAAGCGGGTCGTCTGTACTGAAAACGCTTTCAGAGCGGCGGTGGTGCATACTCGTCCGGTGTTCGAGTTCCCGTTCCGAGGCCGAGTGGTCTGGCTGACGCCGTCCCAAGGCGGCCGCACCACGGGCCCACCCCGCCCGGGTGAGACCGGCACCTACGCGGCGAACGCGTTCGTACCCCCGCGGTCGGCGGAGTCGGGTCTGGCATCGTTCGTGCTCCGCGACTTCGAGCCGGGCGCAGCGGTGACGTCCGCGGCCGGCCGCTGGCTGGTGGTGGAGAACGCGGGCCCGTACCGGATCCAGGAGGGCACGGTGGTGGTGATCACCGAGGGCCCGAACCCAGTCGGGTACTTCCACGTCGAGCGGTTGGCGTGAACACCGGCAGGCGACGAACTTCCGCAGGGCCGCGCGCCGACCGGTGAAGACGGCGCCGGCGAGGCTCGGTTTGGCTGTACACCGGCTCCGGATCCGGCCGCAGTCCACCGGGCCAGACGCGAAACGGCCCCTACCGCGTGTCGCTGGTAGAGGCCGGTTGCTTGCTGGGTGCCCTCGGCAGGATTCGAACCTGCGACACCTGCCTCCGGAGGGTTACGCCCGGTCGGGCCTGGGCATGGCCCTTGACCTGCGCGTATGGACAATTCGGACTCGCATGACGACGACCTTTGGACACGCATTGGTCGTAGTGCTCAGATCCGGCGCCTCGACTTGCCGTCTGCGGATCGCTCCGGCCGCGGTGGTGGGGTGGGGGTGACCTGCGCCAACTTACAACAGTCGAACGTGTGTTCTAGATTCGGGTGAGCGTCGAGCAGGCAGGGGAAGTGCCGGCCCGGCGTCCTGCACAAGGAGCACGTCATGGTCACGAAGTACGAGCGCCAGCTGGAACGCGCCGAAGAAGCCAAGCGGATGAGGAAGCACGCCGACGAGGTGCATGCCGTCGGCTCCCGGCTGCCGTTCTGGCGCCTCGATGACACCGGCGACGAGATCGTGATCCGCGACCTCGACGGCCCGCCCCTGGTCACCTTCCACGGAATGCATGCGCCTGTGGTGGCTCGCTGGTTCGAGCTGGTCGGCCACCGCATGGCCGGCATGGCACTTGCCGAGCTAATCCGCGCTTCAGCTGGCAGTGCCGAGCACGTCCCCGGCCGTGAGGCGGCGCGGAAACTCCTTCAGGAGATGAAGCTCGAATCCAAGCCCACCCGCTACCGCCGCCGCTGAGGACCGCATGGACGCCCCCGACCTGACCGACGCCATCACCTACGTCGTTGCCGGCCAGCCCAACGTCGTCGACCGCTGGCACGTCCTGCCCGACATGACCGTCATCTACGAGCGCCGACCCGGCGAGTTCGAGGAAGCCCGCGTACTCGCCGCGACCACGCTACGCGACCGACCACTATGGGTTGAACTGACGACGGACTCCGAGCCGCAGCGTTGAGCGGTACTCCGATGCAGTGACCTCTTGACGTCCAGGCACTTAGCAGGCGCGAAATACCTGGTCAGGGCCGCTGGCTGCCTGGCTGTAGCAGTCCGCTGACGTCCGTCAATGTGCGCAGGAGTCTGGTGCCGTCTTCAGGCAGTTGGTCAGGCAACGAGACGTGTCATTTCGGCGCATCCCCGCCATTTCCCAGGGCCTTGAGGTCCACGGCGAGGTTGTTGGCAGAGCTGAGGGTGTCGGGGTGGTCGTTGCCAAGGATGCGTTTGCGGCGGGCGAGGGTATCTTCGTTTAGTTCGCGGGCCTGCTTGTATTCACCCAACGCGCTGAGGTTGGCGGCGAGGCTGTGGGCGACGGCGAGGGTGTTGGGGTGGTCGTCGCCGAAGATGCGTCTGATGCGGGCGAGGGTGTCCTCGTTTAGTTCGCGGGCCTGCTTGTATTCACCCAACGCGCTGAGCTCGTCGGCGAGGTTGTTGGCGGACTTGAGGGTGTTGGGGTGGTCGTCGCCGAGGCTGCGTTTGCTGCGGGCGAGGGTGTCTTCGATTAGTGCGCGGGACTGCTTGTGCTTGCCCAAATTCCTGAGCTCGATGGCGAGGTTGTTGGCAGAGGCGAGCGTGTGGAAGTGGTCGTCGCCGAGGATGCGTTTGCGGCGGGCGAGGTTGTCTTCGTTTAGTGCGCGGGCCCGCTGGTGCCTGCCCAACGCGCTGAGGTTGGCGGCGAGGTTATTGGCGACGGCGAGGGTGCTGGGGTGGTCGTTGCCGAGGGTGCGTTTGCGGCGGGCGAGGGTGTCTTCGTTTAGTTCGCGGGCCTGCTTGTGCTTGCCCAACGCGCCTAGGTCGATGGCGACGTTTGCGGCGACGCTGAGGGCGTGGGGGTGGTCGGCGCCATGCACCTCCTTGTGGAGTGTGTACGCGCGTTCGTGCAGCGGCAATGCGGCGCGGGCGTTGCCGCGAGAATAGAGATAGAGCCCGGTCTCGTTGAGCATGTGACCGATTGTCTCTTCTAATAATTGGAGGTTACGCGCAGGATCGCAAACGGTGAGTACATGCGGCAGAAGAGACTGCCACTGAGGCCAGCTAGCCGGGTTGTCGAAGGGGTCGCCGGGTAGCCCGGCATCCAGCAGCCGTACTGCGGTGACGGGCCAGGTGGCGTCTTGGTCGTCCGCTTTGATGTCGTGGCAGGCGCGTGCTCGGAGAAGGGCGGCGGGGACGCGGTGGAGCTGGATAGTGGTGGTGGTGACGTCGGCCATGCCGCGGGTGCGCAGGGCGGCGGTGAGGTCGGCAAAGGCCAGTGGGTCCTGAGCGATGGCTCCGCCTTCGCCGGTTTGGTGGGTGAGCAGGGTGAGCGGGACCGGTTCGGGAGCCAGCCAGGCCAGGAGGGTGAGGGTGTCGAGGGCCGCGGGGTGGTCTCGGGCGAGCTGATCGAACGACACCGTCCAGGCCGCGGTGAGTGAGACGGGGTAGCCGCTGGCGGATTCGTGCCGTGCCAGCAGTTCGTCGGTGCGCTGGGTGAGCAGGTTTAGGTAGGTATCAGCGGTCCAGCCGGTGCCGGCCAGCAGCCCAGCGGCTTGGGCGAGGGCCAGTGGAAGGTCGCCGAGCGCTTCGGCGATGCGGTCGGCGTCGGCCTCGGTGAGCTGGGGTCGACGCGATCGCAGCAGATGGACCGATTCGGTGCGGGTGAACTTCTGCACCGGCAGCGCGGCTCCGACATCGTCCCAGTGAGGGTTGCGGGAGGTGATGATGACGTGTCCGTCGCCGCCGGGCAGCAGCGGCCGCAGTGCGGCGGGGTCTTCGGCGTTGTCGAACACCAGCAGCCACCGGCCGCGTGTCCGCAGCGCGCCGCGTAGTCGAGCGAGTGCGATGGCCAGCGAGTCTTGGTCGGAGGCGAGGTCCAAGGTTCGGGCGAGGTCGGCCAGGTGGTTAGCGATGAGGTCCCGGTCTTCCGAAGGCACCCACCAGGCCACGTCGTAATCCTCGGCGTGGCGGTGGGCGTACTCGATCGCGGCGGTGGTTTTACCGACCCCGGCCATCCCGTGCACTGCTTGCACCACCGCTGGCTGGCCCGAACACAACGCGGTGCGCAGCCCTTTCAGCAGATCGTCGCGGCCGGTGAAGGTGAGGGTGCGGGCGGGGATGTTCCAGATCCGACCCGCGGGCATCGACTGCTGCTCGGGGCGAGCTAGGTCGGTCAACGCCTGCAGCAGCTCGGTTTCCAGCTGGTCGGGCGAGGACACCGTGGTCACGGTGACGCCGCTGTCGTGCAGTCGTTGCCGGAACGCTTCCTGCCGGGCCCCGTAGCGCAGGTCCCGGAACAATGCCGGGGGGCCTTCGGTGTCCTCGGCGAGCAGAAACACCAGCCGCGGCAAGCCGGCGTCGGTGGCGGTCTGGAACTCCTGCTCGGTGTAGGAGACCTCCGGGCGGTCCCGGACCGGCGAGCCATAGCAGAAGCCCGCGATCAGGACATAGACATCGGCCTCGGCCAGCTTCTCGCGGTCGACCTGCTCGGGTGTGACATCTCGGGCGGTGAAGTAGGCCATGTCCGCCACCGCGTCTCCGGCCCGCGTCACCGCCGCTTCCGCTGCTGCCACGAACGACCGCGGCTGCGGCAGCTCCCTCAGCTCGCTGGTGTGGCTGAGAAACACCCGCCGTGCCGACGGTCTTTTCGCCTGCGCTGGCCAGAGCGAACCCAGGGTGGGTCGCTCGTGCACGTGTAGGACGTTGCCGTCGCCGACCTGCACCGCACGGCTGTCGGAAATATGGACTTGCCGCTCGGCGGGATGCTCGGGTGGGGGTGTCATCGCCCGATCCTGGTCAGAACTTCAGCTTCATTGTGTTGCCGTCACCGACCTGCACGCCCTGTGAGTCCCGCACCCGCACGTCGTACTTGCCCGCCCCGGCCCCGGGCGGATCCACGACAGCCAGGACCGCCTGCGCGGCCGCGACCAGTTCAGCGTCCTCGGCTACGCCCGCAGCGGTCAGCGCCGCGACCAGGTCGTCGCGGTGCTCGTCAGGGGCTGCCGCATATGCCTCCAACACCGACACACCGTCGCCCGCGCCGCTGCGGCTTAGGAGCCGGCGCACACCGCTCTGCACGCTGGCGTACGCGTCCTTCACCGCGGCACTCGCCGAGTCCTTCACCCCCGCCACCGCGCCAGCCGTTAACGCTGACACGACCAGCTCCACAGCCTCAACCGCCACTTAGTGCACCTCTCTCACGGCAGCCGGGACTACCCCGGCCGACACTTTGTACCAGTCTCTACGACTCACGCTGGCGTTACTGCCACAGGCGATAAGTGGCAGGGGTGGAGGCGCAGGACTTCTGGGCCTACCAGGACCTCGTCGAACCCCTACACCTCGGAGAACCGCACTACTGCACCCACATGCGAGAAGCGAACGGCGATCCGGGTTGATCCCGCGGCCCGTCGGCGGGCTTGCAGGTCACTGGGGCAGTGACCAAGATCGGAGGAGTGAACGAACTGGTGCTGACGGCTGAACGTCGTGACGAGCTGGCAACCCTACTTGCCGATGATCAGCGGTTTCGTGCCGAATACCCAAAGGTGGCCGACTACCTCGACATGGCGCCTCGACTGCGGGGGACGGGTGATGAACGGGTGGACGCGGCTTTCGATCTTCGCTTCGTTCATTACATGACTGCCGACGCAGACGTCAGTTCGAACCCGTACTGGGATATCGTCTCGCCCTTCGTGTTCGAGATTCGGCCGCGCTGCCGGGCTCCGCGCGGCGGCGCTGGACATCGCTGGCAGGGGGTGGAAGGTCTTCCCCTGCCGACCGGGCACCAAGGCCGCGCACTGGCACAAACTCGCCGATTGCGCGGGCGCCGGCGTCTGCACCCGCGGGCACGCCACCCCGGAACAGCTGGCCACCGACGACCCGGACCGGGTCGCGGCCAAGTGGTCGGAAGGTCCGTTGTGGAACATCGCGCTGTTCCCCGGACCCTCGGGGCTGTTCCTGCTCGACTGCGACCAACCCAAACCGGGCCACAAGGGCGAGCACGACCCCGACGGCTGGACCCAACTCCGATCCCTTGCCGCGGAACGAGGTGGGCCGCTGCCGGACACGTGGACAGTGGACACCCCGACCGATGGCCGGCACCTGCTCTACACCGCGCCGCCCGGGTGCCGACTGCGGTCCACGGTCAAGCACATCGCCTCGAACATCGACACCCGCGGCTGGGGCGGCTACGCCCTCGCCCCGGGCAGCCTGCTCCCGCAAGGCAGCTACGGACTCATGGGCGACACCGACCCTGCTCCGTTGCCGGGGTGGTTGGTCCAGGCCGCCGTCGAACGCGCGCATGTGGCCATCTCCGAACGAAACGAGAAGCCCGTAGCCGCCCCGGACGCCTACACCGCCGCCGCCGTGCGGGGCGAGACCGGCCGCGTGCGTGCGGCGCAACCAGGCACCCGCAACAAGGTCCTGTCCACCGCCGCCTACGCCCTCGGGCAACTGGTCGGCGCACGGCTGCTGGACGAGGACTACGCGCGGGCCGAACTGCAGGCGGCCGTCGCGGCCTGGAACACCCCCGACTCCGCAGTCAAAGACGACGGCGTTGTCGACACCGCGCTGCGGGCCGGGATCGACAACCCCCGCCGCGTCACCCCGCGGCCGGGCCGCCTGAGCTGCAGCTCGCAGCCTTTGCAGGCGCGAGAAGGCCGGCGACCGACCGCGAATTGGCACCCAGTGGCAACGTCCGAACGAGTGAACGATGTAGTGTGTTTGTGACGCTAAAAGGGGGATCCTGATCCACGCTGTAAGGATCAGGACCCCCCGGGTAGCGGAGTTAGCGGCTCAGGTACCAGGTCAGGACCAGCAAAGCCAGAACCAGGACCAGAGCCAGAGCGGGCCCGGTCACCTTGATGATGACCGGGCCGCTCAGCCTCACAATGATCATGAAGCGTGAGCGTTCCCGCGATTCCTTCGAGCGTTGAAGCTCGTCATCCACAGTTGTCACCCTTTCCTCACCGCCGGGCGGACTTGCTCGGCGATGCACCGGTCGAACATGACGTGAGGCGGCGAGGTCGGTTGGTAACGCCAAAACGGTACCTGCAACAGCGCTAATCCATCCGGGTGACCCCGACTAAACGTTTGCGCTGGCAACAGGATCTCGAAGCGGAAGGGTCGATCAGACATTTGTTCGAACCCAGTGGGTGTTGCCCATTTATTCACGTAGTGTCATGACCTGGTTGCACGTGGGTACGACGGGGTGGTGTGCAATTCCGGCGGGTCGATTGTCGATTTGTTGCGAAAATAGTCGCCTGCCCTGTGTCTGGTTCGCGACGCCGGCCCTGTGCGCAGCAACGTCGTGAGTTCTGCCTCGAAGCTCGGGCGGTACGCCACTCGGCGCGTTCGGGCCAGGTCGTTGGCGATGGTCAGCGCCGCGTGGACCGTGATCTTCGCTTCTCGCGGTGGCAACTCCGGCCGCACCGCCGACAGCAGCGTCATCCACTGGGCCACGTAATCCCGCGGACCCGCAGCAAGTCCACCTTGTCCCGGTCCGGCATCGTCACGCGGTCCGCCAAGAACGACACCAGCAGCTCCGGTGTGTGCAAGATCGTGTGCACGTACGACGCCACCAGGCGACGCAGGGCCGAGCGCTCATCCGATGTCTGGAGTGCCCGCACGGGCCGCCAACGCCCGCCGCCGCCGCTCGGTGGCCGATCGCCACCATGACGGTCGCATTGCTGGGGAAGTGTCGATAGACGCTGGGTACGGCTATGCCCGCCGCCGCTCCGATGTCCTCCATGATCACGTCGTCGAAGGCGCGCTGGGCGAACAGGCCCGTCGCGAGCGATGGCCACCCGCCGTCCCCGCCGCGAGTGCGGCGAATCCGGGTGGGCAGAACTGCCCAAGGCGCACCGCACCCGCGAAGCCCGCCTCTACCGCGCCGACCACTCCCCGGACTCCTACCTGCACGACTACCTGCAGGGCCGGGTGCCGCGCGTGTCCGGCCCTTCCGATGCCCTCCCGGTACCACCACGAGAACGGAGGTGAACCGTCATGGCACGTCGGTATCCGTGGGTGCTGGCCCCGGTGCCGTGGTCTCCGGATCCGGAGTTCACGCGTGGCCGCTGGCACGGCAAACCCCTGCTGTCGCACAACACCGCACCGCGGAGCCTGCTCGCCACGCGCCGCCAGCTGCGCGCGCTCGGCAAGCGGCCGGGTGGGCAGGACCCGGTGGCGTTCCTGTACTTCCGGTGCCGCAAGGCCGCCAAGATCGTGCACGCCAACCTGTACCTGATCGCCGACGCGAAACCGGTCCGGCCGATGACCCCGGCCCGCGAGGCGGCGCTGGCGAAGGCGATGGCGGCGCGGCGCACCTGCCGCGAGTGCGGCGAGACCGGGTGGGCCGAACTCCCGCGAGCGCACCGCACGTGCGAAGCCTGCCTCTACACCGCCGGGCTGGACCCGGATTCCTACCTGCACGACTACCTGGTTGGCGAACCCACCCTCGACGCGGCCGATCACGCCGTCCGATCTGCCCTCGAACGGGGAGGAGAAACCGATGCGACGTAAACGAATCCTCGACGCCTGTTGCTGCTCGGGTGGTGCCGCGAAGGGCTACCACGACGCCGGGTTCGAAGTCGTCGGCGTGGACATCGCCCCGCAGCCGAACTACCCCTACGAGTTCCACCAGGGCGACGCGATCGAGTTCATCGACGACCACGGCCACGAGTTCGACGCCGCGCACATCTCCCCGCCGTGTCAGAACGCCTGCGCGCTCACCGCGGGCAACCGCCGCCGCGCCGGCTGGACCGACAACCACATCGACCTGATCCCGCCCGCGCGGGCCGCGCTCGCCCGCCTCCGGGCACGCACCGGCATCCCGACCGTGCTGGAGAACGTCCAGGGCTCCAAGCTCCGGCGCGACCTCACCCTCTGCGGGCTCGCGTTCGCCCTGCGGGTGTTCCGACACCGCTACTTCGAGATCGACGGCTTCACCGTCGACCAGCCCCCGCGCCCCAGCCACCGCGGGCACCGGGTGGCCGGCTGGCGCCACGGCGTCCGCTACGACGGGGACATGGTCGCGGTCTACGGCGACGGCGGCGGCAAGGGCTCGATCACCGAGTGGCAGGACGCCATGGGCATCCACCACACCGACGTCCGCCGCGAGATCGCCGAAGCCATCCCGCCCGCCTACACCCGCCACATCGGCACCGCCCTGCTCGCCCACCTCGCCGCTGTCCCGGCCGCGGCCTGACCACCACCGCCCCCACCGATCCGAGGAGCTGACCCCATGACTCTCACCACCACCGCCGACACCTCCGTCCCGCCCAGACCCGCGCCGGAACTCGGGTTGGGCGGGACCCGGACCAGCCACCGCTGGGCGGACACGCCCGGCAACTTCGACAAGCTCAACTGCCGCGCCCTGTGGCCCACCGACAACGAGTGGGGAATCCCGCTGCTGCCGCGGGCGGTGTTCGAGCCTGCTCGGTTGGTGGCCTACACCGACCGCCACGCCACGGCCACCGCCGGACCGGACACGGCGGTGCACTTCTTCCTCGACGACTACCGGTTCGAGGTCGTGTGGTCCAAGCCGGTGCGTGGCCTGTCCCGCTGCCGCTCGGTCGGCGTGGCGCTCACGCCGGACTTCAGCCTGTACCGGGACATGCCGCTGGTGATGCAGCTGTGGCAGGTCTACCGCTCCCGCTGGTGCGGCGCCTGGCTGCACCACCACGGCGTCACCGTCGTCCCCACGGTGTCGTGGTCCACACCGGACTCCTACCCCTTCGCCTTCGCCGGCATCCCGGCCGGCTCGGTGGTCGCGGTGTCCACGGTCGGGGTATGGCGCGAGCCGGTGGCCCGGGAGCTGTTCGCCGCCGGCTACGCCGAAATGCTGGACCGCCTCGCCCCGGCGCTGGTGCTGGTGCACGGCAAGCCGCCAACCGAGCAGGTCCAGGCCGGGACGCCGGTGCGGTGCTACCCGACGCGGTGGGACGGCGGTGGTCGGTGATGGGCGGGCGAGGTTCCTCCTTGGGCAAGGGCAACCGGCCGCCCGCCACCAGCGGCAGCGGGCAACTCGGTGACGGCGCCCCGGCGCGGGTGGAACCGGCCGTGCCCGAAACAGAGCAGGTTCCCGGCGGCGCGACTGCTGATTCCGGCGAGCCGCCCGACAACGAAGTGGCTGCCGCGTCGGCGCCCTCGACCGAGGACCGCGTCCGCGACGCCGTGACCAAGCTGGCCGGAGAGGAAGGCGGATGGGTCAGCCTCGTTGACATCCGGAAAGCCCTCGGGGATGTCGACGCTGACGAGCTGAACCGTGCCCTGCGGGAGATGTCGAGCACGAACCCCAACGTCCAGCTCGTACCGGAGGACAACCGCAAAGCCCTGCAGCCCGAGGACCACGCCGCCGCCGTCGAGATCGGCGGAGACGACCAGCACTTCATCTCCATCGCCCGCCCGCGCGACACAGCAGCCAAGGACCGCGTACAGGCCGCCGGCATCGGCAACGCCAGCGATGACGACCTCGCGCAAGCGCTGCGGGATCCGCTGATTCCGTCGCAGACGTACGACGAGATCCGGGCGGAGCAGAAGCGCCGTACGCAGCGAATGCCGTCCGACAAAGCCGCCGAGGTTTAACCTTTTGGGTGATGCTTACTTACCTCTGTTGATCATGAGGGCCAACCCTTGGGTGATCGTTCCTTATTGCGACAGCCGGAAGAGCGATCAAGGGCTGTAGTGATCAGTGCATCTGCCGGTGGCTGCGACGCGGGTTCGGTTGTTTTCCGGCGACCAGGTTATTCGTTACCCTTGGGGACGATCACGCCGATTTCAGTCTGCATAATTCGTCGCAGCGCTTCTATGGCCGCGGACAGGGATTGATAGGTTTTTGTCGCCGTTTCTGCGTCGAATATTCTGTTGGTAAACATTGAGGTCAGTGTAGCCTGTTGCTTGGTTGCGGTAAGAAGTAATTCCTGAATCGCTTGATTTAGTTCAGCTGTGCCTACCAGTGAAATCTGAGTGGCGGGTTCCGTGAGGCTTTTGATGAGTGGTAAAAGTTGCTTGTATGGCTCTGTAATCTTTGCGACATTGAGCGAGCTTATGGATTGCCCGTCGAACTCTAAGACTGTCTTTTGTACCTCTGTCATGTAATGTTGCAGATACAAAAGGAATTGATTCATCTGAGCATAGGCGGTCATTCGCTGCGAGTGCAGGAGCTTGAAGCGTTCTTCTGTGCGTTGGTGCTCCATTTCCGCTGCTGCTCGTTTATTGGTATATCGAAGAGTTAGCCATGTAGTAAGGCCACTTGCAAGCAGTGTGGCTAGAGCGGTGATACCGGCGACTACTGCCGTGAACCACCAGGGGCCGCCGGCGGGAGCGTTGTTCATGTCCCGATCGTAGCTAGGTCACTCGCCGGACGCCCTCTGTCAGGCCTGTTGGGTCCCGGGTGCCGTGGTTGTAGGCGGCTAGCTTCAGTGAAGCGAGGCGCACAGCCGTCCGGCGGCTGGCCGGGATCCATCGACCAGCTTGAGAGCTTTAAGGCCCGTTTGAATGGACGTATCGTTGTAATCGGCTGCAAGGTAGACATGGGCAAGCAGGGCTGTTTCGAATGCAGCGGAAATGGGATTCCGATTCGCGCGCCTGACGGCTCTGCTGACATGCCTCGATGGTTTTACTGGAGCGGACGGCACTTACTCTTATGTGGTCACTCCAAGTCTGTCCGGTCGGTTGAAGAGCTTATGTGTGCCTTCAAGTTCCCGATCCGGCTTGAACTTGGCGTGGGACCCCAGTTGGCCGATACGTAACGCTTGACGTGCTCTGGCCTGAGCTGGCTACCGCCCATGCCGAGCGAGCCGCTAATCCGGCTTCATGGAGCTTGGAGCCGATGAGCCCGGCGGGAATTACGGCTAGTGAATGAGCTTGAGTGTTTGTTCAGCTTGTCCGTAAAGCATCTCGGCTTCGCCGGATGAGAACAGAGACCGGCATCGGGCCTAGCCCACGCGCGCCCGAGCAAAGCGCGATGCCGCCCGCGACGCCGCCCCCGCCGCTGCCTGACCGACTGGACTACCGCCGCGTCACGCGGCGGTGCACCACTTGCACGAGGAGGACACGCCCATGGCCACGACTCCGGAAAGCGCACCGAACCGAGCACGTCCCTTGTGGCCCATCGGCGACGGAGGCCGGCCGCTGCTGCGCATCGGCGAGGACCCCGAAGCGATCCGGGTCCTGACCGCCGCGCTCAACGACCGCATCGTGCCCGACACCTACGTCTCCGACGGCGCCCCGGTCGTGGTGGAGGAGATCTCCGGCGCGGCCGGCCCGGCCACCGGAGACGACGACGTGGCGTTGCCGATCACCGCGTCGGTGCTCAAACCGCCGCTGCTGGCCGGGCTGCTGGCCGAACACACCCAGATCATCCAGTCCAAGAATAAGGGAGGCGACGAAGAGGTGATGCCCGGCCGGGACGTGCTCGGTGCGGTGCTGGCCCGGCAGCACTGGCCAGGGCTGCCCGTGTTGCGGCGGATCATCTCCACCCCGGTGATCCGCCCGGACGGCACCCTGCTGCAGACCCCTGGCTACGACCCGGCGACCGGGTTCTACCTGGCCCGCAACGACGACCTGGCCCCGATCCCGGACCACCCGAGCCCGGAGGAGGTGACGGCGGCGCGGGAGTTTCTGCTGGACCGGTTCCTGCGGGACTTCCCGTGGCGCAGCGACGCTGACCGGGCGAACTACCTGGCCTTGTTGGTGACGCCGCTGATCCGGCCCTACACCTGCGCGTTGTCGCCGTTCGGGATGATCGAGGCGTCCATGCCCGGCTCCGGCAAGACGATCCTGACCGGGTGCGTGGGGCTGCTGGTCGGGCAGAAAGTGCTGACCTGGAACGACTCGGAAGACGAGTTGCGCAAGCTCATCACCACCGTGCTCGCCGAAGCCGCCGGCGTGGTGGTGTTCGACAACCTGACCGAGGGCTCGGTGGTCAAGTCGGCGACGCTGGCGCGGCTGATGACCGAGCGGACGTGGTCGGATCGCCGCCTGGGCACCAACGCCGCGGCCACCTACCCGAACGACCGGCTGTGGCTGGCCACCGGCAACAACCTGCACACCGGCGCGGACATGGCCTCGCGCACGGTGTGGGTGCGGCTGGACCCCAACTGCCCCCGCCCGGAAGCCCGCACAGGGTTCACGATCCCGAACCTGGACTCCTGGACCCTCGATCCGGTCAACCGGGCGACGGTGCTGCGGCACGTGCTGATCCTGATTCTCGACTGGACCACGCACGGGGCACCGACGGCCACCGCCGTCCCGCAGATGCGGCAGTTCACCGCCTGGGCTCGCCAGCTGGGCGGGTTCCTCGAACACCACGGCATCGGCGGGTTCCTCGCCAACGCCGCGGCCAACCGGGACCTCGACGACGACAACGCCGAATGGCGCTCGTTCCTGCTCACCTGGCGCGACCTCCACGGCGACCGAGCGCTGACGGCCAAGGAGCTGACCGTCAGCGGGCAGGAGAGCATGGTCGGCACCGACGTGTGGGACGGGACGTTCCCCACCAACGGCGCCGGCCGTCCGCTCACCACCAAGTCGCTCGGGCGATTGCTGGCAGGGCATGTGGACCGCTGGCACGGCGACGTCGTGTTACGCAGCGTGCTCGAAAGCCACAAGAACGTCCTGACCTACTGGGTCGAGAAGGACGGTTCGTAGTCACACCAGCCGAGAAGAAACCCGCAAACCCGCAAACCCGCAAACGATCTTGTTCTAGCTCTCTGAACAGCAAAAACGCGGTCATGATCGTTTGCGGGTTTGTCGCGGGCCACTGACCCGCAAACCCGCAAACCCGCCGATCCGCGGGTTCAAACCCGCAAACCCGCAGACAAACCCGCCAGCAGATCCGCAGGTCGACGGCCACTTTGCGGGTTTGCGGGTTTCTTCCCGCCCCGCCACACAACACGGACACGCCAGCGGTCAACCCATCGCCCCACCACCTGCCAGCCATCACGGCGACCACCCACACACCGTCACCAGATCGGCCCCGACGCGCTCACGTCGGGGCCGGCGTTTGTGCCCGCTCGCCGGGCCGTTCGGAGGCAAGCCATGGCGCACCAGCGCGGTTCCACCAAGCGTGAGTTGCTCAAGATTGCAGACGTCTGCGAAGAGCTGGACATCGCACCGTCCACTTTCTACGAATGGCGCGCGAAGGAGTGCGCCCCGAAGTGCATCAAGCTGCCGAACGGTAGCGTCCGGATTCGTCGTTGCGACCTGGAGTCCTGGCTGGAAGACCGTGAGGTGGCTGCGTGATCAACTCGTCTTACAACGTCCGCGTGTGGGCTCTCGACACGCGCCGCAACGCGGCCGGGCAGATCACCAGCTATCGCGTGCGTTGGCGTGTCGAGCGCGAGGATTTCCGCGAGTCGTTCAAGAACTACCGGCAGGCGGAGAACTTCCGCTCGGACTTGCTGTCAGCGCAGAACAAGGGCGAGTCCTTCGACTTGGTGTCCGGCCTGCCGTCGTCGATGACGCGACCCAAGGGGGATATGTCCTGGTACGACTTCACGGTCGCCTATGTCGACATGAAGTGGCCGGACGCCGCCGCGACTGCGAGGCAGACGAGGGCTGAAGCGCTGATGCGCGTGATGCCGGTATTTGTCAAGGCGGGCAAGAACCCGCCCGACGCGAAGGCGGTGCGGTCCGCGTTGCGGCAGTGGGGATACAACACCGAGTACCGCACCAACCGCGAGGTGCCAGCCGAAGTGCGAAAGGTGCTCGACTGGCTGGCGCGCAACACGTTGTCGGTCCGGGCGGTCATGGACCCGGACATCCTCCGTGCGCTGCAGCGCGCCGTGACGCGGCGGCTCGACGGCAAGAAGTTCGCTCCGAGCGTGGCGCGCAAGACGCGCGGCGTGCTGTTCAACGCGCTCGACTACGCCATCGAAAGGCGGCTGATCGAGGCGAACCCGCTGGCCTCGGTGAAGTGGACCGCGATGCCCAAGGGCAAACGCAAGGTCGACAAGCGAGCGGTGCCAAACCCGATCCAGGCCCGCACGTTGCTGGCCGGCGTCGGCGCGCTGCCACGCAGCGGGCCGCGGCTCGAGGCGTTCTTCGGCACCATGTACTACGCCGGCTTGCGGCCGGAGGAAGCCGTGTCGCTGAACAAGCGGAACCTGGCCTCGTTCCCGGAGCCGGTCTGGAACGAGGAGACGAACGAGTTCGACTACGACTGGGGCGAGTTTCGCCTGGACAAGGCGGAGCCGCACGTCGGGGGCCGGTGGACCGACAGCGGGAAGCCGCGCGACGACCGGCCGCTGAAGTCTCGAGACGACGACGAGGAACGCACCGTGGCGTTTCCGCCGGACCTGACCCGGCTGCTCTGGCGGCATGTGCGGATGTTCGGGTACGGGCCGGACGGCCGGCTGTTCCAGGCAGAGCAGGGCGGCGAGATACCGATGATCACTTATACCCGCGCCTGGCGTGCCGCCCGCAAGGCGGTTCTAACCGAGCAGGTTCGAGCGACACCGCTTGCGGGGCGGCCCTACGACCTTCGGCACGCGGCCGTCAGCACTCAGCTGGCCGCGGGGGTCGACCCGGCCACGGTCGCTGCGTGGGCCGGTCACTCGGTTTCGGTGCTGCTGGAGATCTACGCGGCGTTCCTGGACGGGGGGCAGGCTGCCAACCGGGCACGGATCGAGAAGATCCTCGGCCACAAGCCCTCGACGTGAGCCGGGGCGACCATACTGATTCGTTGGGAAGGTCCTTAATTTGTGTGTGTACTCCCGAGGGAAGGTGGTTGCTCCTCTTCTGAGGAAGATACCGTGAACGCGAGGAGTTCAAGGGCTTTGGAGGGTTCTTTTTGGATCTCGGGAAACCTTTCGAGGGCTTGCATCTCCTTGACGGAAAGGTTTCTGGTTAGTAGAACTGGACCGTGTGATGTCTGATACTTCACCAGAAAGAGAGAGCCGATTCGAATGCATGCGCTCGGGATTTCCGCAAGATCTTTGATTAGGCCACTCACTGCCTGTGCGCTCTTGAGGTCGGCGTCAGCCTGTGGGAGTACAAGGCCCTGAAGTTCGATAGCTCTCTCGATCTTGTCGAGTCGCTCTCTCATCTCTTCGGAAGTGGCGGCCTTTTTTACTTTGGCTGTCCACTTGCGGAATATTGAACCACGCTTCGTCTCCACGTTCTCGGGATCCCCGTAGCCGAGGTACTGAGCGATAGTGTCAACACTATGAAATATTCTACTGGAAATCTCCCGGTCGTCTGTGCCTAAGTAGATCGCAACGCTTATTCGCGCATCTTCCTCGTTCAATCCTGGATCCGAATGCGTTTTTCCATGAGGATTGTGGGTATTTATTTGCATGCCCTGTCCGGCGGGTAGCGGCAGTATGCTCCGAATCTTCAGTCCTGGGTTTGCCTTGATCGCTTCCTCTGAGATTCGATGCCTTGGGTACAGATGGTCTTCTAGCCAGGCGGAGATATTTTCGATTTCTCCCGTCAGATAGAAGAGGCCTTCCGGCAACTCTGGCCAAATCTGCCCAATCTTTGTTACGTTGTATTCGTCGAATAGCTCAACCAGTCTGCGAAGTCCTCGGATAGATTCTTCGAGTTGAGTGAGCAATAGTGAAGGTTCAAAGTCTTTATCGTCTTTCCCGTGTGTAGGCACCACTGTGACTCCTTTCGCTAGTGGTTAGGAATCGTGCTAAAGGAACTGGACGTTACGGCCTGTCGCCTAGTAGCGGTGGATGTGCTTGTGGAGGCAAGGAGGCGTCGCTTGCTGTACCGCCCGCACGACCTTCGGCGCGCAGCGGTCAGGACGTGGCTGGCCGTGGGCGGTCGCCCTGATGGTGGTCGCCGCGTGGGTCAGTCGCTCAGTGCTATTAGAGATCTACGCGGCGTCGTCTGGACGGGACAGACCGCCAACCGGGCATGGGCCCGGAAGAACCTTGGCCACAAGCCACCGGCCGGGAGGGAGGCACGTGCTTGCCCTCGTGCCCGTGGGCACGCATTGGTCGTGAACATTCGTTCATGACCGGATACAGCCGGAGTCAACCGGAGCGCGGGAAGAATCGCTTCGGGCGCGAAACCGCTGGCAGGAAGCGGTTTTACCCGCTCCCGTAGGGGTGCCCTCGGCAGGATTCGAACCTGCGACACCTGCCTCCGGAGGGCAGTGCTCTATCCCCTGAGCTACGAGGGCCCATCGCTGGGCGACTCCGAAAGCTTAGCGCATGCCCCGCGACCCCCCTCCCGCAGGTGGTCCGACCGACAACCGCCCTGGTCAGGGCGGTGAAGTTGATCCATTCGGCTGGTCGTCGCTAGCGTGGGAGGCCCACCTGAAGGAGCCGAGATGGCCGAGCCGTTCCAGGTAGCTCTCGATGAGGGCGATGTCGCCGACCTGCGGGCGCGGCTGCGGCGGACCCGGTGGCCCGAGGCCGAGACCGTCGATGACTGGTCGCAGGGGGTTCCGCTGGCCTACGTGCGCGAGCTCTGCCGTGACTGGGGCGAAGAATACGACTTCGGGTTCGCCCGGCGGCTCAACGCCTTTCCGCAGTTCCGGGCCACCGTCGACGGTGTCGGCCTGCACTTCCTGCACGTCCGGTCGCCCGAGGCGGATGCGTTGCCGCTCGTGCTCACCCACGGGTGGCCCGGGTCCGTTCTCGAATTCCTCGATGTCCTCGGGCCGCTCACCGATCCCGCGAAGCACGGGGGTGATCCCGCCGATGCCTTCCACGTCGTCGCGCCGTCGCTGCCCGGGTTCGGGTGGAGTGACAAGCCCGCGCTGAAGATCCCGCGGGTCGCCGAGCTGTGGGACGGGCTCATGACGTCGCTCGGCTACGACCGCTACGGCGCCCAGGGCGGTGACTGGGGCGCCGCCGTCACCAACGCGCTGGCGCGGTCCGGCCACGTCGCCGGCGTGCACGTCAACTTCGCGCCCGTGCGGATGGACACCGCCGATCCGACGCCCGAGGAGAGCCGGGCCCTCGCCGATCTGCAGGAGTTCCGGCGGACCGGCAGCGGCTACTCCGCCCAGCAGGGCACCCGCCCGCAGACGCTCGGCTACGGCCTCACCGACTCGCCCGCCGGGCAGGCCGCCTGGATCGCCGAGAAGTTCTGGGCCTGGACCGACCACAAGGGACACCCCGAGGAAGCCGTCGACCGGCAGCGCATCCTGGACACCATCTCCGTCTACTGGTTCACCGCGACGGCGGCTTCGTCCGCGCGGATGTACTGGGAGAACAACGACCGCGACCTGTCTACTGTGGACGTTCCGGCCGGGGTTTCGGTGTTCCCCAAGGAGATCGTCCGGCCGTCGCGGCGGCAGGCCGAGCAGCGCCACACCGATCTGCGCTGGTTCGAGGAGCTGCCCGTCGGAGGGCACTTCGCCGCGCTGGAGCAGCCCGGGCTGTTCGTCGAGCAGGTCCGCGGCTTCTTCCGGCTGGTGCGTTAGGCGAGCCAGCCGCCGGTCAGCCGCTGCACGGCCGCGCCGTCTCCACCTCCATCGTCTCGCGAACCGCCGAGACGGCTCCTGCTCGATCGTGCCGATGTGGCCGGCGCCGGCGTTGCGCAGGCGTTCGGCGCGGCCGGTGTCGCGCAGCGTGGCGACCGTGCGGAAGCCCCGCCGGGCCGCCAGCGCCGCCGTGGCCAGGCTGATCCCGGGGGCGCCGAGCTTCTGCAAGGCGCTGGGTTTCGCCGCCGAACCGCTGGCCGGGCTCGTGTCGGAGGATCGCGTCCGACTATGTGAGCCGCTCACCCGGATGGTCGACGCCGAAGCGTGACGAGTCCGCCTGGCGGGAAACCCCGGCTGGTGGATTGGGTGGCTTTGCCGTGCGCGGTAGCTTGCGGGGGGATGAACTTAGGCTGACCTCTGTTGCACATATGCGCATCCGACTATATGTTTGGCCCGACGGCAAACCGGGAACGGAGGCGGAATGGGTCAGGGACACGGCCACGGGCACGCGGTCGCGCCGGCGAGCGCGTCGGGACGCCACGTGCGGGGGCTGGTCATCGCCCTGGCCATCGGCGCCGGGTTCATGGTGCTCGAGTTCGTCGTCAGCCTGACGACCGGCTCGCTGGCCCTGATGTCGGACGCGGCCCACATGTTCACCGACGTCCTCGGCGTGGGCATGGCCCTGGCCGCGATCATGCTGGCGCGGCGCAGCGGCCCGACGGTCGGCCGCACGTTCGGGCTCTACCGCGCGGAGGTGCTGGCCGCGCTGGCCAACGCGCTCCTGCTGTTCGGCGTCGCGGGGTACGTCCTGATCGAGGCGATCGGCCGCATCGGCGACCCGCCCGCGGTCCCGGGCCTCCCGGTCCTGCTGGCTGCGGCGGCCGGCCTGGTGGCCAACCTGGTGTCGTTCGCGGTGCTGCGCGCGGGCGCGAAGGAGAGCATCAACGTCCGCGGCGCGTACCTCGAGGTCCTGGCCGACTTGATCGGCTCGGTCGGCGTCCTGGTCAGCGGCGCGGTGACGCTGCTGACGGGCTGGCGCTACGCCGACCCGATCATCGGTGTCGCGATCGGGCTGTGGGTGCTGCCCCGCACGTGGCTGCTGGCCCGCCGGGCGCTGCGCATCCTGTTCCAGCACGCACCGCAGGGCGTGGACGTCGGAGCGATCAACGCGGAGCTCTCGGCGCTGCCGGGCGTGGCGGACGTGCACGACCTGCACGTGTGGACGCTGACCTCGGGCATGGAGGTGGCTTCGGCGCACCTGACGCTGGCGCCGCCGGCGAAGCAGTCGGACGTGCTGACGGAGGCGCAGGACCTGCTGTCTTCGCGGTACGCGATCGAGCACGCGACGCTGCAGGTCGAGGCGCCGCAGTGCGCTCGCCGCTGCCAGGAGCTGTCCTGGTGACGCGCTAAGCGGGCAGCGGCTGGGCGCCCCGCCCGGAAAGCATCAGCTTGATCTGGTCCATCTCCGCACCCTGCGACGTCAGGATGCTGTTCACCAGCGCCTTCAGCGCCGGCAGCGTCGAATGCGCCGCCGCGTACTGCGCCATCGACGTTCCGCCCTGGTGGTGGCGCAGCATCAGCTGCAGGAAGAACACGTCGAACGCCCGGCCGGACAGCGAACGGAGTTTCGAGAGTTCCGTGTCCGTCGCCATGCCCGGCATCAGCGGGCCGCCCGCCGGGTTGAGCGAGGAGGGGGCCATCGACATTCCGTCGTGGCCCGCCATCGGTTCCGTCATCCACTGCATCGGGGCGCCGATCGGCTGCTCGGGCTGGTCCCACAGCATGAGCCAGCCCTTCATGCGGCCGACCTGCTCGAGCTGCGTGCGCTCGATGTCGAACGACAGCTGCTTGATCTCCGGGTCGGTCGTGCGGTCGCGGGCGATGCCCGCCATCGTCACCGCCTGGAGGTGGTGCGTCGACATGTCCTGGGCGAAGCCGACCTCGACCGAGCCGGCGGCCGGGGTGGCCGCCGCCGGTTCGTCGACGGCGCGGGTCACGAACATCCCCGCGGTCGCGCCGATCAGCAGGACCGCGAGGAGCGTCCCGCCGATGATCACCCAGCGCGACCAGGTCGGCTGTTCGGTGACCTCGGTGTCGAGGTCGGCTTCGGCCGTCACTTCTTGGTCGGGGTGGGCGAGGCGGGGGCGGACGACGCCGGGGCGGAGGACGCCGGCATGCCGTTCTCGCCCTGGGCGGCGGTGCTGCCCTTGTAGTCCATCGGCTTCGCGTCCGGGCCCGGCTTCGACGGGTCGAACGGCGGCGGGTTGTCCGGGTCGAACTGGCCCGGGACCGCGTCGCAGGACGCGCCGACCTCGGGGTACACGCCGTTCGGGTTGCTCCGCAGGGCCGCGATGAACTCGTCGATCCGCGGGTCGTTGACGTCGTCCAGCTTGAGCTGGTGGCCCCACGACTGCAGCGAGATCGGCTTGTCCAGGCCCGGGTACGGCGACATCATCGTGTACGGCTTGCCCTTGGCGCGGACGCTCAGCAGGTTGACCGCGTCGCCGGTGATCTGCTGCGGGTTGTAGGCGATCCAGACGGCGCCGTGCTCGAGCGCGTGCACCATGTTCTCGGTGCGGACGGCGGTCGGGTAGACGGTGCCGGTGCAGGTGGCCCACGTCTGGTCGTGCGGGCCGCCGAACGGCGGGGTCTTGTCGTAGGCGACGCGCTCGGTCGGGAGGACGTGGACGCTGCCCGTGTAGGTCGCGGTCACCACGCCGGGGATGCGCTTCGAGGGGTCGGGGTCCGACGCGGTCGGCGCGAACGAAGCGGCGGCGGCCTCGCGGTCGGCCTGCTCACGCTTCGGCGCGGACTGCACCATGTAGTAGATGATCACCGAGGCGGCCAGCGCCACGACGGCGACGACGGCGATGATCGTGCCCCACGGCGTGCCCTTCTTGCTCACCACGGAACCGCGGGCCGCCTTCACCGCCGACCCCTTTTTCCGAGTTGTCCCGTTCGCCATGGCTTCCGCGTTCTCCCTCTGGTGGCTGCGGACGGATTCCCGCCCGGGCCAGTGTAGAGACCACGCGTCTGACTACCGTTAACGCCTCACGAGGATGCCCACCGTGACGTGTTCGAGACCGATGCAAGCGCCCGACCAGGGCACACCTAGAATTCCGCAAGTGACTCCCGCCGCTCTCGCCGACCTGGTCCGCAGCTCCGCCGTGCAGGTGCTCGCCGCACGCGGCATCGATGACGCCGTGCTGCCGGAGCAGGTGACCATCGAACGCCCGCGCAACCCCGACCACGGCGATTACGCGACGAACCTCGCCCTCCAGGTGGCCAAGAAGGCCGGCCTCAAGCCGCGCGACTTCGCCGAGGCGCTCGCCGAGGCGGTTTCGGCGGACGACGGCGTCGCCTCGGCCGAGGTCGCCGGCCCCGGCTTCCTCAACTTCCGCCTCGCCGCGGCCGCGCAGGGCGACATCGTGCGCCAGGTGCTCGACGCCGGCGCCGCGTACGGCCGCGGGGACGCGCTGGCCGGCACCCGGATCAACCTCGAGTTCGTCTCGGCGAACCCGACCGGCCCGATCCACCTCGGCGGCACCCGCTGGGCCGCGGTCGGCGACGCGCTGGGCCGGGTGCTGGGCGCCCAGGGCGGCGAGGTCACCCGCGAGTACTACTTCAACGACGCCGGCGCCCAGATCGACCGGTTCGTCCGGTCGCTGATCGCCGCCGCGAAGGGCGAGCCCGCGCCGGAGGACGGCTACGCGGGCGGCTACATCAACGACATCGCCGCCGAGGTCATCAAGGCCGAGCCGAGCGCGCTGTCGCTGCCGGAGGCCGAGCGGCACGAGACGTTCCGCCGGATCGGCATCAACCTGATGTTCGGCGAGATCAAGCAGAGCCTGCACGAGTTCGGCACCGACTTCGACGTCTACTTCCACGAGAACTCGCTGCACGAGTCCGGCGCGGTCGACGCCGCCGTCCAGCAGCTGAAGGACTCCGGGAACCTCTACTTCAACGAGGGCGCCTGGTGGCTGAAGTCGTCCGAGTACGGCGACGACAAGGACCGCGTCGTCATCAAGCAGGACGGCAACCCGGCCTACATCGCCGGTGACCTGGCCTACTTCAAGGACAAGCGCAACCGCGGCTTCGACCTGTGCATCTACATGCTCGGCGCGGACCACCACGGCTACATCGCCCGCCTCAAGGCCGCGGCCGCCGCGTTCGGCGACGACCCCGGCACGGTCGAGGTGCTGATCGGCCAGATGGTCAACCTGGTCAGCGACGGCAAGCCGGTCCGGATGTCCAAGCGCGCGGGCACCGTGATCACCATGGAGGACCTGGTCGAGGCCGTCGGCGTCGACCCGGCCCGCTACGAGCTGATCCGGTACTCCGTGGACTCCACTTTGGACGTCGACCTGGACCTGCTGCGCAAGCACTCCAACGACAACCCCGTCTACTACGTCCAGTACGCCCACGCGCGGCTGGCGTCCCTGCAGCGCAACGCCGCCGATCTCGGTATCAAGTCCACTTCGGACGTCGACTTCGGACTCCTGACGCTGCCCGCCGAGGGCGACCTGATCCGCACCATCGGCGAGTTCCCGGAAACCGTGCGCCGCGCCGCCGAAATGCGGGAGCCGCACCGGATCGCGCGCTACCTCGAAGAACTCGCGGGCGCCTACCACAAGTTCTACACCGTGGGCCGCGTGCTGCCCATGGGCGACGAAGAGGCGACCCCTCTGACGCACGCCCGGCTCGCGCTGTGCGAAGCCGCCCGCCAGGTGCTGGCGAACGGCCTCGCCCTCCTCGGTGTCTCCGCTCCGGAACGGATGTAAGAAATGGCGCACCCCGCGGGCCCCAGGCACGCCGACGTCCACACCCACGCCGACACCTCCGGGCTCCAGCCGTCCGGGGTCGAGGAGCTCGACAAGCTGCCCGCGAAAGTGTGGCCGCGCAACACCTTCCGCGCCGCCGACGGGGTCGTCCGGATCGCCGGTGTCGACGTCCGCGAGCTCGCCGAGCAGCACGGCACGCCGCTGTTCGTCGTCGACGAAGCCGACTTCAAGTCCCGCTGCGCGGACTACGCCGAGGCCTTCGACGACCCGTCGCTCGTGCACTACGCCTCCAAGGCGTTCCTCTCCATCGAGGTCGCCCGCTGGGTCGCCGAGCAGGGCCTGAGCCTGGACGTCTGCAGCGGCGGCGAGCTCGCCGTGGCGCAGCGCGCGGACTTCCCGGCCGAGCGGATCACCTTCCACGGCAACAACAAGTCGCCCGCCGAGCTGGAAGCCGCGGTCGTCGCCGGGGTCGGCACGGTCGTGCTCGACTCCTACTTCGAGATCGCCCGGCTGGCCGACATCGCCGCGCGCCACGACGTCGTGCAGCCGGTGCTGATCCGGGTCACCGTCGGCGTCGAGGCGCACACCCACGAGTTCATCGCGACCGCCCACGAGGACCAGAAGTTCGGGTTCTCGCTGGCGAGCGGCGACGCCGCCGAGGCGGTCCGCCGGGTGCTCAACGCGCGTTCGCTCAAGCTCGTCGGCCTGCACAGCCACATCGGTTCGCAGATCTTCGACGCCGACGGCTTCGAGGTCGCCGCCCGCCGCGTCGTCGGGCTGCTGGCCGACCTGGCCAAGGAGCACGGCCCCGAACTGCTCGACCAGCTGAGCCTGGTCGACCTCGGCGGCGGCTTCGGCATCGCCTACACCGAGAAGGACAACCCGCCGCCGCCCGCGCAGATGATCACGCAGATCCGCGAGATCGTCCGCAAGGAATGCGCGTACGCGGGCCTGCCGGTGCCGCGGATCGCGGGCGAGCCGGGCCGAGCGATCGCCGGTCCGGGCACGATCACGCTCTACGAGGTCGGCACCATCAAGGACGTCTCGCTCGGCGACGAGTCCTCCCGGCGGTACGTCAGCGTCGACGGCGGGATGAGCGACAACATCCGCACCGCCCTCTACGACGCGGTGTACGACGTCCGGCTGGTTTCCCGCTCCGCGGGCGACAACGATCAGCCGGTGCCGGCCGTGTTGTCCCGGGTCGTGGGAAAACACTGTGAGTCCGGCGACATCGTCGTACGAGACTGCTGGCTGCCCGACACGCTGGCTCCCGGCGACCTGCTGGCGGTCGCGGCGACCGGCGCGTACTGCTACTCGATGGCGAGCAGTTACAACCGGATGCCCCGCCCGGCCGTGGTCGCCGTGCGCAACGGCAGCTCACGGCTGCTGCTGCGGCGGGAGACGACCGACGACATGCTGCGCCTGGAGGTCTGAAACACCGTGTCTGCCCCCGAACGACGTCCGATCAGGGTCGCGCTGCTCGGCTGCGGGACCGTCGGCGGCGAGGTCGCCCGGCTGCTCACCGAGCAGGCCGGCGAACTGGCCGCGCGGGCGGGCGCGCCGGTCGAGCTGGCCGGCATCGCCGTCCGCCGCCCGGACAAGCACCCCGAACTGCCCCCGGAGCTGCTGACCGCCGACGTCGAGCAGCTCGTCACCAGTGCCGACGTCGACGTCGTGGTCGAGCTGGTCGGCGGCATCGAGCCGGTCCGCGGCTGGCTGCTCGCCGCGCTGAAGGCGGGCAAGTCCGTCGTGACGGCGAACAAGGCGCTGCTGGCCGAGCACTCCGCGGACCTCTTCGAGGCGGCCGACGCCGCGGGCGCCGACCTGTACTTCGAGGCCGCGGTGGCCGGGGCCATCCCGCTGCTGCGCCCGCTGCGCGAGTCGCTGGCCGGTGACCGCATCACCCGCGTGATGGGCATCGTCAACGGCACCACGAACTACATCCTGTCGGCGATGGACGCCACCGGCGCCGGCTACGCCGAGACGCTCGACGAGGCCAGCCGGCTCGGGTACGCCGAGGCCGACCCGACCGCCGACGTCGACGGCTACGACGCCGCGTCCAAGGCCGCCATCCTCGCCTCCCTCGCCTTCCACACCCGGGTGACGGCGTCGGACGTGCACCGCGAGGGCATCGCCGACGTCACCGCCTCCGACCTCGCGGCGGCCCGCGGGCTCGGGCGCACGGTGAAGCTGCTGGCCATCTGCGAGCGGGTGATCGACGACGACGGCGTCGAGTCGGTGTCCGCCCGCGTGCACCCGGTGATGATCCCGCGCAGCCACCAGCTGGCCGGTGTCGGCGGCGCGTTCAACGCCGTCTACGTCGAGGCCGACGCCGCGGGCGAGCTGATGTTCTACGGCCAAGGCGCGGGCGGCGCGCCCACCGCGAGCGCGGTGCTCGGCGACCTCGTCGCGGTGGCCCGCAACCGGGTCGTCGGCGGCCGCGGCCCGCGCGAATCCGCGCACGCGGCGCTGCCGGTGCGGCCGATGGGCCAGACGCCGACCCGGTACCACGTCAGCCTTTCCGTGGCCGACCGCGCCGGTGTGCTCGCCCAGGTGGCGCAGGCGTTCGCCGACCACGGCGTCAGCATCGCGGCGGTGCGGCAGAGCGACGTCGGCGACCGCGCGAGCCTGGTCGTGGTGACGCACCAGGCACCCGACGCGGCGTTGCAGTCCACTGTGGACGAAATCGGCCGGCTCGACGTCGTCCACGAAGTTGTCAGCGTGATGCGGGTGGAAGGCGAAGACCAGTGAGCAGCCAGGCCTGGCCGGGAATCATCGAGGCGTACCGGGACCGCGTCCCGGTCCCGGACGGGGCGCGGGTCGTCACGCTCGGGGAGGGCAACACGCCGCTGCTGCCCGCCCACCACCTGTCCGAGCTGACCGGCTGCGAGGTCCACCTCAAGGTCGAGGGCGCCAACCCGACCGGCTCGTTCAAGGACCGCGGGATGACCGTGGCCATCACCCATGCGCTCGCCAGCGGTCTCAAGGCGGTGATCTGCGCGTCGACCGGCAACACGTCCGCCTCGGCCGCCGCCTACGCCGCCCGCGCCGGGCTCACCTGTGCGGTGCTGGTGCCGCAGGGCAAGATCGCGATGGGCAAGCTCGCCCAGGCCGTGCTGCACGGCGCGCGCATCCTGCAGGTCGACGGCAACTTCGACGACTGCCTCGAACTGGCCCGCAAGACCGCGGCCGACTACCCGGTCACGCTGGTCAACTCGGTCAACCCGGTCCGCATCGCCGGCCAGAAGACCGCCGCCTTCGAGATCTGCGACGTGCTCGGCACGGCCCCGGACATCCACTGCCTGCCGGTCGGCAACGCCGGCAACATCACCGCCTACTGGGCGGGCTATTCGGAGTACGCGGCCGACGATGTGGTGAAGAACACCCCGCGGATGTTCGGCTTTCAGGCGGCCGGCGCGGCGCCGCTCGTGCACGGCGAACCGGTGCGCGACCCGGACACGATCGCGACGGCGATCCGGATCGGCAGCCCGGCGTCGTGGACCGCCGCGGTGAAGGCGAAGGACGAGTCGGACGGGCTCTTCGAAGCCGTCACCGACGAGAAGATCCTCGAGGCCTACCGGCTGCTGGCCGGCCGCGAAGGCGTGTTCGTCGAGCCGGCGTCGGCCACCAGCGTGGCGGGCCTGCTGGCCACGGCCGCCGACGGCCGGCTGCCGCGCGGGTCGCGGGTCGTCTGCACGGTCACCGGGCACGGCCTGAAGGACCCCCAGACGGCGCTGGCGGGCAACGTCGAGGTCGAGCCCCTCGCCGTGGACCCCTCGGCGGTCGCGGCGGCGCTGGACCTGCGGTGAGCGCCTTCAAGGTCACCGTCCCGGCGTCCACGGCGAACCTCGGGCCGGGCTTCGACGCCTTCGGGATGGCGCTGAGCCTCTACGACGTCGTCGAGGTACGCGTCACCGACACCGGGCTCAAGGTCGAGGTGATCGACGCGGGCGCCGGTGGCGTGGCGGACGTCCCCACCGACGAGACCCACCTGGTCGTGCGGGCGATCCGCGCGACCTGCGCGCACCTCGGCGTCGAGCTGCCCGGCCTGCACCTGCGCTGCTTCAACGCGATCCCGCACGCGCGCGGCCTCGGCTCGTCCGCGGCCGCGGTGGTGTCCGGGGTGGCCGCCGGGTACGCCCTCGCCGGCCGGGAAATCGACGTCGCCGACGCGCTGCAGCTGGCCGCCGGGTTCGAAGGCCACGCCGACAACGCCGCCGCGAGCCTGCTCGGCGGGCTGGTCCTGGCCTGGTGCGACGGTGGCCGCTTCCACGCCGAACGGCTCACGCCGCACCCGTCGATCCGGCCGGTCGTGGCCGTGCCGTCGGTGCGCTCGGCCACCGCGACCACGCGCGGCCTGCTGCCGGTGACCGTGCCGCACGCCGACGCCGCGCACAACGCCGGCCGCGCCGCGCTCGCCGTCCACGCGCTGACGGCGAAGCCGGAGCTGCTGCTCACGGCCACCGAAGACCGGCTGCACCAGGACTACCGCGCCCCCGCCTACCCGGCGAGCACGGAGCTGGTGGCGACGCTCCGTGCACAGGGAGTGGCCGCCGCCATCTCCGGCGCCGGTCCGACGGTGCTCGCGCTGACGACCGCGGGAATACTTCCCCCGGAAGCCGGCGTTGCCGGTTTCGACGTCCTCGAGCTGCCCGTGGATCTCACGGGCGTGCAGGTTGCGGCTCAGTAAAGGGTGGGTCACGTGCCTGCTCCCACGCCCGCCACGCGGGGGGTGGTTGTTGCACCCGGCACCGCCGCGGTCTACCCTCGGGGGCGTTCGATCACCGTGCGTTTCCGCACCCGATGCCGGTCCCGGGGAATCCCCCGGATCGCATCCTTCGTCGATCCGCCGAATCCGCACCGCCTGGCACGCGGGGTAACGCGGAGGGACGCAGGCGGGTTTCCGGTCTCGGCGGTGCCGAATTCCGTGTCCTCCGAATGGAGGACGCAAACCCCTGTGGTGGAGGCGCTCCAGCTGTGTTTCGCACGGCCGAAGAGCTCATCTCGCGTATCGGGGGGCAACTACGCCGGTTCGCGATCAGAAGCGAGCGGCAGTCCGCTGATCCGCCTGGAGGCGTGGATCGGTCAGGAAGGACATGTGTGAGCAACACCGATCTTTTGAGCGACGTGGGTAGCGACACGGCCGGTTCGAACGGCACCACCCCCGCTCCCAAGCGGGCGGTCGGCGGGCTGACCGGAAAGACCGTCGCCGAACTGCGTTCGCTGGCTGGGGAGCTCGGCGTCGGCGAGACGACGGGCATGCGCAAGGGCGACTTGATCGCCGCGATCCGTGAGCGCCAGGGCAAGTCGCGCAAGCCGCGTGCGACGGCCGAGACGTTGCCGCTGGAAGGCGTCGGCGAGCCGGCGAAGGCGGCCCCCAAGGCCGAGCCCAAGGCCGAGGCGCCCGCCGCTCCGGTGGAGACCAAGCCGGAGCCGAAGGCCGAGGCGCCCGCCTCCGCGCCCTCGGAGGCCCAGCCGCAGGCCGAGCGCCCGCAGCAGGACCGGCAGGACGGCCAGGACGGCCAGCCCGAGGAGGGCGGCCGCAGCCGGCGTCGCCGCGGTTCCAACCGCGCCGCCGGGGCGCCGGACGGCCAGCAGGGCGGCGACCGCCAGCAGGGCCAGGGCGACCGTCCGCAGGGCGGCGACCGCCAGCAGGGCGGGGACCGTCAGCAGGGTCAGGGTGGCGAGCGCCAGCAGGGCGACCGCAACCGCGACCAGCAGCGCCAGGGCGGTGGCAACCGCGGCGACAACCGCGGCGACAACCGGGGTGACCGCCAGGACGGCAACCGCGGCGACCGCCAGCGCAACAACCAGCAGGACGGCAACCGCGGCGGCCAGGACAACCGCGCCCAGCAGGACGACGACGAGGAAGGCGGCCGTCGCGGCCGTCGCTTCCGCGACCGCCGTCGCCGGGGCAGCGGTGGCGGCCGGGCCGAAGGCGGTTCGCCGGACACCGAGATCCGCGAGGACGACGTCCTGCTGCCCGTCGCGGGCATCCTGGACGTGCTGGACAACTACGCGTTCGTGCGGACCTCCGGCTACCTCGCCGGCCCGAACGACGTGTACGTCTCGCTGTCGCTGGTCCGCAAGTACGGCCTGCGCCGCGGTGACGCCATCACCGGTGTCGTGCGCCAGCCGCGTGACGGCGAGCAGCAGCGGCAGAAGTTCAACCCGCTGGTGCGCGTCGACTCGATCAACGGCCTGGAGCCGGACGAGGCCAAGCGGCGTCCGGACTTCACCAAGCTGACCCCGCTGTACCCGAACGAGCGGCTGCGCCTCGAGACCGAGTCGCACAAGCTCACGACCCGCGTGATCGACCTGATCATGCCGGTCGGCAAGGGGCAGCGCGCCCTGATCGTGTCGCCGCCGAAGGCCGGTAAGACGACGATCATGCAGGACATCGCGAATGCGATCTCCACGAACAACCCCGAGTGCCACCTGATGGTCGTCCTGGTCGACGAGCGTCCGGAAGAGGTCACCGACATGCAGCGCTCGGTGAAGGGTGAGGTCATCGCCTCGACCTTCGACCGGCCGCCGTCCGACCACACGTCGGTCGCGGAGCTGTCGATCGAGCGGGCAAAGCGCCTGGTCGAGATGGGCCACGACGTCGTCGTGCTGCTCGACTCGATCACCCGCCTCGGCCGCGCGTACAACCTGGCGGCCCCGGCGTCCGGCCGGATCCTGTCCGGCGGTGTCGACTCGACCGCGCTGTACCCGCCGAAGCGCTTCCTGGGTGCGGCCCGCAACATCGAGAACGGCGGCTCGCTGACCATCTTCGCCACGGCGATGGTCGAGACCGGCTCGACGATGGACACGGTCATCTTCGAGGAGTTCAAGGGCACGGGTAACGCCGAGCTCAAGCTCGACCGGAAGATCGCCGAGCGCCGGGTGTTCCCGGCGGTCGACGTCAACCCGTCCGGTACCCGCAAGGACGAGCTGCTGCTCTCGCCGGACGAGCTCGCGGTCACCGTGAAGCTGAGCCGGGTGCTGCACGCGCTCGACTCGCAGCAGGCCATCGACCTGCTGATCTCGCGGTTGCGCAAGACCAAGACCAACGTCGAGTTCCTCATGCAGGTCTCGAAGACCGCCCTCGGCGGCGGCGAAGACGACTGAGTCCTGGCTCTCGGAAGGGGCCTTCCCGGAGTCCGGGGAGGCCCCTTCCGCGTCGGGAATAGCTGGTCAGCGGGGTACGTTCCAGTACACGTCAGCCCGTCTGGCAGAATTACCCGCTGAAGTCCGGCGCCGGTTCACCCCGTGGAACGACTGGGGACCCGGAGCCAACGAGAGAGGACACCATGAAGAGCGGTATTCACCCCGAGTACGTGGTCACGAACGTGAACTGCGACTGCGGCAACAGCTTCACCACGCGCAGCACCAAGACCAGCGGCAACATCCACGTCGAGATCTGCTCGAACTGCCACCCGTTCTACACAGGCAAGCAGAAGATCATGGACACCGGTGGCCGGGTCGCGCGCTTCGAGGCTCGCTACGGCAAGCGGCAGAAGAAGGACGCCGACGCCAAGTAGCTTTTTGCACGGCGCCCACCCGGTACTCCCGGGTGGGCGCCGTTCTTTGTATCGACACGGTGTGATTCCGGCCGGAGAGGTGGCAGAGGTGGATTCGAGCTCGCTCAAGGGGCTGCTCGCCGAACACGCGGAGCTGGAGACCCAGCTGGCGGACCCGGCGGTGCACGCCGACCAGGCGCGCGCCCGCAAGCTCGGCCGCCGCTACGCCGAGCTGAGCCCGGTGGTGCGGGCCGTCCACGAGCTGGACACCGTCCGCGACGACCTCGCGGCCGCGCGGGAGATGGCTTCGGAGGACGCGGAGTTCGCGGCCGAGGCCGAGGTGCTGGCCGCGCGGATCCCCGACCTCGAGTCGAAGCTCACCGAGCTGCTGCTCCCGCGCGACCCGTACGACGGCTCCGACGTCGTGATGGAGATCAAGTCCGGCGAGGGCGGCGAGGAGTCGGCCCTGTTCGCCGGCGACCTGCTGCGGATGTACCTGCGCTACGCCGAGCGCCACGGCTGGAAGGCGGAGGTCCTCGACTCGGTGGACTCCGACCTGGGCGGCTTCAAGGACGTGACGCTGTCGATCAAGACGAAGTCGGCGGTCGTCGACGGGGTGTGGTCGCGGCTGAAGTTCGAGGGCGGCGTGCACCGCGTCCAGCGCGTGCCGGCGACCGAGTCCCAGGGGCGCATCCACACGTCGGCGTCCGGCGTGCTGATCTACCCGGAGCCGGAAGAGGTCGAGGTCGAGATCGACCCGAACGACCTGCGCATCGACGTGTTCCGGTCCTCGGGTCCGGGCGGCCAGAGCGTGAACACCACCGACTCGGCGGTCCGGATCACCCACCTGCCGACCGGCATCGTGGTGTCCTGCCAGAACGAGAAGTCCCAGATCCAGAACCGCGCCCGGGCCCTGCAGGTGCTCCAGGCCCGCCTGCAGGCGATCGCGGAGGAGGAGGCGGCGGCGAAGGCGTCGGACGCCCGCCGTTCGCAGGTCCGCACGGTGGACCGCTCGGAGCGGGTCCGGACGTACAACTTCCCGGAGAACCGGATCTCGGACCACCGCGTGAACTACAAGGCGTACAACCTGGACCAGGTCCTGGACGGCGACCTGGACGGTGTCCTGGACGCCCTGGCGACCGCGGACCGCGAAGAGCGCCTGGCGGCCCAGTCCGGCTGACCGCGAGCCGCGCCTCCCGGCAGCGGCTCGCGGCCGGGCTTCAGCCGCAGGCCACGGGCCCCGCCGAGGCGCGGAACTGGTTCACCGAACCACTGCCGAGGGACAGGCTGCCGGACACGTAGATGCACAGGCCGTCGGTGTGGGTCACCACGACGCCGCCCGCGTAGGTGGAGAACGTGCCCGAGTCGGTGACCGGCGTGGTCATCTTCTCCGTGCGGATGCTGACCGACATGGAATGCGACCCGGAAGCGTTGTCGTAGACCTTCGCGCAGTTGGTGCCGCCGTTCGCGCTGGAGTACCAGAGGCGGAGGACGCCCGCCTGTTCCCCGATCGAGTTGCTCAGCAGCTTCGGCAGGCCGTAGTTGTGGATCTCGGTGCCCGGACAGGTGGCCACCGGCGCGGCGACGGCTTGCGTGGCGGGCACCGCGGTGAACGCGGCGGCCACCACACCGGCGACGACGGCGAACCTCTTCGTGAATGACTGCATTGCTGCCTCCCTCGGGTGCGCGGTCCGGGCTGTTCCCGGGAGCACCGCTGCCACCACGCGCGAGAGGCCCGCGCGGTTTACCCGGTGGCGCCGGCCGGCCGGACCAGCCAGCAGAGGCAGAAGGGGTGCCCGGCCGGGTCGGCGTACACCTGGAAGTCGTCCCCCGAGGTGGCGCCCGCCGCCGGCTTCAGCACTGTCGCGCCGAGGGCCATGACCTGCTCGTGGGCTTCGGCGAAGTCCTCGACCCACAGGTCGAGGTGGATCTGCTGCCGAACCGGGCCGTCCGGCCACGTCGGCGGCACGTGGTCCGGCGCGAGCTGCACGCCGATCCGCGGCGCGCCGTCCACCAGCACCATGTGCCAGTCGCCGTCGTCGTCGACCTCGCCGCCGAGGACACCCGCCCAGAAGCGGCTCTCGGCCGCGAGGTCGGCCGCGTCGAACGTGACCACCTGATGCATGAGCCGCATTGCGGGACCCCTCAGCCGGACCAGAAACCCGTGATGAAGCGCAGGTAGATCATCCCGCAGACCAGCGCGTTCGCGTACAGGACGACGTGCACCGCGCCGCGCAGCTGCGGGCGGCGCTCGCCGAACAGGACCAGCGCCACGTACATCACCAGGCACGGCAGCAGGTAGCGGTGCACCGACACCACGTTGTTGTTCATCGTCAGCATCACGATCGACGCGAACCCGAACAGCGCCAGCGGGATGCCCTTCGCGCGCAACGCCACCAGGACGTACACCGAGGACACGAACAGCAGCGCCAGGCCGATCATCGGCAGCACGTGGCTCATCAGCGTCCACGCGTCCATCTTGGTGTCGCCGAGCAGCGCGTGGCCGGTGATCTTGGCTTCGCGCCAGATCGTTTCGAGGATGTTCGGGTTGAACTTGTGGTACGACCACTCCCGCACGCCCTTGAGCGCGTTGAAACTGCCGAAGAAGTCCCCGGTCTGGATCCGCATGGCGACCATCACGGCGCCGAGGCCGGCGAACGCCGCCGGGAACCACAGCAGGTGCCACGACAGCAGGCCGCGCAACTTCCAGTCCTTCGACCGCCAGAACTCCAGGAAGCACAGGCCGACGAAGACCGCCGCGGTGATGCGGGAGGCCGTCAGCGGGACGAGCGTCAGGCCCATCCAGAGCCATTGGCGGCGCAGCGCGAACAGGTAGGACCAGAAGCCCAGCGCGCAGAACACCGCCTCGCTGTAGAACGAGTGCAGGAAGAACGCGGCGGGCGCGGTGAGGAAGGCCGCGACGACCAGCCACGGGGCCCGCTCGCCGTCGAAGAAGTGGCGGCCGATCTTCAGCAGCGCGACCGCGGCGAGCCAGGTGGCCACCAGGTTGACCAGGAACCCGGCGGCCAGCAGGCCGAGCGTGCCGAAGCTGGCCGTCTGCACCAGCCAGACCAGCAGCGGGAACACCGGGTAGAACGCCCGCGTCGGGGCGTAGCTGCCGGTGTAGGCGTGCATGGCGATCTCGCCGTAGTTGCCGGCGTCCCAGCGGTAGGTGTGGGCGAGCAGGCTCATCGTCGAGCCGATGCCGGTCTTCGGGATGCCCTCGTCGACCGGGCTGGACGGCGCGAACAGGTACGCCAGGGCGATCAGCACCACGTTCCAGGCCAGCACCACGGCGAAGACGCGCGCGTAGTCACCGTTCAGCCAGGCCCAGCGGCCGGCACGAGCCGCCTCGGGGTGTTCCGGCTCGGCCTGGCCGGTGACCCGGGAGGGGACGGCCGTGCTAGTCATGCGTGACCTCCGCGACCGGCGTCTCGGCCGCCGCGGGCCGGTGCCGGAAGACGACCTTGTGGTAGAGCACGTAGTTCCAGACCAGGCCGACCACGATCCCGGCGCCCTTGGGGACCAGCAGGTTCACCCCGGGGAAGGCGCTGGTGACCGCGAAGATGATCGCCGCCTGCACGACCCACAGCCCGAACGCGGTGACGCCGAAGAACAGCAGCGCCTGGCGGCGGACGTCGCCGTCCTTGGCGCGGAACGTGAAGTTCCGGTTGAGGGTGAAACTGAGCAGCATGCCCGTGGTCGTCGAGATGAAGTTCGCGACGAACAGCGGGACGCCCAGCGTCACCAGCAGCGCGTAGCCGAGGGCGTCGACGAGGGTGTTCGCGATGCCGACCGCCCCGAAGCGCAGCTGGGTCGCCGAGATCAGCTTCACCGGGCGCCTCTTCCCGCGTCGGCGCCCTCACGGGCCTCCGACGGCGCCGCCGGGCCCGTGCGCACCGACGCGACGCCGTAGAGCGGCCGGTTCTGCACCTGGGAGTACGTGCGGCCGATGTAGCTGCCGAGCACGCCGAGCATGATGATCTGGATCCCGCCGAGGAAGAACATCGCGATCCCGAGGAACGCCCAGCCGGGCACCGCGGTCTCCGGCGCGAACAGCTTGACGCCGCCGACGTAGAGGACCCCGACGAAGCTCAGGAACGAGATCAGGTAGCCCATGCGCGTGATCATCCGCAGCGGCGTCACCGAGAAGCCGAGGATGCCGTCGGCGGCGAAGCGCAGCATCTTGCGCAGCGGGTAGCCCGTGACGCCGGCGTGCCGCTTGTCGCGGTCGAACAGCACGGCCGTCTGCTTGAAGCCGATGTAGCTGACCAGCCCGCGCAGGAAGCGGTCGCGCTCGCGGTACTTGCGCAGCTCGTCGACCACCTTGCGGTCGATCAGCCGGAAGTCGCCGGTGTTCTTCGGGATGTCGACCGCGGCCATCTTCCGCAGGAACCAGTAGAACCCGCCGGCGGTGAGCTTCTTGAACGCCGAGTCCTGGCGCGAGCGGCGCTGCGCGTAGACGACGTCGTAGCCCTCTTCCCACTTCTCGATCAGCTCGAGCGCCACCCGCGGCGGGTCCTGCATGTCGCTGTCCATGATGACGACGGCGTCCGCGTCGACCAGGTCCAGCCCGGCGGTGACGGCCATCTGGTGGCCGAAGTTGCGGGACAGCTCGACGACCGTGACCCGCTCGTCGCGGGCGCTGAGCTCGGTGAGCTTGGCCAGCGAGCCGTCCCGGCTGCCGTCGTCGACGTACAGGAAGCTGAAGTCGTACTTGCCGGCGAGGGGCGCGGTCACCTCGTCCACCGTCTTGTGCAGCAGGTCGATGTTCTCTTCCTCGTTGTAGATCGGGAAGATGAACGCCACCCGGCGGGTGATCGGCTCTGTGGGCACTGCGGGGCTCCCCGGAGTTTCGGTGCGGAACGGTTCGGGCGGCGCCGTCGAGCAGGCGAATCCCCGACCCGGTGCCCTGCATCCTAGGAGATCGGGACGACCGTCACGTCAGGACCCGGGGTCAGCCCGCCGCGTCCGCCAGCCCGGCCATCCGGCTCTCGGTGCCCTCGTGGCCGCCGAAGTGGACGACCACGGCGTCGGCCCCCGCGTCCCGGTAGGCGCGGACGTCGGCGGCGGTCGTCCGGGCGTCCTCCCGCCACTGCGCCCGCGCCGCCGCCCGGACCGGTCGCCCGCCGGCCAGCCGCCGCAGGGCCGTGACCCGCTCGCCGAACTCGGCGGGGGACAGGCCGGCGCTCTGCCAGGTCGTGCCGATCCGGGCGGCACGCCGCAGCGCGGCCGCCGAGTTGCCGCCGACGGTGATCGGCACCGGGCCCACCGGCCGGGGAGCGAAGTACCCGCCGCCGGGCCCGCGGCCGGTGCGGAACAGCTCGGCGAGCAGGTCGAGGGTGGCGTCGGTCCGCCGGCCCCGGGTGCCGAAGTCGGCGCCGACCTCGGCGAACTCCGGCTCGTTCCAGCCGGTGCCGACGCCGAGGTCGAACCGGTGGCCGGTCAGCCGGTCGAGCGTCGCGACCTGCTTGGCCAGCGCGAACGGCTCCCGCAGCGGCACGATCAGCACCGACGTCCCGAGCCGGATCCGGCTGGTCCGCGCGGCGATGTGCGCGAGGGTGACCAGCGGCTCGTACACCCCGCCGAACACCTCGCCGTAGGGGCTGGGCGGCAGCAGGTGGTCGGGCAGCCAGGCGGCGCGGTAGCCGAGGTCTTCGGCGACCCGGGCCAGCTCGGCGGGCCGGGCGGGGTCGAGGTCCGGCTGCTCGTTCGGCAGCACGGCTTCCAGGAAATCTCCGGTCATGCCGCCGACGTTAGACATTCACATCGGTGTGAAGGTCAAGCCCGGGCGGCCGCGTCCGGCTCGGGGTAGTTGTCGGCCAAACCGTGACGGTGCCTCGATACGCTGGACGCCGAAGGACCGGCGCGTGTCCTCACGGGGGAGTTCCGCCTGGTGTGCCAGGCTCGACGAGGTGAAGGACGACGAGTGAATCGGCAGCCGCTGCGCCTGGCCATCATCGAGGCCACCCGGATTCTCGAGCGCGCGGGCGTCGCCTCGCCGCGGTTCGACGCCGAGGTGATCGCCGCGCACGTGCTCGGGGTCGAACGCGGCCGGCTGCCGATGGTGCCGCTGGTCGACCCGCCGGTCATCGAGGCCATCGGCCAGCTCGTCCAGCAGCGCGCCAAGCGCATCCCGCTCCAGTACCTGACCGGCTGGGCCGCGCTCGGCGACATCACGGTCGCGGTCGGTGCCGGGGTGTTCGTCCCGCGGCCGGAGACCGAGCTGCTGCTCGAGTGGGGGGTCAAGTTCCTGCAGGGCCGGGAGTTCCCGGTGGTGGTGGACCTGTGCACGGGCTCCGGCGCGCTGGCCCTGGCGGTGGCCCACGCCCGCCCGGACGCGGTGGTCTACGCGGTGGACATCGACCCACAGGCCCTGGCCTGGGCCCGCCACAACGCCGACGTCCACGCCGACGCGGGCAACACCCCCATCCGCCTGTATTCGGGCGACATCGGCGACCCGACGATGTTCGCCGAGCTCGACGGCCTGGTCGACCTGGTGCTCTGCAACCCGCCGTACGTCCCGGAGGGCACGCCGGTGCCGCCGGAGGTCGCGGAGCACGACCCGCCGCGCGCGGTGTTCGCGGAGGAGAGCGGCCTGGCGGTGATCCGCCACGCGATCGCGGCGGGCGCCCGCCTGCTGCGCCCGGGCGGCGGCCTGGCGATCGAGCACGACGACACGCACGGTTCGGCGGTTCCGGCCCTGGTCCGGGCCCGCCGGGTGCTGACGGGCGTCGAGGGCCACGCGGACCTGACCGGCCGGGCGCGGTTCGTCACCGCCCGCCGGCTGGGCTGAGCCGTGGCGGGGGACCTCGTCGTCGACCCGCCGGGGAAAGCGGACCTGGAGTTCCTGGACCGGCCGCCGAGCCGCGGGTCGCTGAGGCGGGTCGTCGGCTTCGTCGCCGACGAGGTCGAGGACCCGGCACTGGCTGCCGACCTGCGGGAGTTCGTGGCCGGCTGACGGCTGATGGCGCAGCCGGAAGCGAGCCGGCGGGGGCGCCCCCCGTCTTCCACGCTACCGGCGGCCACCGACAGTTCCGGGCAGCCCGGAGGGGCGCGGACCAGGTTGTCCACAACCCCTCCGGGCCACTCGCTAGAAGCCGAACGCCGTGCAGCTGGCCGTCGCGGTCTTCGACGGGTCGCTCACCGATGTCGCCGTCAGCTTCACCCGCGCCGCCAGGTCGCCGCCCTGGCCGCGCTTCGCGTACGCCGGGACCTTCACGTGGCCGCCGAACTTCGCCGTCGCCAGCTCGTTCGGCAGCCTGACCTCCCAGCCCTTCGCGTCCGTCGACACGCTCAGCCGGTAGGTGTCGCTGTCGTACGGGGCTTTCGCGCCGCGCGCCGCGCCCGTGTTGAGCAGGCCGAAGTCGCACGTCGCCAGGCCGCCGCGGGCGATGGCCGGCAGGGCCGGGGTCAGGGCCGCCCCGCGGGCCTGGCTGCCCGAGCCGTCCAGGGACGCCACCGTCACCGAGTACGACAGGATCCCGCGGCGGTCGCGGGCCAGGTCCGTGATCAGGAACCGCAGCCGGTTGGCCTCGTCGGTGTACTCGTACGGGCTCGCCGCTTCGGTGCCCGCCTTGAACAGGGCGTCGTTGAGCTGGCGGTAGTCACCGATGGTGATCTTGACCGGCGTGCCGTCCGGCTTCGTGTAGTCGGTGATGCCGATGTCCTGCGGGTTGGCGTCGATCACCCAGTCGAAGGGGGCGTTGTCCTTGTTCTTCGTCTTCGTGATCAGCACGCCGGAGTCGGGCGTGAAGGAGTCCGCGCCCATCCGGTCGACGACCTCGAGGGTGTAATTGTCGTAGCCGCCGCCGTCGCAGAACGGGTCGGTCGCCCGGTCGCACTTCGGTGCCTTGTCACCGCCGGTGAGCTTGATGTTCAGGCCGGTGAACGCGCCGGGCTGCGCTTCGGTCTCGCGGGCCGTCAGCCGGGCCGTGACCGGGCCGGTCTTCGCCAGTTCGTCGCGGTCGAGCTGGAGCACGTCCGCCGGGTCGACGATGCCGAGCTTCAGCTTGTTGCGCAGCTGGTGCTGGGCGCCCATCGAACTGCCCTGCGTCGCCGGGATCTGCCAGCGGGTGTGCGGGCCGCCGGGCCCGTTGAACGTGCCGCGCGACAGCATGTCCCACGGCCCGCTGTAGCTGCGGGACGGCGGGACGCCGAACGGGTTGTTGTAGTTGTCGCCGATGCCCAGGATGTGGCTGAACTCGTGGGCGTAGGTCGACTGGCCCGAGCTCTCGGCCTGCACCGAGCTGCCGTTCTGGGCGTTCGGCCAGATGCTGGCCGCCGACGCCCACGACGTCCACGGCACGTACCGGGTGGCCGCGTAGTTGGGCAGGTCGTGGTTGGGTGGCCCGAAGCTGTCGGGCACGTTCTCCTTGGTGCCGAACTTCATTTCGCCGAACTCCTGCCAGGTCGAGCTTTCGTCCTGGCCGGCGGAGAGGTAGAAGACGAAGTCGAACTGGTTCGCGGTGTCGCCGACCTCGGCGCGCCAGGCGTCCCCGGCGTCCTTGCGGATGTCACGGGCGCAGTTCGCGCCGGGCGGGCAGGCGCTCGGCTGGAACTCCATGCCGTACTCGTAGGACTTCCCGGGCATCCGGTACGGCCCGAACGCGGTCAGCTGCACGCCGAACCGGCCGCCGGAGTCCTCCATCCAGTACTCGTTGATGGTGTGGCCGTTGTTGAGGGCTTCGGGTTTGTTGAGGAAGTCCTGGTAGTACCGGGCGACATCGGCCCGCGGGATGTTCGCGGCGGTGGGCGCGGGGTTGCCGAACACGGTCGAGTTCGCCGGCTTCGTGACGACGAAGTCCTGATCCGGGTAGTCGGCGAGGACGACGGCGCCCTTGAAGGTGCGCTGGGTGGGTTTCAGGGTGGGGTCGGCCCAGTTGGTACCGGGGACCTTGCGGTAGTCGGACCAGGTCATGTGGTCCTGGTTCTCCCAGCGCGCGGCATCGATCGGGGCGGGCCAGCCACGGGTGAGCGGCTCCGCCGACGCGGTCCCGGCACCGAGCCCGGACAGAACGGCAACGGCGGCGAGCAGGGCGAGCGCTTTCGGGGTTCTGGGGCGCATGTGCGGCTCCTTCACTGGGAACCCACGGGGGTGGTGGTTCCCGAAGATCGACCGTATTGAGCCCCGCTGTCGCGGTTCTGCCTCGCGGCGAGGTTTACCCGCTTGCCCCACGACGAAAGTCTGGCCGGTTGTCACCCCCGCGGCGGGCGTGTGGTCGCCGGTAACGTGGAAAACGGGGGCGCCCCCAAGACGCCGGGCCGCGTGCAGCCCGCGACGGCAGCGAAGCCTGGCCGGGGCCGCTGGACCGTCCGCACGCGCGCCGCCCGCAAAGCTCGGCCCGCCCAGCCGCCGCAGCGCCCACCCCGGAACAGCTCCCCGCAAACCCGCCGAAGCGGACCAGGGTCACCACGACCGGGCACAGGCTGCGAGCCGGTGTGACGCGGCGAACGTGCCCGCGGACGGCCGGACTACTCTTGGCGCCCATGAGCGTGGTCTACGACTGCAGCAAGCGGGAGACCCGGGCCGATGGGCTGGCCGCCGCCGCCGGGGCGGTCCGGTCGAGCCGGCTCGTCGTCCTGCCGACCGATACCGTCTACGGGATCGGGGCCGATGCCTTCGACGCCGGCGCCGTCCAGGCGCTGCTGCGTGCCAAGAACCGCGGGCCGGACATGCCCGTCGGCGTGCTCGTCGGCTCGTGGTCCACTGTGGACGGCCTGGTGCTCGGCGTGCCGCCGCAGGCCCGGGCGCTCATCGAAGCCTTCTGGCCCGGCGACCTCTCCATCGTGCTGCCGCACGCGCCGAGCCTGCAGTGGAACCTCGGCGACGCCCGCGGCACCGTGATGCTCCGGATGCCGCTGCACCCCGTGGCCCTCGAACTGCTGCGCGACGTCGGGCCGATGGCCGTCTCGAGCGCGAACGTCTCCGGGCGGCCTCCGGCCAGCACCGCGCAGGAGGCGCAGGAACAGCTCGGCGACTCGGTCGCGGTGTACCTCGACGGCGGCTCGAGCGGCGAGGCCGTCGCGTCGAGCATCGTGGACCTCACCGGCACCGAACCCGTCGTGCTGCGCGAGGGCGCGGTGGGCAAGGAGGCCATCGCGGAGGTGCTCGGTGTGCCCGCGGAATCCTTGGCCTGAAGCCGGATCACGACGGAAACCGCGACACGATAGCGTGTCGCGGGTGACCCCGACCCCGCGAGCGTGACGTCCCCGTGCCGCCCACATCCGGTCTGCTCCCCATCCGGGAATACATCCTCGTCGCGCTGACCGCGACGGCCGTGACCTACCTGCTCACCGGCGTCGTGCGCCGGGTCGCGATCCGCGTCGGCGCGATCGCCAACCCGCGCGCCCGCGACGTGCACGTCGCCCCGATCCCGCGGATGGGCGGGGTCGGCATCTTCCTCGGCGTCGCCGGCGCGATGGGCCTGGCCCACCAGCTGCCCGCGCTGTCGCACGGCTTCGACGCCTCGTTCGACTCGGTCGGCGTGCTGCTCGCCGCCGGCGTGATCTCGCTGATCGGCGCGCTCGACGACCGGTTCGAACTCGACGCCTGGACGAAACTGGCCGGCCAGGTCATGTGCGCCGGGATCCTGGTCATCTTCGGCGTGCAGTGGGTGTCGTTCTGGGTGCCGTGGGGCGGCACCGGCGGCTCGTTCGGCTCGGTGCTGGTGCTCGACAAGAACCAGGGCGCGCTGCTCACCGTCGTGATGGTCGTCGTCATGGTCAACGCGATGAACTTCGTCGACGGCCTCGACGGGCTGGCCGGCGGCCTCGGCTTCATCGCCGCCACCGCCACCTGCGCGTTCTCGCTCGGCCTGCTCGACAGCTCCGGCGGCGACGTCGGCACCTACCCGCCCGCGCTGATCGCGGCCACGCTCGCCGGCGCCTGTCTGGGCTTCCTGCCGTACAACTTCCAGCCCGCCAAGATATTCATGGGCGACTCCGGCTCGATGATGATCGGCCTGATGCTCGCCGGCGCGACGACGTCGGCGTCCGGGCGCGTGCCGTACCCGCAGTTCAGCGGCAAGGACGCGATCGCGCTGCTCTCGCCGCTGGTGGTCGTGGCGGCGGTGCTGTTCGTGCCGATGCTCGACCTGATCATGGCGGTCGTCCGGCGCACCCGGCGCGGCGAAAGCCCGTTCGCCGCCGACAAGATGCACCTCCACCACCGGCTGCTGGAGATCGGCCACTCCCAGCGGCGCGCGGTCCTGCTCATCTACTTGTGGGCCGGGATCCTCGCCTTCGGCGCGGTGTCGGTGACGCTGTTCGACGACGCCGCGGCGCTGTGGATCATCGGGATCGGGCTGGTCTTCGCGGTGGTCGTCTCGATCGTCCCGCGGCTGCGCTCGCGCAACCAGCCGGGCACCTGACCGGCCGGGTTCTCTACACTCGGGTGGTAACCGAGCAGGGAGCCAGTGTGAGCGAAGCCGAAACGCACGAGCAGGAGAACCCGCACGCCAAGGTGGTGCTGCAGGCGGCCCGCGCGATGACGAAAGCCTCGCTGCTGGTGACCCCGCCCGCGGTGCTGGTGTGCATCGCGCTGTTCAGCATCCTCAACGGACTGCCCGGCTTCCTGGGCTCGCTCGTCGGCGGGGTGCTCGCGATGCTGGCGTCGCTGTCCACGCTGGGCATGATGAAGTTCAGCGCGGGCCAGGACCCGATGTTCGTCATGGTCATCGCGCTCGGCGGGTACGTCGTGAAGGTCGTCCTGCTCTTCGGGGCGCTGACGCTGCTGAAGGGCGTCACCGCACTGCACCCGATGTCGCTCGGCATCACGATGATCGTGGCCATCATGCTCGCCGCCGCGGCCGAGTTCGCCGCCTTCCGCAAGACCAAGATCCCGACGATCATCCCGTCCTGACGCCGTCCGTTTCGTCGCGGACCTCCGTTACTCTTCGTGCATCCGCGTGCGGCCGCTTGAGTGTGATCGGGACCACAAAAGTGCGCCTTCGTGCGCGGGTGCGGACAGTGACCGGGACCCCGCCGGAGCCGGTGCCTGCGGCGTTCCGGATCCGGTCCCGGCGTGCACCGGACCTGGGTCCCGGGACGACCCGGGACCTAAGTCCTGGGCTGATCGGTTGGTTAGGAGTACGCCTGTCCGGCACTGATTGACCTGCTGGTATGGTCCGCGTCAAGGGTGGCGGCCTCGACCGCGCACTCCCTCAGACGAACCGCGATCAGCAGTGTGGCGACCGTGTAGTTCCGCCGTCCGGCCGCTGGTCCGAAGTAGACCGCAGGGCAGTGTTCACGCGAGACAACCCCGTGTGCAGAACGTGAAGCCGTGTTCAGCGCACGGTGGGGCAGCCGCCTCCGACGTCCCGATACGTATCGGGTACGTTAAGTCCAGATCGTGACGATTCCCCCGGCGGAGTGAACGCCGGCCGGGAGAACCGGAAGGAGCCCAGTGGGCGCGCTGGTATTGGCCGAGGGTGCGACGTTCGCGCCGCCCGGCGCCGAAAGCTTCGAGTTGCCGGCGTTGTTCGGCGGAGTCACCAAGCCGATGCTGCTCGTCGTGCTTTCGGTTGTCATCATCGCCTCGTACTTCCTGCTGGCGACCCGCAAGCTGCAGGTCGTGCCGGGCAAGGGGCAGTTCGTCGCGGAGTCGATCTACGACTTCAGCCGCAACAACATCGCGCGCGAACAGATCGGGTCGAAAGACTTCAAGCCGTTCGTGCCGCTCGTTTTCGCATTGTTCACCTTCATCCTGGTGAACAACCTCTACGGGATCATCCCCGTCCTGCAGTTCCCGACCATGGCGCGGTTCGGTTTCCCGCTCGCCCTGTCGGTCCTCGTCGTCTACCCGGTGTACCACTACGTCGGGTTCAAGCGGCACGGTTTCAAGGGGTACTTCAAGAAGGAACTCGCGCCGCCGGGCGTGCCGGGCCCGGTGCTGCCGCTCTTCGCGCTGATCGAGTTCGCGGAGAAGTTCCTCCTCAACCCGCTCACGCTCGCCATCCGTGTTTTCGCCGCCATGTTCGCGGGTCACCTGATCCTGGCGGTGTTCACCCTCGGGGGCACCTTCCTGCTGACCGAGACCTCGGGCTGGGCGTTGAAGCCGGTTTCCCTGGTGGCGTGGCTGTTCGCCATCGCGATGACGTTCCTCGAGGCCTTCATCCAGGTGCTGCAGGCCTACATCTTCGCCCTGCTGTCGGCCGGGTACATCGGCGCCGCGCTGGCGTCGGAGCACTGAGAACACAAGCCCCCGATCCACGCGAGCGCGTGGACCGAAGTGAAGGGAAATGCACGTGAGCAACATCGTTCTGGCCCAGGCCGCGGAGCAGGCCGTCAACATCAACCCCGGCCTCGCCGCCATCGGTTACGGCCTGGGCGCGATCGGCCCGGGCATCGGTGTGGGTCTGATCTTCGCCGCCGTCATCAACGGCACCGCCCGCCAGCCGGAGGCGCAGGGCAAGCTGCAGGGCATCGGCTTCTCGACCTTCGTTCTGACCGAGGTGCTCGCCCTGATCGGCATCGTCATCTACTTCATCGCCTCCGCAGGCTGAGTCACGCTCATCTCGCTTAAGGAGACGCCGTGCTGAACAGTGCCTTGGTCCTCGCAGCAGAGGGCGAAGTTCACAACCCGATCGTTCCGGAGTGGTCGGAACTGATCCTCGGCATCGTCGCCTTCCTGATCCTGCTGTTCATCCTCAAGAAGTACGTCGTCCCTCGCTTCGAGGCCGCGTACGAAGAGCGTGCGCAGAAGATCGAGGGAGGCATCGAGAAGGCCGAGCGGGCCCAGGCCGAGGCCGAAGAGGCGCTGGCCAAGTACAAGGCCCAGCTGCAGGAGGCCCGGTCCGAGGCCGCGAAGATCCGCGACGACGCCCGGCTCGAAGCCGAGCAGATCAAGGCGGAGCTGCGGGCCGAGGCGGAGGCCGAGTCCCAGCGCATCGTCGCCCAGGGCCAGGCCCAGCTGCAGGCCCAGAAGGCGCAGATCATCGCGGAGCTGCGGGCCGACATGGGCCGCAACGCCGTCGAGCTGGCCAGCCGCATCGTCGGCGAGTCGCTCGAGGACGAGGCGCGCCGCCGCGGCACCGTCGACCGGTTCCTGGCGGAGCTGGAGACCGCCGGTGCCTCCAACGGAGCGGGGAAGTAACCAGAGATGACGCTGCATGCTGCGAGCCGTGAAGCGCTCGGCCTCGCCGAGGAACGCCTCGGCGAGGTTCTGGCCGACGCGGGAGCCGACGCGGCCACGGTCGGCGACGAGCTGCTCTCGGTCGTCGACCTGCTGGACCGGGAGATCGGCCTGCGCCGGGCAGTGAGCGACGCCTCGGCGACGCCGGAGGCGCGCACCGGGCTGGTGCGCCGGCTGTTCGACGGCAAGCTGTCCGAACCGGCTCTGAAGGTGCTCGACGCCGTGGCGGGCAGCCGCTGGTCCAGCCCCCGCGAGCTGACCGACGGCCTCGAGTCGCTCGGTCGCTCGGCCCTGCTCACCTCGGCGGAGAAGACCGGGAACGTCGACACCGTCGAGTCCCAGCTCTTCCAGGTCTCGCGGGTCGTGGCCAACCACCCCGAGCTCGAGAAGGCGCTGTCGGACCTGACCGGCTCCGCCGACGCGAAGCGCGCGCTGGTGCGCGGGCTGTTCGCCGACAAGGTGGACGTGGTCACCGAGACCCTCGTCGAGCAGGTCGTGCGCCGGGCCAAGGGCCGCGGCGTCGGCATCGGGCTCGACAAGCTGGTGAAGCTGGCCGCGGAGCGGCGTGAGCGTTCGGTGGCCTACGTGACCAGCGCGAACGCCCTGTCCGACGAGCAGACCGCCCAGCTGGGCGCGAAGCTCGACGCCCTCTACGGGCGGCCGATCGCGCTGCACGTCGAGATCGACCCCCGGCTCGGCGGCGGCCTCGTCGTCCGCGTCGGCGACGAGGTCATCGACGGGAGCGCGGCGGGGCAGCTCGCGGCGCTGCGCAGGCGGCTGGCCCGGGCATAGCCCCAGGTCACACAAGACTTTGCATACTGGCAAGAACGAAGCGAGAGCGGGAAAGACATGGCCGAGCTGACGATCTCCTCGGATGAGATCCGTAGCGCGATCGAGAACTACGTCTCGAGTTACGCCCCGGACGTGAGCCGGGAAGAAGTTGGCACCGTGGTGGACGCCGGTGACGGCATCGCCCACGTCGAGGGCCTGCCCTCGGCCATGGCCAACGAGCTGCTCGAGTTCCCCGGCGGCGTCCTGGGCGTCGCACTGAACCTGGACGCGCGCTCCATCGGTGCCGCGATCCTCGGTGACTTCGAAAGCATCGAAGAGGGCCAGCAGGTCAAGCGCACCGGCCAGGTCCTGTCGGTGCCGGTCGGCGACGGCTACCTCGGCCGCGTCGTCAACCCGCTGGGCCAGGCGATCGACGGCCTCGGCGACATCGAGACCACCGACCGCCGCGCGCTGGAGCTGAAGGCCGCTTCGGTGGTCGAGCGCCAGCCGGTGTCGGAGCCGCTGCAGACCGGCATCACCGCCATCGACGCGATGACGCCGATCGGCCGTGGCCAGCGCCAGCTGATCATCGGTGACCGCAAGACGGGCAAGACCGCCGTCGCCGTGGACACGATCATCAACCAGAAGGCCAACTGGGAGACCGGCGACCCGAAGAAGCAGGTTCGCTGCATCTACGTCGCGATCGGCCAGAAGGGCTCCACGATCGCCGCCGTGAAGAAGTCCCTCGAGGACGCCGGCGCGCTGGAGTACACCACCATCGTCGCGGCCCCCGCGTCGGACTCGGCCGGCTTCAAGTGGATCGCGCCGTACACAGGCTCGGCCATCGGCCAGCACTGGATGTACGAGGGCAAGCACGTCCTCATCGTGTTCGACGACCTGACCAAGCAGGCCGACGCCTACCGCGCGATCTCGCTGCTGCTGCGCCGCCCGCCGGGCCGCGAGGCGTTCCCCGGCGACGTCTTCTACTTGCACTCCCGCCTGCTGGAGCGCTGCGCGAAGCTGTCGGACGAGCTGGGCGCCGGCTCGCTGACCGGTCTCCCGATCATCGAGACCAAGGCGAACGACGTGTCGGCCTACATCCCGACCAACGTCATCTCGATCACCGACGGCCAGTGCTTCTTCCAGTCGGACCTGTTCAACGCCGGCCAGCGCCCGGCCATCGACGTGGGCATCTCGGTGTCCCGCGTGGGTGGTGCCGCGCAGGTCAAGGCGATGAAGGACGTCGCGGGCTCGCTCCGCATCGACCTGTCGCAGTACCGCGAGCTGGAGGCCTTCGCGGCCTTCGCCTCGGACCTCGACGACGCCTCCAAGGCGCAGCTCGAGCGCGGTGCCCGGCTGTACGAGGTGCTCAAGCAGCCGCAGTACTCGCCGATCCCGGTCGAGGAGCAGGTCCTCACGGTGTACCTGGGCACGAACGGGCACTACGACTCGGTCCCGACCGAGGACGTCCGCCGGTTCAACCACGAGTTCATCGACTCGGCCCGCCGCAAGCACGCCGACCTGATCAAGGGCATCCGCGAGTCGGGCAAGTTCCCGCAGGAGACCCGCGAAGCCGTGGTCGAAGCGGTGAACGAGTTCAAGAAGGAGTTCACCACCTCCGAGGGCAAGTCCCTGGTCGAGGCGGACGCCGACGCGATGGACGCCGACAAGGTCGGGCACGAGACCGTCAAGGTCAACAAGCCCGCCCCGAAGAAGTGAGCTGATAGCTCATGGCCGCACAACTCCGGGAACTCCGGTCGCGCATCAAGGCGACCAAGTCGATCGGCAAGATCACCAAGGCGATGGAGCTCATCGCCACCGCGCGCATCACGAAGGCGCGGGCGAAGGTCGCCGCTTCCCGGCCGTACGCGGACGAGATCACCAAGGTGCTCTCGGCGCTGGCCGGTGCGGCGGCCAACCTCGACCACCCGCTGCTGGTCGAGCGCCCGAACCCGAAGCGGGCCGCCGTCCTGGTCGTGACCAGTGACAAGGGCCAGTGCGGTGGGTACAACTCCAACGTGCTGCGCGCGACCGAAGAGCTGCTCGCCCTCCTGCGTTCGGAGGGCAAGGAACCCCAGGTCTACGTCACGGGCAACAAGGGCCTGAACTACTACCGGTTCCGCAACCGCCCGGTCGAGGACAGCTGGACGGGCTTCTCCGACCAGCCGAACTACGGCGCCGCGGTGGCGGCCGGTGAGGCCTTGGTCCAGTCGTTCATGGCCGGTGCCGACGACGAGCACGGCAACGCCGACGGCATCGCCGGTGTCGACGAGATCCACATCGTCTACACCGAGTTCGTGTCGATGCTGACGCAGCGGCCGACCGCCAAGCGCGTCGCGCCGCTCGAGGTCGAGTACACGGACGAGGAGCAGAAGCCGGAGCCCGGCGAGCTGCTTCCCAGCTACGAGTTCGAGCCGAGTGCCGACAAGCTGCTGGACTCGCTGCTGCCGAAGTACATCAACACGCGGCTCTACGCCGCCTTCCTCGAGTCCGCGGCGTCCGAGCTGGCCGCCCGCCGGACCGCGATGAAGGCTGCCTCGGACAACGCGAACGAGCTGGTGGGGAACCTGACGCGGGAGATGAACCAGGCCCGCCAGGCGCAGATCACCCAGGAGATCTCCGAAATCGTCGGTGGCGCGAACGCGCTCACCGCAGCAGGAAGTGATGATTGATGACCAGTACTGAAGCCCCGCGCGCCAAGGGGCGCATCGTGTCGGTGACCGGTCCGGTCGTCGACGTCGAGTTCCCGCGCGGTTCCGTGCCCGACCAGTTCAACGCGCTCAAGGTCGAGATCGAGTTCGAGCAGCTGCGCAAGACGGTGACCCTCGAGGTCGCCAGCCACCTGGGCGACAACCTCGTCCGCACCATCTCCCTGCAGCCGCAGGACGGCCTGGTGCGCGGCGCGGAGGTCACCGACACCGGCGGCCCGATCACGGTCCCGGTCGGCGACAAGGTCAAGGGCCACGTCTACAACGCCCTCGGCGAGTGCCTCGACGAGCCCGGCTACGGCGAGGACCTCGAGCGCTGGGGCATCCACCGCAGTGCGCCGTCCTTCGACCAGCTCGAGGGCAAGACCGAGATGCTGGAGACCGGCCTCAAGGTCGTCGACCTGCTCACCCCGTACGTCCAGGGTGGCAAGATCGGCCTGTTCGGTGGTGCCGGCGTCGGCAAGACGGTGCTCATCAAGGAGATGATCACCCGCGTCGCCCGGAACTTCGGTGGTACGTCGGTGTTCGCCGGGGTCGGCGAGCGCACCCGTGAGGGCAACGACCTCTTCCTGGAGATGTCCGAGGACGGCGTCATCAACGACACCGCCCTCATCTTCGGCCAGATGGACGAGCCGCCGGGCACGCGTATGCGCGTCGCGCTGTCCGCGCTGACCATGGCGGAGTACTTCCGCGACGTCCAGAACCAGGACGTGCTGCTGTTCATCGACAACATCTTCCGGTTCACCCAGGCCGGCTCGGAGGTGTCGACCCTGCTGGGCCGCATGCCGTCGGCCGTGGGTTACCAGCCGACGCTGGCCGACGAGATGGGGCAGCTGCAGGAGCGGATCACCTCGACCCGAGGCCGGTCGATCACCTCGATGCAGGCGATCTACGTCCCCGCGGACGACTACACCGACCCGGCCCCGGCCGCGACGTTCGCCCACCTGGACGCCACCACCGAGCTCTCCCGGTCGGTGTTCCAGAAGGGCATCTTCCCGGCGGTGGACCCGCTGGCGTCGACGTCGACGATCCTCGACCCGGCCATCGTCGGTGAGGACCACTACCGCGTCGCCTCCGAGGTCATCCGGATCCTGCAGAAGTACAAGGAGCTGCAGGACATCATCGCGATCCTCGGTATGGACGAGCTCTCGGAAGAGGACAAGCTGACCGTTCAGCGCGCGCGCCGCATCGAGCGGTTCCTGTCGCAGAACATGCTGGTCGCCGAGGCGTTCACGCAGATCCCGGGCTCGACGGTGCCGCTGTCGGAGACCATCGAGTCGTTCGACCGCATCACCAAGGGTGACTTCGACCACTACCCGGAGCAGGCGTTCCTGGGCATCGGTGGCCTCGAGGACCTCGAGAAGAAGTACAAGGAAATCACCAAGAAGTGACGTCCTGACGACGGCGGGGGCTGTGTCCATTGTGGACCTGGGCCCCCGCCGTTCTCATAGCGGGAGACAGACCTATTACACTCGGTGGCAACACCCCGAGTTAAGGAGTGCTACGTGGCTGAGATGTCCGTGGAGCTGGTGGCCGTCGAGCGCCGTCTCTGGTCGGGTACTGCCACTTTCGTGGTGGCCCAGACCACCGAGGGTGAGATCGGCATCATGGCCGGTCACGAACCCGTGCTCGGGCAGCTGGTCGAGGGTGGCGTGGTCAAGGTGACGACCACCGACGGTGAGACGGTGTGCGCGGCCGTGCACGGCGGGTTCCTCTCTGTGACCGGTACCGGGGTGAGCATCCTCGCCGAGAGCGCCGAGCTCTCCGACGAGATCGACGTGGAAGCGGCAAAGGCGGCCCTGACCGGGGACGACGAGACCGAGCGGGCGAGGGCCTCGGCCCAGCTCCGCGCAGCGGGCCAGACGGCCTGAGCGCGAGACGGGCAGGAGCCGGGCCGTGAAGATCACCGTGGTCGTAGCAGGGCTCCTGATCGTGCTCGCGGTGCTGGCCGCCTGGTACGGCCAGCGGTGGATCCGGATGCGCCGCGGTGGCGGCGTCAGCGTCGCGCTGCGGTGGCGTCCGGACAGCCCGCGGTCCAGCTGGCACCTGGGGCTGGGCCGCTACGAGGGTGACGAGTTCGTCTGGTACCGCGTGTGGAGCCTGCGGACCGGCGCCGACCGCGTCTTCCAGCGCGAGAGCATGCAGATCGCCGACCGCCGCGACCCGTCCGGCACCGAGGCCTACGCCGTGCCCGAGGGCTCGATCGTGCTGCGCTGCGAGTCCGAGACCCAGGAAGCGATCGAGATCGCGATGGGGCCTGGTGCGCTGACGGGCTTCCTCTCGTGGCTCGAATCCGCCCCGCCCGGGCGACGTCTTCCGCGCGCTTCCTGAACCCTACGGCGAACTGCCTCAACTTGAGACAGTTGCGGCCGGGGTCTTGGCCTACCGTTGAGCGCATGATTTTCATCGTGGTCAAGTGGCCGGTGAAGCCCGAGTACGCGGACTCCTGGCCGGACATCGTCGGGGACTACACCGCGAACACCCGCGCGGAGGCCGGCAACCGGTTCTTCGAGTGGTCCCGCAGCATCGAGGACAAGAACACGTACGTGCTGGTCGAAGGCTTCGACGGCCAGGACGCGGCCGTCGCGCACGTCGGCTCCGACCACTTCAAGTGGGCGGTCGAGAACCTGGGTGCCTACCTCAGCGACAACCCGCAGATCATCAACGTCCAGGACGCCTCCGACTGGGGCCCGATGGCCGAAATTTCACCGCACTAAACTCGCGGTGTGACCCTCGTCGAGATCCCCGGCTCCAAGTCCGTCACCGCCCGTGGCCTGTTCCTGGCCGCCGCCGCGCACGGCACCACCGTGCTCGGCCGTCCGCTGCACTCGGACGACACGGAGGGCTTCGCCGAGGGCCTGGTCAAGCTCGGGTACCGCGTCGACCGGCAGCCGGGCGAGTGGACCATCGAGGGCCGCCCGGAGGGCCCGGGGGTCGCCGAAGCCGACGTCTTCTGCCGGGACGGCGCCACGACGGCCCGGTTCCTGCCCGCGCTGGCCGCGGCCGGCACCGGGACGTTCCGCTTCGACGCGTCCGGCCAGATGCGCCGCCGCCCGCTCGGGCCGCTGACCGACGCCTTGCAGGAGCTGGGCGTCGACCTCGAGTTCGGCGGCGAGCCGGGCCACCACCCGCTGACGGTCCGCGCGAACGGCATCAAGGGCGGTGAGCTGACCCTCGACGCGGGCCTGTCGTCGCAGTTCCTGACGGCGTTGCTGCTGGTCGGGCCGCTGACCGCGGAGGGCCTGCGGATCACGGTGACCGACCTCGTGTCGGTGCCGTACGTCGAGATCACCCTGGAGATGATGCGCCGCTTCGGCGTCGACGTCCGCCGCGAGGGGCAGACGTTCGTGGTCCCGGCGCAGCCGTACCGCGCGTGCGAGTACCCGGTGGAGCCGGACGCGTCGACGGCCAGCTACTTCCTGGCCGCGGCGGCGGTCACCGGTCGCACGGTGACCATCCCGGGGCTGGGTTCCGACGCCCTGCAGGGGGACGTGAAGTTCGCCGACGTCCTGCGCGAGATGGGCGCCCACGTCGACCTGACGCCGGACTCGGTGACGGTCGCGGGCCCGTCGGACGGCCTGCGCGGCATCACGGTGAACATGCGCGACATCTCGGACACGGTCCCGACCCTGGCGGCGATCGCGCCGTTCGCTTCCGGCCCGGTGCGCATCGAGGACGTCTACAACACGCGCATCAAGGAGTGCGACCGCCTCGACGCGTGCGAAGAGAACCTGCGCGCGATGGGGATCGCCGTCGAGACGGGCCGCGACTGGATCGAGATCCAGCCGGGCGAGCCGACGGGCACCCTGGTGGCGTGCCGCCGCGACCACCGGATCGCGATGGCGTTCAGCATCACGGGCTTGCTGGTCGACGGCGTCACCCTGGATGATCCGGAGTGCGTGAAGAAGACCTTCCCCGGCTTCCACCAGGCGCTGGGGACCCTGCGGGAGAGCTGGGGGATCTGATGACCGAGGAAAGCCGTTTCGCCCGGCTGCCGGAGCGCGTGAAGCCGGAGGACATGGTCACGACGCAGCCGGTGGAGCCGGGCTTCGACGGGACCCCGGAAGACGCCGACCTGGACCGCTACTGGTCGGCTCAGCTCGGCGGCTGAGTCAGGGCTGCCCGCCCGGCTGCCACAGCACGTCGCCGTCCGGGTTCGCCAGCCGGGCGAGGATGAACAGCAGGTCCGACAGCCGGTTCAGGTACTTCACCGCGATCGGGTTGGTCGCCTCGGGCTCCGCCTCGTGCAGGGCCCAGGCCGACCGCTCCGCCCGGCGGGCCACCGTCCGCGCCTGGTGCAGGAACGCCGCACCCGGCGTCCCGCCCGGCAGGATGAACGACGTCAGCTTCGGCAGGCGCTCGTTGAACTCGTCGCACCAGCCTTCGAGCCGTTCGACGTACTTCTCGGTGATCCGCAGCGGCGGGTACGGCGGGTCGTCCGAGATCGGCAGGCAGAGGTCCGCGCCGACGTCGAAAAGATCGTTCTGGATCGTGCGCAGGACGTCCGTCACTTCGGCCGGCAGCGAGCCGACCGCGATCGCCAGGCCGAGCACCGAGTTCGTCTCGTCCGTGTCCGCGTACGCGCCCAGCCGCGGGGACGTCTTCGGCACGCGGGACCCGTCGCCGAGCGCGGTCGTGCCGCCGTCGCCGACCTTCGTGTACACGCGGTTGATGCGAACGACCATGGACCCACCATAGCGGCCCCCGCCCGGGCCGAATCCGGGCGAGAGGGCATGATTGGCGGCCATGAGCGAGCACTTCGACGTGCATGGCGGAGCCCGGCTGGTCGGCGAGGTCGACGTGGTCGGCGCCAAGAACAGCGTGCTGAAGCTGATGGCCGCGGCCCTGCTGGCCGAGGGCACCACGACCATCACGAACTGCCCGCAGATCCTCGACGTCCCGCTGATGGGCGACGTGCTGCGGAGCGTCGGCTGCGAGGTCGTCATCGAGGGCGACACGGCCACCATCACGACGCCGGCCGAACTGTCGCACCGCGCGGACTCGGCGGCGATGGGCAAGCTGCGCGCGTCCGTCTGCGTGCTGGGGCCGCTGGTCGGCCGGCTGAAGCAGGCCGTCGTGGCGCTGCCGGGCGGTGACGCGATCGGCTCGCGCCCGCTGGACATGCACCAGAACGGCCTGCGCAAGCTGGGCGCGACGAGCACGATCGAGCACGGCTGCGTCGTCGCGAAGGCCGAGACGCTGGTCGGCGCGCAGATCTGGCTGGACTTCCCGAGCGTCGGCGCGACCGAGAACATCCTGATGGCGGCCGTGCTGGCCGAGGGCACCACGGTCATCGACAACTGCGCGCGCGAGCCGGAGATCGTCGACATCTGCACGATGCTGATCGAGATGGGCGCGAAGATCGAAGGCGCCGGGACGTCGACGCTGACCGTGCACGGCGTGGAGCAGCTGCACCCGACCACGCACAGCGTCATCGGCGACCGGATCGTGGGCGCGACCTGGGCGTTCGCCGCCTCGATGACCCGCGGCGACATCACCGTCCGCGGGGTCAACCCGCACCACCTCGACCTGGTGCTGAACAAGCTGCAGCTGGCCGGCGCGGACGTCGAAACCTTCGGCGACAAGGGTTTCCGCGTGGTCCAGCCGGAACGCCCGAAGGCGGTCGACTGGGTGACGCTGCCGTACCCCGGCTTCGCGACCGACCTGCAGCCGTTCGCGGTGGCGCTGTCGGCCGTGTCCGAGGGCACGTCGATGATCACCGAGAACGTCTACGAGGCACGCTTCCGCTTCATCGAGGAGATGGTCCGTCTCTCCGGCGACGCCCGCACGGACGGCCACCACGCGGTGGTCCGCGGCGTCGAGAAGCTCTCGAGCGCGCCGGTCTGGGCGTCGGACATCCGCGCGGGCGCCGGGCTGGTGCTCGCGGGCCTGTGCGCGGACGGCGTCACCGAGGTCTGGGACGTCTTCCACATCGACCGCGGCTACCCGCACTTCGTCGAGAACCTCAACCGCCTGGGCGCGAACATCAAGCGCGTCGCGGGCGAGCCCGACCGGAGCTGAGTCAGGCGCCCTGCGCGCCCAGTGCGCGCAGGGCGTAGCTCACCAGCCGGTCCAGGTAGTCCGGCTCGGCTGCGGCCTGCCGGACCACCAGCCGCCAGTAGATCGGCGCGGCCAGGACGTCGAGCCCCATCTCCAGGTCGAGGTCCTCGGGCAGTTCGCCGCGCGCGATCGCCCGGCGCAGCATGGCCTCGCCGACCTCCCGCCGCGGCCCGCCGATGCTCGTGCGCGTGCTTTCCGCGGTCTCGGGGTTCCGCACGCCCTCGGCGACCAGGTCCGGCAGGATCCGCGAAAACAGCGGGTGCGTCAGCCAGTCGATCAGGGCCTGCATCGTTTCGCGCAGGTCGCCGCGCAGTGAGCCGGTGTCGACGTCGGCCGCGCGGGTCACGCTGAACTCCGCGACGACCGCGGTGATCATCTCGTGCTTCGACCGCCAGCGCCGGTAGAGCGCGCTTTTGCCCACGCCGGCGCGCTTGGCCACCGCTTCCATGGACAGCCGCCCGTACCCCTGCTCGGCCAGTTCGTGCAGGACGGCGTCGGTGATCGCCTGCGTGACCTCGGGCTGGAGGACCGCGGCGCCGGTCGGGGTGCGTGCCATGGAACGCAGTCTAGCGGGTGGACGAGACGGTACCGTCCCGTCTATGGTGGATGACGTCGGGACGGTACCGTCTCGTCCGAACGTCGAAGGAGGCTGCGATGCGCGACTTCGTCGAGCACGCGCTCGATCTGCTGCTGAAGCACGACATGGCCGGGTTCGCCGGGCTCTGGGCCGAGGACGGCGTCCTCGAGTTCCCGTTCGCCGGCCCGGGCTACCCGAAACGCGTCGAAGGGCGCGAAGCGATCCGCGAGTACCTGCGCGACTACCCGAACCTGCTGGACATCCGGGAGGTGACGGCGAAGACCGTGCACGAAACCACCGACCCGGCCGTGGTCGTCGCCGAGTTCACCGTGGCGGGCGTGGTGGTGGCGACGGGGAAGCCGTACGAGCTCTCCTACATCGCCGTGATCACGGTTTCGGACGGCGAGATCCGCACCTACCGCGATTACTGGAGCCCGCTGGCCGCGGCCGAAGTCCTCGGCGGCGTCGAAGAGCTGACGGCGGCGTTCGGTGGCTGACGTCCTGGTCCTCGGCGGCACCGGCACGACCGGCCGCCGGGTCGTCGCGGGCCTGCGCGCGAACGGCGTCACGGCCCGGGCGGCCACGCGCAAGCCGGGCGAGGCCGGTCAGGTCCGCTTCGACTGGGCGGACCGGTCGACCCACGCTCGCGCGCTGCACGGTGTTTCGGCGGTGTACCTGCTGGCCCCGATCGGCGAGGCTTCGCCCGCGGCGCTGGTGGAGCCGTTCTTGGCGGAGGCCCTCGATGCGGGCGTGAGGCGAGTCGTCCTGCTCAGCTCGTCGGCGGTCACTGCGGACACGCCGGGGCTGGGCGACCTGCAGCGGCTGGTGCGCGCGGCGCCGGAGTGGGCGGTGCTGAAGCCGTCCTGGTTCATGCAGAACTTCACCGGCGAGCACCTGGTCGCCCAGGGCGTGCGGGACGGCGAGATCGTCACGGCCACCGGCGACGCGCGGGTCGCGTTCGTCGATGCCGGTGACATCGCGGCGGTCGCCGTCCGGGCGCTGACCGACCCGGAACCGCACAACACCGAACACGTCCTGACCGGACCGGCCGCGGTGAGTTACGCCGAAGCGGCGGCGATCGTGGCGGCGCACCTCGGACGTCCGGTGCGGCACCGCCCGGTGAGCACCGCGGATTTCGCGGCACTGCTGACGTCGTCCGGGATCCCCGCCGAGTTCGCCCGCGTGCTGGCCGCCCTCGACGAGGACATCCGGCGCGGCGCCGAAGACCGCGTCACCCCCGTCGTCGAGCAGGTCACCGGGCGGCCGGCCCGTTCGTTCGAAACCTTTGTGCAGGAGGAAATCCGATGAAGCAGCTGATGTTCGAAGAAGACCGGCAGTTCTGGTTCGAGACCCTGCGCCTGTTCGGCCACGCGGCCTACGGCGGCTCGGACTTCGGCGAGGTCCTCGCGGCGGCGTCGACGGTGACGCCGGGCGACTACGACAGCTGGCACGACGCCTACCGCGCCCTGGCCGACCGCCTGTACGCCGAAGCGGCCGACGCCGGCCCGGTCACCGCCCGCGACCTGCTGCTGCGCGCGTCGACGTACTACTTCTCGGCGGAGTTCTTCCTCCACGGCGACCCGGCGGACCCGCGCATCGCGGCGGCGTACGACCGGAGCGTCGAGTGCTTCCGCCGCGCGGAGGTGGCCGAACCGGTCGAAATCCCGTACGAGGGAACGGTTCTGCGCGGGTATTTCTATCGTGCGCCGGGTTCCGGGCCGAAGCCGTTGCTGATCATGCACAACGGATTCGACGGCAGCGCCGAGGAATGCCACTTCCTGGGCGCGGCGGCGGGCGCTTCGCACGGTTACCACGTCCTGACGTTCGACGGCCCGGGCCAGCCGAGCGCGATCCGGCACGAGAAGCTCGTGTTCCGCCCGGACTGGGAGCACGTGGTGACGCCGGTGGTGGACTTCGCGCTCGCCCTCGACGGAGTCGACCCGGCCCGCATCGCGCTGCTGGGGGTGAGCCTGGGCGGCATGCTGGCCCCGCGAGCGGCGGCGTTCGAGCCCCGCCTGGCGGCGGTGGCCGCGGTGGACGGCGTGTACGACGCGGGCGCGGCGGTGACGGCTCTGCTGCCCTGGCCACGCGAGGAGATCGTGCGCCGAGCCCGGGCGCTCCAGGACGACGAGTTCGACGCGCTGCTGGCGGCGGGCCGTGCCGCGAGCCCGACGCTGCGCTGGGCGTGCGACCACGGCCGCTACGTCCTGGGCGCGGCGACCGACCGCGAGTTCATCGCGAAGTACCTGGAGTACACGCTCGAGGACGGCGTCGCGGAGAAGATCACCTGCCCGGTCCTGGTCTGCGAAGCGGCGGACGACCTGTTCTTCGGCGGCACGCAGGAGACCGAACCCCGGCGGCTGTTCCGGCACCTGAAGGCGCCGAAGACGCTGCTGACGTTCACGGCGGAGGAGGGAGCGGACGCGCACTGCCACGTCGGAGCCCAGCGCCTGGCGGCGGGCCGCATCTACGACTGGCTGGACCGGACGCTTTAGCCTTCGAGAGCCAACGCGGCGCCGAAGCCCACCAGGGCCGTGCCCGTGGCGCCGTCCATCACCCGGCGGACCTTGCGCTGCTGCAACCAGCCCCGTACCCGGTGCACGAAGAACAACAGCAACACCTGCCACACCACGCCCAACGCCGCCACCGTGTACGCCAGCAGCAGCGCGTCCGCCTGGTCCGTCACCCCCGGTGTCAGGAACTGCGGGAGCACCGACAGGTACAGCACGATCACCTTCGGGTTGGTGATGTTGGACAGGAACCCTTCCCGGAACCGCCGTCCCCGGGAGGCGCGGGCCTTCCGGGCGTCGTCCAGGCCCTCGTAGTTTCCGCGCCAGGCGCCGCGGAGGGCCTGGACGCCCAGGAAGACCAGGTAAGCGGCCCCGAGCCACTTCACCGTCTCGAACACCGGCTGGTACCGCGTGATCACCGCGCCCAGCCCCAGTGCCGCCGCCGTTCCCTGGAGGAAGTTCGCGACCGTGATCCCGGCGCACGCCCAGCCGCCGCCGCGGGCGCCGCCGGTCAGGGCGTTCTTCAGCACCACCATCGTGTCCGGGCCCGGCATCATCGCCAGGAACGCCATCAGCCCGGCGAAACCCGCGTAAGTGCTCCAGGTCATCAGGACTCCAGGGCCAGTGCCGCGCCGAAACCGAGCAGCGCCGTGCCGGTGATGCCGTCCAGCGCGCGGCGCACCCGGCGGCGTTCCAGCCACGCCCGCACGCGGTGCACGAACACCAGCAGCACCAGCAGCCACAGCACGCCGAGGACCGCGACGGTGTAGGCCAGCGCGAGCGCGTCCCACGTCGTCGTGCGGGCCGGGTCGAGGAACTGCGGCAGCACGGACAGGTACAGCACCAGCACCTTCGGGTTGGTGATGTTGGAGAGGAAGCCCTCGCGGAACCGCCGGAAGCCGCCGCCCCGGCGTCGCTGGGCCTCTTCGACGGCCTGGTAGTTGCCGCGGAACGCGCCGCGCAGGGCCTGGAAACCGAGGAAGACGAGGTACGCCGCGCCGGCCCACTTGAGCGCGAGGAACACCGGCTGCGACCGGGCGATGAGGACGCCGAGACCCAGCGCCGCCGCGCTGCCCTGCACGGCGTTGCCGGCGAAGATGCCCAGCGACGCGAGCAGCCCGCCCCGGAACCCGCCGGACAGCGCGTTCTTGAGCATCACCATCGTGTCCGGCCCCGGTGCGAGGACGATCAGGACCACGATGACCAGGTAACTCCCGTACGAACTCCACGTCACGGCTACTGACGCTAACCGACGTGACAGGGCCGGGTCTCGCAGTTTTCGGTCACACAGTCCGACCGGCGGGAACCTGCTCTGGCTGAGCGCGATCAACCACGCACAGAGGGTGCAAGACCGCGTCCGCCGCGCGCGGGACTCGGCGGGAGAGGCCTCGGCAGAGTAGTGTTCGGCCATGTCAGCAGGCGAAATCGATCTTCTGCCCGGTGAACGCGTGCTCTGGGCGGGGGAGCCGGTCCAGCGCCCGCTCTACGTCGCCGCGGACGGGCTGATCGCCCCGGCCGGGCTCGTCCTCGCCGCCGCCTCCCTCTGGTTTCTGCTCACGAAGCAGCCGAGCGGCCTCACGATGGCCGCGGCCGTGGTGGCGCTGGTGCTCGGCCTCTACGGCGCGGTCGGCCGGTCGGCCGTCCGCTACCTCGCGCTCGGGCGCACGACCTACGCGGTGACGGACAGCCGGATCATCGCGCGCTCGGGCCTGTTCCGGCAGAAGGAACGCTCCAGCGAGCTGGCCGGCCTGCCGGCGCCGGTCCTCAAGGCGGGGCCGTCCCGCACCGGGACCATCGCCTTCGGGCCGGGAACGGTGACGCTGATGGGCGTCGGCGAGCCCAAGCGGGTCCGCGACCTGCTCACCAAGGCGATCGACGAGGCCAAGGCCCGCCAGGCCCCGCCGGAAGCGGACAGTTCGGCTGCCTGATCGGGCAACCCGCACGGCCTCCCGGAGCGTCAGCCCGGTATGGAGGAGGTCGCCGTGAAAGAACCGCTGATCGCCCTGGAGCCGGGTGAGCGGCTGCTGTGGTCGGGACGGCCGCGGCGGATCGCCCCGACGGGTCTCGAGTGGTTCCGCATCGTCTTCGGCTCGTTCATGGTCTCGGCCTTCGCCGCCGCCATCGGGGTGTCGTCCCTCGGGGCGGCCGTGACCTTCGGGATCATCGGGCTCGCCATCGTCTGGGGGCCGGTGCTCTGGCGGCTGCGCAGGACGCGCCGCGAGGTGTACGCGGTGACCGACCAGCGGGTCGTGGTGGCCGACCGCGTCTCGGGCCATACCCGCGCGTGCGAATACCTGGGTGACCTGGAGTCGCCGGTCGTCCGGCGCGACGAGGACGGCGGCGGCAGGCTCACGCTCACGAGGCGGCACGGGTCCGTGTACCTGCTCGGCTACTCGCTGCCGAAGCAGGGAGAACCGGCCCCGATCGAGCTGTTCGACGTGCCGGACGTCGACGGGTTGCGCGACCTGATCGTGCAGGAGCAGGCTGCGGACTGACGTCACCCTGACGTGTCCGATTGCACTGCCACCATAAGTTACCGGTCGGTACACTCGACGAAACGTCCACCGCCGGAGGTGCCCAGTGCCGTACCCATCCGACAACGAGCGGGATCGCCCCTGGGTGATGCGCACGTACGCGGGGCACTCCTCCGCGGCCGCGTCGAACGAGCTCTACCGGCGCAACCTCGCCAAGGGGCAGACCGGCCTTTCGGTGGCCTTCGACCTGCCCACCCAGACCGGCTACGACCCGGACCACCAGCTCGCCCGCGGTGAGGTCGGCAAGGTCGGTGTCCCGGTGTCGCACCTCGGCGACATGCGGCGGCTCTTCGACGGCATCCCACTCGCCGAAGCGAACACGTCGATGACCATCAACGCGCCGGCCATGTGGCTGCTCGCGCTGTACGTCTCCGTGGCCCGCGAGCAGGCCGAGGCCGAGGGGCGCGACGTCGACGAGGTCCTCGCGAGGCTCGCCGGCACCACGCAGAACGACATCATCAAGGAGTACCTGTCCCGCGGGACCTACATCTTCCCGCCCGGGCCGAGCCTGCGGCTGATCACCGACGTGATCGCCTGGACCGTGCACCACGTCCCCAAGTGGAACCCGATCAACATCTGCAGCTACCACCTGCAGGAAGCCGGGGCGACGCCGACGCAGGAGGTCGCGTACGCGCTCTGCACCGCGATCGCCGTGCTCGACGCGGTCCGCGACTCGGGACAGGTCGACGAGGCCGACATGGCGAAGGTCGTCGCGCGGATCTCCTTCTTCGTCAACGCCGGGGTCCGGTTCGTCGAGGAGATGTCCAAGATGCGCGCGTTCACCGCGCTCTGGGACGAGCTCACCCGCGACCGCTACGGCGTCACGGATCCCAAGGCCCGCCGGCTGCGCTACGGCGTGCAGGTCAACTCGCTCGGGCTGACCGAAGCCCAGCCGGAGAACAACGTCCAGCGGATCGTGCTGGAGATGCTCGCGGTGTCGCTCTCCCGCGGCGCCCGCGCCCGCGCGATCCAGCTGCCCGCGTGGAACGAAGCCCTCGGCCTGCCCCGGCCGTGGGACCAGCAGTGGGCGCTGCGGATGCAGCAGGTGCTCGCCTTCGAGACCGACCTGCTGGAGTACGAGGACATCTTCGACGGCTCGCACGTCATCCAGGCCAAGGTCGACGAGATCATGGCCGGCGCCCGCGAGGAGATCGCGCGCGTGCAGGACCTCGGCGGCGCGGTCGCCGCGGTCGAGAGCGGCTACATGAAGTCGCAGCTGGTCGCGTCGCTGGCCGAGTACCGCCGCGAGATGGAGAACGGCGAGCGGGTCCTGGTCGGGGTCAACAAGTTCGGGACGACCGAGCCGTCACCGCTGCAGGCCGAGGGCGCGAAGGCGATCGAGACGATCGACCCCGCCGTCGAGAAGGCCGCCGTCACCGCGATCGAGGAATGGCGTACCCAGCGCGACAACGAGGCCGTCGAACGGTCGCTGGCGACGCTTAAGGAACGCGCGCAGACCACGGAAAACCTCTTCGAGGCCACTGTGGACTGTGCGCGGGCCGGCGTGACCACCGGCGAGTGGGCCGGCGCGCTGCGCGAGGTGTTCGGCGAATACCGCGCGCCCACCGGCGTTTCCGCCTCCGCGGTCGCCGGGGTGGGCGACCCGGAGCTGGAGCGGGTGCGCGCGCGGGTCCGGGAAACCGAGGCGGAACTGGGCGAGCGGCTGCGGATCCTGGTCGGCAAGCCCGGCCTCGACGGGCACTCCAACGGCGCCGAGCAGGTCGCCGTCCGGGCGCGCGACGTCGGCTTCGAGGTCATCTACCAGGGCATCCGGCTGACGCCCGAGCAGATCGTCGCGGCCGCGGTGCAGGAAGGCGTGCACGTCGTCGGGCTCTCCGTGCTCTCCGGTTCCCACCTCGAGGTCGTCCCGCACGTCGTCGACGGCCTGCGCGCCGCGGGGGCGGGCGACGTGCCGGTGATCGTCGGCGGCATCATCCCGCCGGACGACGCCGCGCTCCTGGCCGAACGCGGCATCGCCCGGGTGTTCACGCCCAAGGACTACGAGCTCACCGGGATCATGGACGGCATCGTCAGCCTGATCCGCGAGCGGCACGGCCTCAGCTGAGTTCCGCCAGTACGTCCTTTGTGGACTTCACGGTGGCGAAGCCGCCACCGTGCAAGTTCGTCGCCGTCGCGCGGTACAGCTCATCGGCGGCGAGCACGCTGCCGTCGGGGCCTTCGAGGTCGAACGTGAACGTGGCGTCGAGGGCGAAAGTGACGTCGTAGCCGAGGTTCCCGCCCATCCGCGCGGTGGTTTCGCAGCAGAAGTTCGTCTGGATGCCGGCCAGGACGAAGCTCGTGATGCCGCGCTTGCGCAGCCACGCGTCGAGGTCGACGTCGCCGATGAAGGCCGAGTTGACCTTCTTGCCGAACACGAGGTCCGGCCGTGCGCCGTCGAGTTCGGGCTTGAAGTCGTTGCCCGGCTGGCCCGGGCGCAGCGGCGAGCCGGGCTTCGGCGAATCGTGGTGCACGAGCACCACCGGGAGCCGCCGCTCCTGCCACGCGTCGAGCAGGGCCTTCATGTTCGCTTCGGCGCCCGGGTTGTTGCGCGGGCCCCAGAACTCCGGGTCGTCGAACCCGCGCTGGACGTCGATCAGGATGAGTGCCGTTTCGGTCATGCCGTCGAGTCTCGCGGTCCCGAAGGCGCGAGGGGAGTGGCAGAAGACGCGCGATGCGGTACTTTTCTGCCATGCGCACCATCGGTGTCCTCCTGCTGCCGGGCACCCGGATGTTCGACCTCGCGGTGATCGGTGAGGTCTGGGGCCAGGACCGGACCGACAGCGGCATCGGCCCGTTCACCGTCCGGCTGTGCCGGGCCGGCCGGGTGCGAACCGCGGTTTCGCCGTTCGGGGACGTCGCGGCCACGCACGGCCTCGCCGGGCTCGACGGCTGCGACCTCGTGCTGGCGCCGGGCCGCGATGATCCCTTGGCCCCGGTGCCGCCCTCCGCCGTCGCGGCGCTGCGCCGGGCACACCGAGCCGGGGCGACCGTCGCCGGGTTGTGCTCCGGCGCGTTCACCCTCGCCGCCGCCGGCCTGCTCGACGGCCGCCCGGCGACCACGCACTGGCGCGACCTCGACGCCCTCGCCCGCGTCGCCCCGCGCGCGGACCTCCACCGCGACGTGCTCTACACCGACGACGGCGGTGTCCTGACGTCCGCGGGCGTCGTCGGCGGCCTCGACCTCTGCCTGTACCTGGTCCGGCGCGACCACGGCGCGGACGTCGCCGCCGCGCTCGCCCGGCGCCTGGTGATGCCACCGGCACGCGAAGGCGGGCAGCGCCAATACGTCGACAACCCGCTGCCGCCGTCGGCGGCCCAGCCCGGCATGGCGTCCACAATGGACTGGGCGCTGGCGCGGCTCGGGGACGGCATCGGCGTCGAGGACCTGGTCGGGCACGCGCGGATGAGCGAACGGACCTTCCACCGCGAGTTCGCCGCGGCCGCCGGCGTGACACCGGGCCGCTGGCTGCGGGTCCAGCGCGTCCGGTACGCGCAGCGGCTGCTGGAGACGACGTCACTGCCGGTCGGGCGCGTCGCCGAACGGTCCGGGCTGGGCACGGCGGCCAACCTGCGGCGCCGGATGCGCGCCGAGGTCGGCGTCGGTCCCGACAGCTACCGGCGTACGTTCCGGTCCGGAGGGGCTACGGTCGGGGAATGTACGAGCACCTCCTGATGAGCCGGGACGGCGACACCGTCACGATCACCATGAACCGGCCGGCGCGGCGCAACTCGCTGTCCGCGGACCACCTCGCCGAGCTGCTCGCCGCGTTCCGCGCGGCGGGGACGTCCGACGCGACCGGCGTCGTGCTGGCCGGCGCGGGCCCGGTGTTCTCCGCCGGCCACGACTTCGGCGACGTCGCCGACCGGGATCTGATGGGCGTGCGCGAGCTGCTCACGTTGTGCACGGACCTGATGCGGACGATGCAGTCGATCCCGCAGGTGGTCGTCGCGCGGGTGCACGGCCTGGCCACCGCGGCGGGCTGTCAGCTCGTGGCGTCGTGCGACCTGGCCGTGGCCGCCGAGTCGGCGGGCTTCGCGCTGCCAGGTGGCAAGGGCGGCTGGTTCTGCCACACGCCGGCGGTCCCGGTGGCGCGCTCGATCGGCCGCAAGCGCCTGATGGAGCTGGCGCTGACCGGCGACACCATCGACGCGGCGACCGCGCTCGACTGGGGCCTGGTCAACTGCGTGGTGCCCGACGAACAGCTCGACGACGCCGTCGGGGACCTGCTGTCGCGGGCGACGCGCGGCAGCCGGGCCAGCAAGTCGATGGGCAAGGTGACGCTCTACGCCCAGCTCGACCGCCCCGAGGCCGACGCCTACGCGATCGCGCTGGAGGTCATGGCCGCGGCGTCCCAGCTGCCCGGCGCCCGCGAAGGCAGGGCGGCGTTCCTGGAGAAGCGCAAGCCCTCCTGGCCCGACTGAGCCCGGGCCGCTTCGGCTTCTTCTGTCGTGGCCGCTGACCGTACCATACGGTATGGTATGGCCATGGCGGGCAAACGGGACTGGCTGGACGCGGGGCTGGTGCTGCTGGCGGAGCGGGGCGCGCCGTCGGTGACCATCGAGCGGCTCACCGAGCGCCTCGGGCTGTCGAAAGGCTCCTTCTACCACCACTTCAAGGGCATGAGCGGCTACCGCACCGCCCTGCTGGAGCACTTCGAGGCCGAACGCACCACGCGGTTCGTGGAGCAGGCCGAAGCGGCGGAAGGTGACCGGCTGAGCGCGTTGCTGGGGCTCGTCCTGGCGCCCGGTCCCGGGCCGGAGCTGGAGATCGCCGTCCGGGCGTGGGCCCTGCAGGACGTCGAAGCGCGGGCGGTCCAGGAGCGCGTCGACCGGACCCGCGTGGCCTACCTGACCGAGATCAGCGGCGACGCCGCTCTCGCGCAGGCGCTGTACCTGATCGTCGTCGGCGCCGGGCAGGTCGTGCCGCCGCTGACCGGCCGGCAGCTCAGGAACGCACTGGAACTCGTACTGGGGAGACGGAAATGACCGAACCTTTTCTCGACGGCGCCGACTACGTCGAATTCAAGGAGATCGCGAGCGAGAACAGCCTGCGCGAGTTCGTCGCGGGCGTGTTCGGCTGGTCGCCGTGGTGGGTGAAAGGGCTCTTCGGCGTCCGGTACCTGCTCGCGAAGGCCCTGCGGCTGGACACCGCGTCGGTGCCGCGGACCGGCCGGCTCCGGCCCGAGGACGTCGGGTTCGCGCCCGGCCACCGGATCGCGTTCTTCACCGTGCGGGCGGGCGATCCGGAGCGGTACCTGGTGGCGGGCGTGGACGACAGCCACCTGACCGGCTACCTGACGGCCGAAGCGGTGCCAGGCGGCTTCCGGCTCGGCACCATCGTGCACTTCCACAACCGCGTCGGCCCGCGCTACTTCGCGCTGATCAAGCCGTTCCACCACCTGGTGATCCGGGGGATGCTCAGGGCCGGTGCCGCTCGAACAGCAGGAGCTGGGCCCACGCGGCGATCGACTGGGCGTCGGTGATCTCGCCGGTGAGGATCATCTTCTCGACGTCCGCGCGCGCGAACCACGCGCTGCGCATGTCCTGCTCCTCGTGCTCGCGCTCCGGCTCGCCTTCGTGGATGTCCGTGGCGAGGAACACCCAGCCGCGCTGGCTGCTCATGCCGGCGGCGACGTCGAGCTTGCCGAGCGGGACCATCGAGCCGGCCCGCAACCCGGTCTCCTCGCGCAGCTCCCGCACGGCGAGTTCGGCGGGCGGCACGTCCGCCAGGTCCGGCGCGGTGCCCTGCGGGAACTCCCAGCGCCGCTCGCCGAGCGGGTAGCGGAACTGCTCGACCAGCCGGAACCGGTCGCCGTCCTGGGCGATGACCAGCGCGTACGACGGCTTGTCGATCACACCGTAGATGCCCGGCGAGCCGTCGGGGCGGCGGATCTCGTCCTCCCGCACCGTCATCCAGTTGTTCCGGTACACCTCGCGGGACGCGACACGCTGAATGGGGTCCACGCGCCCAGTATCACCGACCCTGTCCTACCCTCCTCGGGTGCGTCTCGTGATCGCGCGGTGCCAGGTCGACTACGCCGGCCGGCTCACCGCCCACCTGCCGATGGCCACCCGCCTGCTGCTCGTCAAGTCCGACGGCTCGGTGTCGGTGCACTCCGACGACCGTGCGTACAAGCCGTTGAACTGGATGAGCCCGCCCTGCTGGCTGATCGAGGACGGCAAGCTCTGGATCGTCGAGAACAAACAGGGCGAGAAGCTGGTGATCTCGATCGAGGAGGTCTTCCACGACTACTCCCAGGCCCTGGGCGCGGAACCGGGCCTGCAGAAGGACGGCGTGGAAGCCCACCTGCAGGAACTGCTGGCCGAGCACATCAAGACCCTCGGCGACGGCTACACGCTGGTCCGCCGCGAATTCCCCACGGCCATCGGCCCGGTCGACATCATGGCCCGCGACGCCGACGGCAAGTCGGTGGCGGTCGAGATCAAGCGCCGCGGCGAAATCGACGGCGTCGAGCAGCTGACCCGCTACCTGGAACTGCTCAACCGCGACCCGCTCCTGGCCCCGGTGCAGGGCGTGTTCGCGGCCCAGATCATCAAGCCGCAGGCCCGCACCCTGGCGGAGGACCGCGGGATCCGCTGCCTGACCCTGGACTACGACGAACTGCGCGGCATCGAGTCCGACGAGTTCCGGCTGTTCTGACGTGTCCGAGGTGGAGCCGGGCCGGTACGTCCACTACAAGGGCGGCGAGTACGAGGTGCTGGGCGTGGCCCGGCACAGCGAGTCCGAAGAGGAACTGGTGGTCTACCGGGCGCTCTACGGCGAGCGGGGGCTGTGGGTGCGCCCGGCACCGATGTTCACCGAGACCGTCGAGACACCCGCCGGCCGGGTGCCGCGGTTCCGGCGAGTGCCGGACTGACGCCCGGCTCGCGGAGACGGGCAGTTCGTTCGGCTGCGTTTTCGCCACCTGCTCCGGGCCGGTCGGGCCTGCCCGCGGGTGGCGGCCCGACCCGGCTTCGGTGAAAAATCGGCCTCGGACTGCCCGAAGGGGCGGGTCTCGGTGCCGATACCGAATCGATGCCGAAAACGACGTATCTGATTCGCTGATTGTTGCTCCGCCAGGAAATCGTTAACGCGATAGTCGGCCGCGCAGTGAGAAGAAACTTTTTCAACGCCTTTTGTGCGCTGTTCGGGTGAGTTCGGGTTCTTGTTCGCCGTTGTCGTGCGACACTCGATTCGAGGGGTTCCGCCGGTGCGTCCGGTGTGGCCGGAGGGTGGTGCGCTCGGCCGTCTTTCTTCGTCGTGCCAACGTTTCAGTCCGCCTTCGAGCTCGGGGTGCGCATGCCATCCGGCCGGCGTGTGCGCATTTTTTGCCTGCACGGAGGAGGAAGTCATGCGTTATCGCCCACTCGGTTCCGATCCGGCCGACCCGCGCCTGGGCCGGTTCATTCCGGATGACTGGCGGCACGTGGAAAGGTATCCGCTCGGCGCGCTGGCCGACGAAGACCGGCCCACCCGGGCGCCGGTCGTGATCGGCGTCAACTGGTACTCGGCGTTCGACCAGCCGGAGCAGGACGAGAAGTCCGGCGAGTTCTTCATCGCGAGGGCCGGCGTCAAGAAGCTCGGCCGGATCCGCGGCGGCCACTGCGTCTGCCTCGAGCCGGGCGGCACCCCGGACACCGACGCCTGGTACGCCTTCTACGACCAGGGCCACGAAGGCGCGTGTGTCGGCTTCGGCTGGTCGCGGTGCATGTCGATCTTCAACGGCAGCGAGTACGCGGCCCGCTGGCTCTGGGACTCGGCCAAGAAGCGCGACGAGTGGCCCGAGACCAACCCCGGTGACGAGAACGGCACGTCGGTCCGCGCCGCGGCCGAGGTGCTCAAGGACACCGGGCACGTCCTGTGGGACGACTCCTACGCCGCCGACGACTGGCACGCCCGCGAGAAGTACACCGCCGAAGCCAAGCAGGGCATCAAGGCGTTCCGCTGGGCGAAGTCGGTCGACGACGTGCACTCGGTGCTCGCCAACCCGCGTGCCGACGAGCTCGGCGCCGTGCCGATCCTCAACTCGTGGGGCCCGGGCTACCCGCACCGGACCTACCTGCCCGACGCCGTTCTGGCCCACCTGATCGACGAGGACGGCGAGATCGCCGTACCGACCGACCGCTGATCCCGGCCGCTCCCGCGGCGTGCGGAACGAGGGCGCGTTTTCCCTGGTCAAGGCCGGGAGAGCGCGCCCTCTGACCATTTTGGACACGTCGGCGTGCCGACCCTGAATCCATGCAGTACTGTCCGGATCCGACGGGATACTGGTGATTCCTGTCGGATCTTGTCCTGTTTGACTCGTACTGTTTCAAGAAGCACAGCCGGAGGTGGGTCGGGTGCTCGTCCTAGCCGATGCGAACCTGCGACTCGACGCGAGCGCGATCGACTACATCGAATTGGCGTTCTACTTCGTTCTCGTGCTCGGCATCGGGTACCTGGCGCGGCGGCAGGTGTCGAGCAGCCTCGACTTCTTCCTGTCGGGCCGGTCGCTGCCCGCCTGGGTCACCGGCCTGGCGTTCATTTCGGCGAACCTCGGCGCGGTCGAGGTGATGGGCATGTCGGCCAACGGCGCCCAGTACGGCCTGCCGACCGTGCACTACTTCTGGATCGGCGCCATCCCGGCGATGCTGTTCCTCGGCATCGTGATGATGCCCTTCTACTACGGCTCCAAGGTCCGCAGCGTCCCGGAGTTCATGCGGCGGCGCTTCGGCAAGCCGGCCCACCTGGTCAACGGCGTCAGCTTCGCCGCGGCCCAGATCCTCATCGCGGGCGCGAACCTCTTCCTGCTGGCCAGCGTGGTGAACCTGCTGCTGGGCTGGCCGCTGTGGGTGTCGATCATCGTCGCCGCCGCGATCGTGCTCTCCTACACCGCGCTCGGCGGCCTCTCCGCCGCGATCTACAACGAGGTCCTGCAGTTCTTCGTCATCGTCATCGCGCTGGTGCCGCTGACGATCATCGGCCTGGTCAAGGTCGGCGGCTGGCAGGGCCTGGTCGACAAGGTGACCAACAGCCCGGGCGGCACCGCGCAGCTGCACTCGTGGCCCGGTGACAACCTGACCGGCTTCGGCAACAGCCTGCTTTCGGTGCTGGGCATCGTCTTCGGCCTCGGGTTCGTGCTCTCCTTCGGCTACTGGACGACGAACTTCGTCGAGGTCCAGCGCGCGATGGCGTCGAAGAGCATGTCCGCCGCGCGGCGCACGCCGATCATCGGCGCGTTCCCGAAGATGCTGGTCCCGTTCATCGTGATCATCCCCGGCATGATCGCCGCGGTCACCGTGTCCGAGTACGTCAAGGACAAGCAGGTGCTGCTCGACGGCGGCAAGGCCGAAAGCGGCGTCACCTTCAACAACGCGCTCCTGCTGCTGATGCGCGACCTGCTGCCGAACGGCATGCTCGGCATCGCCATCGCCGGTCTGCTGGCCTCGTTCATGGCCGGTATGGCGGCGAACCTGAGCTCGTTCAACACGGTCTTCACGTACGACATCTGGCAGACGTACGTGAAGAAGGACAAGCCGGACCACTACTACCTGAACCTGGGCCGCATCGTGACGTCGGCCGGCACGATCCTCGCGATCGGCACCGCCTTCATCGCGTCGAACTCCGGCAACATCCTGAACTACCTGCAGGACCTGTTCTCCTTCTTCAACGCGCCGCTGTTCGCCACGTTCATCCTGGGCATGTTCTGGAAGCGGATGACCCCGCACGCCGGCTGGAGCGGCCTGGTGCTCGGCACGGCGTCCGCCATCACGATCTGGGGCCTGTCGCAGGCCGGGGTGATCGGGCTGGAGGGCCAGGGCACCAGCTTCGTGGCCGCCGGTGTCGCCTTCGTGGTCGACATCGTGGTGAGCGTCGTCGTCTCGCTGGCGACCAAGCCGAAGCCGGACGAAGAGCTGGTGGGCCTCGTCTACTCGCTCACGCCGAAGGAAACCCGCCAGCACGACTCGACCGGGGAGAACGCGGGCTGGTACCGCAAGCCGGGCCTGCTCGCGGGCATCGTGCTCGTCCTGACCATCGCCCTGAACGCCATCTTCTAGGAGGTCGGAATGGCTACCGAGTCGCAGCCGCGCGCACACAAGGCAGGCGCCTTCGACATCCGGCTGATCATCGCCCTGCTGATCGGCGTCTACGGCGTCATCCTCACCGTCATGGGCATCGGCTTCACCTCCGACGAGGAGATCAAGAAGGCGGCCGACGTCAACATCAACCTGTGGGCCGGGATCGGCATGCTGGTGGTCGCGGCGCTGTTCGTCACCTGGGCGTTGGTCCGGCCGCTCGTCGTGCCCGCCGAGCCCGAGGCGGAGACGGGCGACACACCGGCGGCGGCCGGCGAATAGCCGGGTTGTCCGGACAGCGGCGCGCGGGTGCCGCTACCGTGCATCGCGTGTTCCCAGACGTTCGGCACCGCCGTCTCCCGAAGCTGTTCCTGCTGGTCACCGCGCTCGCGCTGCCGCTGACGGCGTGCGGGCCGGACCTCGGCAAGTCCAACTTCGCCCGGACGACGGTGCCCGCGGCGGCCGGCTCCGGCCAGGTCGCCGACGGCCCGATCACCGACGCCGCCGTCGCGGCCGGCGTGCTCCGCACGATCCAGCCGTGCCAGTTCCTCACCAAGGACGCCCTGGGTGCGCTGGGCCTCGGCACGGTCGAGGACGACCCGTCGCCGTCGTCCATCGCCTTCGACACCTGCAGCAACAAGGTGAAGGACCCCGGCGGCAAGGAGATCCGGCTCGAGCTCGAGATCGGCAGCACCGTCGTGCCGCGGGCGGACAAGACGACCGGGGTGGCCGGCGGGCTGCCGCTGCGGGTGAACAAGACCGGCGACACCGACTGCACCGTCGTCGTGATGACGGCGCTGAACCCGGATGTGGGGCTCGAGGTGTCGGTCACCTACGCCGGTGACCCGTGCCGTCCCGGGCAGGCGTTCGCCGAGGCCGTCGTCCAGAAGCTGCACAACTCGCCGGAGAAGTACTCGACGCCCGCGGGCACCGTGCTGACCGCCGATCCGTGCGCGATGGCCGACACCGCGGCGGTGACTGCCGTCGTGCCGTCGGCGAAGGCCGCGCCGTCGGGCCTGCACTCGTGCGAGTGGAAGGACCGGGGACCGGCGGTGACGGTCGGGTTCCGGCCGGGCCTGCCCCCGCTCGTCGGCGACGGCAATTCCAAGGTGGACCTCGGCAACGGCGTGACCGGCTTCCAGAAGCAGGCGACCGGGGGTTCGGCGCGGTGCAAGGTCGAGTGGCAGCACCGGCCGTGGCAGGGCGACGACGTCGAACTGGCCCAGGTGGACTACCAGGGCTATGCGGACAACGACACCGACCCGTGCGGCAAGGCGGTGACCGTCGCGAAGAACGTGGTCACCAAGCTCCCCAAACCTTGATCTGGCGGCGGGCCGCGCGGAGAGGTAGGAAGGGGGCACCCCACCCGCCGATGCGCCGGAGGCTGCCGTGAAGAAGATCATCAACGATCCGGCGAACGTGGTCGCCGAGTCGCTGCGGGGGCTCGCCGCCGCGCACGCCGACATCCTCCGCGTCCAGTACGACCCGGACGTCGTGATCAGAGCCGACGCGCCGGTCGCGGGCAAGGTCGCCGTCATCTCCGGCGGCGGGTCCGGGCACGAGCCGCTGCACGGCGGCTTCGTCGGCCACGGCATGCTCGCCGCGGCGGTACCCGGCGCGGTGTTCACCTCGCCGACGCCGGACGCGGTGCAGGCCGCGGTCACCGCGACCACCGGCGACGCGGGCGCGCTGCTCATCGTGAAGAACTACACCGGCGACGTGCTGAACTTCGAGACGGCCGCCGAGCTGGCCGCCGCCGAGGACCTCGAGGTGCGCAGCGTCGTGATCGACGACGACGTCGCGGTCAAGGACTCGACGTACACCGCGGGCCGCCGCGGGGTCGGCGGCACGGTGCTGCTGGAGAAGATCACCGGCGCCGCCGCCGAGCGCGGCGACTCGCTCGACGCCGTCACCGCGCTGGCGCAGAAGGTGATCGGCCAGGTCCGGTCGATCGGCGTCGCGCTCACCGCGCCGACCGTCCCGCACGCCGGCACCCCCAGCTTCGACCTCGACGAGAACGAGATCGAGTTCGGCATCGGCATCCACGGCGAGCCCGGCCGCGAGCGGCTCCCGGCCGAGCCGGCCGACGCGCTGGTGGCGCGCATGGTCGAGGCGGTCGTGTCGGACCTGCCGTTCGCCTCGGGCGACCGCGTGCTGCTGTTCACCAACTCGATGGGCGGCACCCCGCTCGTCGAGCTGTACCTGGCCCACGGCATCGCCGAGCGGCTGCTGGCCGACCGTGGGATCGTGGTCGAACGCCGGCTGGTCGGCCCGTACATCACCAGCCTCGAGATGCAGGGGATGAGCCTGACGTTGCTCAAACTGGACGACGAGCTGACCGAGCTGTGGGACGCCCCGGTCAACACCGCGGCCCTGCGGTGGGGGCTCTGATGGCCTGCACCGCCGAGGGGGTCGCGGCGGCCGTGCGCGCCGCCGCGGCGGTGGTCGCCGAGCACCGCGTGGAACTGATCGACCTCGACCGCGCGATCGGCGACGGCGACCACGGCGAGAACCTCAACCGCGGCTTCACGGCCGTCGTCGCGGCGCTCGATTCCGCGGTTCCGGACACGCCGGGCGGCGTGCTGAAGCTCGTCGCAACGACGTTGATCTCCAAGGTCGGCGGGGCCGCGGGGCCGTTGTACGGCACGGCTTTCCTGCGTGCCTCCGCCAAGCTGGGCCCGGCCGGAGAGCTCGACGTCCCGGCGCTGCTGGACGCGCTGCGGGCCGGCCTCGAAGGCGTCCAGGCCCGCGGCAAGGCCGTGGGCGGCGACGCGACCATGGTCGACGCCCTGATCCCCGCGGTGGCGGCCGCGGAGAAGGCGGCCGAGGGCGACGGGGACGTCGCCGCGGTGCTGACCGCGGCGGCCGACGCGGCCGACACCGGTGCGCAGTCCACAGTGGACCTGGTCCCGCGGAAGGGCCGGGCGTCCTACCTCGGCGAGCGGGCCGTCGGCCACATGGACCCCGGCGCGCGGTCGTCGGCGCTGCTGCTGCGGGCGTTCGCGGAGGCCGCCCGGTGAGCGTGGGAATCGTGCTCGTGTCGCACAGTGCGAAGCTCGCCGAAGGCCTGGCCGAGCTGGCCGCCCAGATGGCGCCGGACGTCACCATCCGTCCCGCCGGTGGCCTCTCCGACGGCTCGATCGGCACGGACTACGACGAGGTCGTCGCCGCCACCCAGCGCGCCGATTCCGGCGACGGCGTCGTGCTCCTCTACGACCTGGGCAGCGCCCAGATGACGGCCGAGCTCGCCGTCGAGTCGCTGGCCGACCCTTCGGCCGCGATCGTCGCGGACGGCCCGCTGGTCGAGGGCGCGATCGCGGCGGCGGTCGCGGCGCAGGCCGGGCAGGACCGCAAGGCGGTGGCCGAGGCCGCCGCGGCGGCCGGTATCCCCGAGGACCTGGAGCCCGCCGAGGAGGCGCCGGCCGACGCCGCCGAAGTCGAGCTGGAGCTGCACAACGAGGTCGGGTTGCACGCCCGGCCCGCCGCGGTGCTGGTGCGCACGCTCAGCGAGTTCGACGCCGAGGTGACCGTGCGGCTCGGCGACCAGGAGGCCGACGGCCACAGCGTCCTGGCCCTGATGTCGCTCGGCGCACGCCAGGGCGACCGGATCCGCGTCCGGGCGAGCGGGCCCCAGGCTTCGGCCGCGCTGGAGAAGGCGAAAGAGCTGGTGGACGGCAATTTCGGGGAGTGAAGCCACCGTCGCCGACCGGGTGACTTGAGCGGTACTGACTCGATTCCGTCTGGGCTCCGGCGGTGGCGCGTGGCAGTATCGAGGCCAATTACCAGCGAGTAACATCTCTGGAGGCCTCGATGGCGCGGGACATTTCGACGGTCGGTGTGGTCGGCCTGGGCACCATGGGGGCCGGCATCGCCGAAGTGCTGGCGCGCAGCGGGCTCGACGTCGTCACGGTCGAGCTGGACGAAGCCGGCGTCGCCCGCGGCCGCGGCCACCTCGAGCACTCCACCGAACGGGCGCTCTCCGGCGGCAAGCTGGACGCGCCCGGGCGCGAGGCGCTGCTGGGCCGGATCCGCTACAGCACGTCGCTGTCGGACCTGTCCGAAGTGGACCTGGTGGTCGAGGCGATCCCGGAGAGCCTCGAGCTGAAGGCCGACGTCTTCGCCGAGCTGGACAAGATCACCCGGCCCGAAGTGGTCTTCGCGTCCAACACGTCGTCGTTGTCGATCACCGAGATCGGCGTGCACACCGCACGGCCCGGCAAGGTCGTCGGCATGCACTTCTTCAACCCGGCGCCGGTGCAGAAGCTCGTCGAGATCGTCAAGACCGTGGTGACCGAGCCGGACGTGGTCGCCGAGGTCGTCGAGTTCGCCGAGCGGCTCGGCAAGGTGCCGGTGGTGATCGGCGACCGGGCCGGCTTCATCGCCAACGCGCTGCTGTTCGGCTACCTCAACCACGCGGTGCGGATGTACGAGCAGCGCTACGCGACGCGCGAGGACCTCGACGCCGCGATGCGCTTCGGCTGCGGCTACCCGATGGGCCCGCTCGCGCTGCTCGACCTGATCGGGCTGGACACCGCGAACGAAATCCTCGACACGATGTACCACCAGTCCCGCAACCGCCTGCACGCGCCCGCGCCGCTGCTCAAGCAGATGATCACGGCGGGCCTGCTGGGCCGCAAGACCGGCCGGGGCTTCTACACCTACGACGCCCCGGACTCGCCCAACGTGGTCTCGTCCGGCGTAGTGTCCACAGTGGAGGCTGTGCCGCCGCGCCCGGTGGCCCGGGTGGGCGTGGTCGGGACGGGCACGATGGCCACCGGCATCGCGGAGGTGTTCGCCAAGCGCGGCCTCGACGTCGTGCTGCGCGCCCGGAGCCTGGAGAAGGCGCAGGCGTCGGTGGCTCGCGTCAAGAAGTCGCTCGACAAGGCCGTGGTCAAGGGCAAACTGTCCGAAGAGGACGCCGCGTCGGCGTTGGCCCGCATCACCCCGGTCACCGACTTCGAGGCGCTGGCCGACGTCGACCTGGTCGTCGAGGCGGTGGCCGAGGAGCTGTCGGTCAAGCAGGCGGTGTTCGCGGCGCTGGACGAGGTGGTCCGCCCCGGCGCGGTCCTGGCGACGACGACGTCCTCGCTGCCGGTGATCGAGTGCGCGGCCGCCACGTCCCGGCCGTCCGACGTGGTCGGCCTCCACTTCTTCAACCCGGCCCCGGTGATGAAGCTGGTCGAGGTGGTGTCGACGATCGCGACCGCCCCGGACGTCGTGGCGACGGCGAGCGCGGTCTGCGCGGCGGTGGGCAAGCACGCGGTGCACTGCGGCGACCGCGCGGGTTTCATCGTCAACGCGCTGCTGTTCCCGTACCTGAACGACGCGGTGAAGATGCTGGAGGCCCACTACGCGGGCGCGGACGACATCGACACGGCCATGAAGGTCGGCTGCGGCCTGCCGATGGGCCCGTTCGAACTGCTGGACGTCGTCGGCCTCGACGTGTCCCTGGCCATCCAGCGCACGCTGTACAACGAGTTCCGCGAGGAGGGTTTCGCGCCGGCGCCGCTGCTGGAGCACCTCGTGACGGCCGGCCGGCTGGGCCGGAAGACCGGGAAGGGATTCAAGGACTACTGATCAGCGCTCGGCCACCTCGCCGAGGACCGGCTTGACGTCGAGCACCGGGGTGCCGTCGATGGCCTCCAGGCCCGCGACCGTCAGCGTGCCGCCGTCGACCGCCGTCACCGTGACCAGGTGGAGGCCGATCGGATTCGGGCGGTCCGGCGAGCGCGTCGAGAACACGCCGGTGCTTGGGCGATCGCGGTCGCCGCGGGGGTGGACCGCCTGGACGTCGCGGTCCGCCTCGTGCAGCCACGTCAGGAGGACCAGGCGGTCGCCCGGCCGGAGGTCGACCGCCGCCGGGGTGAACTCCGGGAGGAACACCACCCGGGACGGTGGCGCGCCCTCGTCGCCCTGCTTCGGAGCCGTCGCGCGGTCCGTCAGGGGCGACTCGATGCGCGCCACCGGGCGCACCTGGTAACTCGTCACTTGTAGTAGCCCTCGACCGGCACGCGGGCCTCGTCGAACAGGGCGGGGCCCTCCATCTTGTGCTTGCCCCACGTGAGCGGCGGCCGCAGCGTGAGGAACTGCTCCGTCGACAGCGCGTAGACGACGCGGCCGAGCCCGGACCGTTCGATCGCGCCGGTGCACATCCCGCACGGCTGCGTGCTGGTGAACATCGTCGTGGTCGCCGCGGTTTCCGGGTCGAGGTTTTGCGCCGCCCAGCGGGCCAGCTTCAGTTCCGGGTGGGCCGTGATGTCGTTGTCGGTCAGCGAGGTGTTGCGGTCCTCGACCAGGATCTTCCCGTCGGCGTCGGCCAGCAGGGAGCCGAACGGCGGGTTGCCGTGTTCCTCGCGCGCCTCGCGGGCGAGCTCGATCGCCCGCCGCAGCAGGGCTTCTTCGGTGTCCTTCACAGGGTCTCCCTCCAGGATGCGGCCACGGCCGCGAGATCACGCCACGCCACCTCCGGGCGCAGCGTTTCGGCCGGGTCCGAGTCGAACGGGTCGAGCACGACGGTGTCCGCCCCCATCGCCCGCAACTGCACCAGGTCGTCGATGACCTGCTCGAGCGTGCCTTCGCCGGCACGTCGATCGGGCCCGGCCACCGGCGCCGCCGTCACCCGCAACAGGATCCGCGGCGCGAAGGCGGGCACCGGCCGGTCGCCGGCCAGTTTTTCCAGGCGCCCCAGTGTTTCCCGGAACCCGGCCATCGTCAGCCGCAGCGGGTGCCACGCGTCGCCGAGCTCCACCGCCCGGCGCAACCCGGCGTCGCTGTGCCCGCCGAGCCACAGCGGGATCTGCCCCGCGCGGTAGTCGTCGCGCTCGGCCCACGCGGCGCGGATCGCCCGCAGGTGCTCGGTGGTGAGCCTGCCGCGCTGCTCGAACGGCACGCCCAGTGCCTCGAACTCCTGCTTCGCCCAGCCGATCCCGGCGCCGAGCACGAGCCGGCCACCGCCGCTGAGCTCGTCGAGGTTCGCCGCCATCCGCGCCACCAGCAGGGGATGCCGGTACGGCACCACGAGCACCGTGGTGCCCAGCCGCACCCGCTGCGTCACCCCGGCCAGCCACGACAACGTCGTGAACGGCTCGTAGAACGGCGCCGGGTACTGCCCGGCGACGTCCGGCGTGATGGCGACGTGGTCGGACACCATCAGCAGGTCGTAGCCGAGGCCTTCGACCGTCTGCGCCCAGGCACGCAGGACACCCGGGTTCGTGCCGGGCCCGAAGTTGGGGACGTTCACGCCGATCTTCACCGGGAAAGGCTATCGACGTTTTGCCCGAATCCGGAAGGCAATGATCACGGCGTTCGGCCCGTTCGGCCGTGGATCTCACGGTATGTTCGGCGGATGACCGAGAGTCTCGATGCGACGGATTGGGCCATCCTCACCGAGCTCCAGCGCGACGCCCGGCTGCCGCTCACCGAGCTCGGCCGCCGCGTGAACCTCAGCGCGTCCGCGGCGACCGAACGCCTCCGGCGGCTCGAGACCACCGGCGTGATCAGCGGCTACCGCGCGGAAATCGACCTGGGCAAGGTCGGTTACCCGGTGCTCGCCGTGGTCCGGCTCAAGTACCCGGGCAGCCGCCACGAGCCGCTGCACAAGCTGCTCGCCGAGCGGTCCGAGATCCTCGAATGCCTGCGCACCACCGGCGACGACTGCTACACGCTCAAGATCGCCGCCGCCTCGATGGCCCACCTCGAGCGCACGGTCGACGAGCTGTGCCAGTTCGGCAGCACGACCACGAACCTCGTCTACAGCCAGACCCTGCCCTACCGCGGACCGCGGGAGCCCGCCCGTGACCTCGAGGCCTGACCGCATCGTCATCGTCGGGGTGACCGGCTCGGGCAAGTCGACGCTCGCGGCCCGGATCGCCGAGCGGACCGGCCTGCCCTACTACGCCGCGGACGACATCGGCTGGCAGCCGGGCTGGGTCGGCACTCCCGACGAGGAACAGCGCCGCCGGGTCGCCGAGGTGTGCGCGCAGGAGCGCTGGGTCCTCGACGCCGTCTACAGCAAGTGGCAGGACCTCGTCCTGCCGCGCGCCCAGCTGGTCGTGGGCCTCGACTACCCGCGCTGGCTTTCGCTGGGCCGCCTGGTGCGCCGGACGCTGGTGCGGACGGTGACGCGCAAGCGGATCTGCAACGGGAACGTCGAGTCGCTGCGCCAGGTGTTTTCCGCCGACTCGATCATCCGCTGGCACTTCAGGTCGTTCGCGAACAAGCGGGCCCGCATCCGGGCCTGGGCCGCCGAGCCGCCCGGCCCGGCCGTCGTCCGGCTGACGACCCCGCGCGAGACCCGCCGCTGGCTCAAGAGCCTCTGAGATCAAGCGCCCGGCGGCAGCAGCGGGCCGCCGCTCCAGTGCTGGAACACCAGGTTGGTGTGGACGCGGGCGACCTCGTCCCGCGCGGTCAGCTCGTCGAGGACCAGCCGCTGCAGCTCCCCGGCGGAGCTGGTCGCGACGTGCGCGAGGAAGTCGTCCGGCCCGGTCAGGTGGTAGACCGCGCGCACCTCCGGCAAGGAGAGCAGGTGCTCGATGAACGGGTCCACCAGCGGCCGCCGGTGCGGGCGGACCTGGACGAACAGGAACGCCTCCAGCGGCCGCCCGAGCTTCGCCGCGTCGACCGACGCGTGCTGCCCGGTGATCACGCCGGTGTCCCGCAGCCGGGCGACGCGGTCCAGGCACGTCGACGGCGCGATGCCGACCGCGGCGGCCAGGTCCTTGTTGGTGATCCGGGCATCGTTCTGCAGCAGGCGCAGGATTTCGAGATCCACCGGACTCAGTTCGACGGAAGCGGACATCGCCGAATGATATCCGAGAGTGTTGCTCCTGGTCCGGGGAAAGCTCGACCATGCTGCCATGACTTCCTCGCTGCGCACGCGAGCCGTCCACGCCGGCCGTGACGACCTCACGGACCTCGGCGTGCACGCCGCTCCGCTCGACCTGTCCACGACCTACCCGTCCCGCGACAGTGCCGCCGAAGCCGCCCGGATCGACGCCTTCGCCGCCGGCGCCGAGCTCGACGGCCCGCCGATCTACGGCCGGGTGGGCAACCCGACCGTCGAGCGGTTCGAGCGGGCGCTCGCCGAGCTCGAGGGTTTCGACCACGGTGTGGCGTTCGCCAGCGGCATGGCCGCCGTCTCGGCCTGCCTGCTTTCCGCGGTGGCGCAGGGGAAACGGCACGTCGTCGCGGTGCGCCCGCTGTACGGCTGCAGCGACCACCTGCTCGAGTCCGGGCTGCTCGGCACGGAGGTCACCTGGGCCGCGCCCGGCGCCGTCGCCGCCGCGCTGCGGCCGGACACCGGGCTGGTGTTCGTCGAGACGCCGGCGAACCCGACCCTCGCCGAGGCCGACATCGCCGAGCTGGCCCGCGCTTGCGGAGAGGTGCCGCTCCTGGTGGACAACACGTTCGCGACCCCGGTGCTCCAGCGCCCGGGCCACCACGGCGCGCGGATCGTGCTGCACAGCGCGACGAAGTTCCTCGGCGGCCACGGCGACGTGATGGGCGGGATCGTCGCGTGCGACGCGTCGGAAGCCGCCCGGCTGCGCCAAATCCGCTTCGCGACCGGCGGCGTGCTCCACCCGCTCGCCGGATACCTGTTGCTGCGCGGGCTTTCCACGCTGCCGCTGCGTGTCAACGCGGCATCGGCCACCGCGGCGACCCTCGCGGCACGGCTCGGTGAACACGCGGCCGTGACCGCCGTCCACTACCCGCGGATCGGTGGCCCGCTGGTGGCGTTCGAGGTCGACGGCGACCCGCACGCCCTGATCGGCGCCGTCCGGCTGATCACGCCGGCCGTCAGCCTGGGCAGCGTCGACACCCTGATCCAGCACCCGGGCTCGATCAGCCACCGGATCGTCGACGAGGGCGACCGCCGCGGCGCCGGCGTCTCCGACCAGCTGATCCGGCTGTCCGCCGGTCTCGAGGACGTCGAGGACCTGTGGGCCGACCTGGAGCAGGCGCTGAAGGCGCTCTGAGCCTGCTCAGCCGCAGCAGCCGCCGCCACAGCAGCCACCGCCACCGCCGGCCGGGGCCGCG
>NZ_MUMI01000095.1 GCF_002155975.1 Amycolatopsis kentuckyensis
CGAGCGTGAGCGCGGACGCGCAGGCCGAGGCCGCGGCGACGCAGGCGCTCCGGGGGCTGACGCTCGAGCAGAAGGTCGGGCAGCTGTTCGTCACCTGGGTGAACGGCAAGACCGCCGACGAGGTCAACCCGAAGAACCAGACGGACTTCGGCGTCGACACGCCCGCGCAGGTCATCCGGAAGTACCACCTCGGCGGGGTCATCTACTTCAACAACGACTCGCGGGACAACTTCGACGACCCCGTGCAGGTCGCGAAGCTGTCCAACGGCCTCCAGAAGGCCGCCCTCACGAGCGGGGCGCACATCCCGCTGCAGATNNGCGCGCCGGCCACCGAGTTCCCGAACGCCATGGCCATCTCCGCCGGGCGGGACACGAACCGCGCGACGCAGGCCGCCACCATCCTCGGCCGCGAACTGCGTGCCGTCGGCATCAACCAGGACTTCGCGCCCGATTCGGACGTCAACTCCAACCCGGTCAACCCGGTCATCGGCGTCCGGTCCTTCTCCGGGCGGCCCGGGCTGGCCANNCAAGCACTTCCCCGGGCACGGCGCCGCGCCGACCGACAGCCACACCGGGCTGCCCCGGATCGACAGCACCGAGGCGCAGTGGCGGGCCACCGACGTGCCGCCGTTCAAGGCCGCGATCGCGGCCGGCGTCGACTCGATCATGAGCGCGCACATCCAGTTCCCGAGCCTCGACCCGTCGCTCGAACCCGCGACGCTGTCCAAGCCGATCATCACCGACCGCCTGCGCAACGAGCTGGGCTACAACGGCGTCGTGATCACCGACTCCCTCGAGATGGAAGGCGTGCGCAAGCTGCACGGCGACGCCGAGATCCCGGTGCTCGCCCTGAAAGCCGGCGTCGACCAGCTGCTCATGCCGGTGCACCTCGAACTCGCGATCAACTCGGTCCTCGCCGCCGTCAAATCCGGTGACATCCCGATGCGGCGGATCGACCAGAGCGTGCTGCGCGTGCTCAAGCTCAAGTTCAAGCGCGGCATCCTGTTCTCGCCGTTCGTCGACGCGAACAAGGTCATGAAGACCGTCGGCACGCCGCCGAACCTCGCGACCGCCCAGGACATCGCCGACCGCGGCATCACGGCCGTCGCGAACGACGCCGGTCTGCTGCCCCTGAAGCAGAAGCCCGCGACGACGCTCGTCACCGGCTGGGGCGTCTCCACGACGGCGACCCTCGCGCAGAAGCTGACCGCCCACGGCACGGCCGCGACGGCCTACCAAACCGGCCAGACCCCGACGGACGCGCAGGTCGCGCAGGCCGTCGCCAAGGCCCAGGCCGCCGACCTCGTCGTCGTGCTGACGAACAACATCGCCACCTACCCGCTGCAGACCAAGCTGCTCGACGCCCTGCAGGCCACCGGGAAACCGGTCGTAGCGGTCGCCGCGCAGATCCCGTACGACGCCGGCTACCCGAGCGCCGTCCGGACCTGGCTGGCCACCTACGGCTACATCGGGCCGACCCTGGAGGCGCTGGCCAAGGTGATCCTCGGCGAGACGAAACCGGTCGGGAAGCTGCCGGTCGACATCCCGGCGGGAGCCGACGTGCAGACCGTGAAGTACCCGTTCGGTCACGGGCTGACCTGGTGACCCTCAACCGGCGCCACTTCCTCGGCGCGAGCGCGCTCACCGTCCCGATGCTGGCGGGCGGCTCCACGGTCGCCGCAGCCCAGCCCGGACAAGCGGCGGAGCAAGGTCACAGCCGCGTCCTCACCGGCGCGGAACAGCTGGCCGCGCAGGGCTGGCGCACCCTCGAGGGCCGCAAGCTGGGCGTGCTGTCGAACCCGACCGGCGTCCTGCTGAACGGCGACCACATCGTCGACTCGATGGTCGCCGCCGGGGTGAAACCGGTGGCGGCCTTCGGCCCCGAACACGGCTTCCGCGGCAGCGCGCAAGCCGGTGGATCCGAGGGCGACTACACCGACCCGCGCACCGGGGTTCCGGTCTACGACGCGTACGGCGTCGACGCGACGAAGCTCGCTTCGCTGTTCACCAAGGCGGGCGTCGACACGGTCGTCTTCGACATCGCCGACGTCGGCGCGCGCTTCTACACCTACATCTGGTCCCTCTACACCGCGATGGTGGCCGCCGCGAAGGTCAATGCGGCCCTCGTCGTGCTCGACCGGCCGAACCCGCTCGGCGGCCGGGCGGCCGGGCCGGTGCTCGACCCGAAGTTCGCCTCCGGGATCGGGCGGCAGCCGATCGCGCAACAGCACGGCATGACCGTCGGCGAGCTCGCGCGCTTCTTCGCCGGAGAGTTCCTGCCGGACGAAGAAGTGAAGCTCGACGTCGTCCAGGTGCGCGGCTGGCGGCGCGACACGCTCTTCGCCCAGACCGGGCTGAACTGGGTCCTGCCGAGCCCCAACATGCCGACGCCGGACACCGCGCTCGTCTACCCGGGCACCGGGATGTTCGAAGGCACGGTGTTCTCCGAGGGCCGCGGCACCACCCGGCCGTTCGAGATCGTCGGCGCGCCCGGGCTCGACTGGCGCTGGCGCGAGAAGCTCGAGGACCTCGCCCTGCCCGGCGCCCGGTTCCGCGAGACGTACTTCGTCCCGACGTTCAGCAAGTTCGTCAACCAGACGTGCGGCGGCGTGCAGCTCAGCATCAGCGACCCCCGCGCCTTCGACGCGATCCGGACCGCCGTCGCCATGCTCGTCACGGCGAAGGCCGTGCACCCGGACGTGTTCGCCTGGCGCCCCGACAACTACATCGACAAGCTGTCCGGGTCCGACCGGCTCCGGACCATGGTCGACGCCGGCGCGGGCGTCGACGAGGTCACCGGCGCCTGGCGGGCCGAGCTGGCCGAGTTCGACCGGAGACGCCGCCACTACCTGCTCTACCGCTGAGGGGGAGACTCGTGCGTGCTAGGAAGGTCCTCGTCGCGGCCACCGGAGTGCTGGTCGCGCTGACCACGTTGACCGTGTCGGACTCGGGAGCCAGCGCCATCACCAGCCACGATCCGGCGGCCGGCCGCTTCGACCGGCCGCAGCACGGGTTCGCCCCGCCGTGGACGACGCTGCGCGACGGCTGGCCCCAGGACGTCGGCCTCGACCCGGCGCCGCTCGAGGCGGCCGAGGACTTCCTGGCGAGCTGGACCAAGCCGGACGCTTCCGGGCACCCGCACTTCTCCGGCGCGGTCGGCCTGCTCGCGCACGACGGCGTGGTCGTCGACCGGTACGCGGTCGGCGGCGCGCTGCGGTACGCCGACGCCAAGGGCACCGAACTGCCCGCCGACCAGCAGGTCCCCATGAAGAACGACACCATCTTCGACATGGCTTCGATCTCGAAGCTGTTCACCTCGATCGCCGTCCTGCAGCTCGTCGAACGCGGGCAGTTCACCATCGACACCCCGGTGAGCCGCTTCTTCCCGGAGTTCGGCACCGGCGACAAGGCCGCCATCACCGTCAAGATGCTGCTCACGCACACCTCCGGCTTCGACGCCGACCCGATCCCGTCGCTCTGGGCGGGCTACCCGGACATCCCGGCGCGCCGGCAGGCAGTGCTCGACAGCCCGCTGAAGAACAAGCCGGGCACGACGTACCTCTACTCGGACATCAACCTGCTCACGCTGGGCTTCATCGTCGAGAAGCTGACCGGGCAGTCCCTCGACAAAGTGGTCCACGACCGGATCACCGCCCCGCTCGGCATGACCGACACCGGGTACAACCCGCCCGCCGCCAAGCTGGGCCGGATCGCCGCGACGGAGTTCCAGGCGAACCCGCCGCGCGGGATGGTGCGCGGCAGCGTGCACGACGAGAACGCGTGGTCGCTCGGCGGCGCCGCCGGGCACGCCGGCGTGTTCAGCACCGCCGGCGACATGGCCACCCTCGCCCAGGCGATCCTCAACGGCGGCAGCTACCGCGGGCACCGGATCCTGCGGCAGGAGACCGTCCGGCAGATGCTCACGAACTACAACCAGCAGTTCCCGGACGACTCGCACGGCCTCGGCTTCGAGCTCGACCAGCCCTGGTACATGGGCGCGCTGGCGTCGCCGGTCACCGCCGGGCACACCGGTTACACCGGAACGACGCTGGTCATCGACCCGGAGTCCCGATCGTTCGCGATCCTGCTGACCAACCGGGTGCACCCGAGCCGGAGCTGGGGTTCGATCAACACCGCCCGCCAGGTCTGGGCGACGTCGTTGGCGCGGGCCATGGCGGTCCGGCCGGTGGCCGGGAGGGACGCGTGGACGAGCACGCTCGGTAACGCCGGCGTTGCTACGCTGAGTACCCAGGCTTTTACTACGCATAGTGATCAAGCGCGCGTCTCGTTCTCCGCCTTCGTGGACACCGAGGGCAGTAGTGATCCACTTCAGCTGCAGGCCAGCACCGACGGCGTTAACTGGCAACCGATCGCCCTATCGGTTTCGGGACCGGGGGCACCCTCCGGAATCGTGACGTCGCTCTCCGGGCACGGGCACCGCGCCTGGTGGAAGGCGGTGGGCACGCTGCCGCAGGGCGCGTCGGTGAGCCTGCGCTGGCGTTACAGCACCGATCCGAGTTACACGGGACGAGGAGTTTCGGTGGACGGTGTGAAAGTCACCGAGAGCGGCGGATCACTCCTCGACGGTGAACGAACCCCCGGCGTTTTCACTGCGGAGGGTTGGCAGTTGACCTCTCGGTGACCGATCGGTCGCCGAATGTCCACCACAAGCCGGAATTAACCGTCCGCTTGCCGCTTGCACCGCGACACTAAGTTGCCAAGTCGTTAGCTTGACCTCGTTAACAAGGTCGACCTGGTTGGCGACTTTCTGGTCAGTGATTAATCGCAAATCCAGATCCGCAGACACGGACGGGTTGCGATCCGACCGAAGGGTGTGGGTAGCCTTGTCGCAAATGCCAACGGTTAGTAACTTTCCGACGGTGAGTGATACCGAATCCGTAGTCGGCACGGCACCGTCCGAGCCCGTATCGGTCCAGACAGCCGTGCGGGACGCCGACGCCAGTCCGCTGGTGCGGATCCGGTCCCTGCTCCCCGGCCTGGCCCGCGCCGAACAGCGCGTGGCCAAGGTGGTGCTGGAAGACCCCGCGTCGGTGGCGCGGCGCAGCATCACCGAGGTGGCCCTGGCCGCCAACACGAGCGAGACCACGGTGACCCGGTTCTGCAAGGCGGTGGGCGTCGGCGGGTACCCGCAGCTGCGCATCGCGCTGGCCGCGGACACCGCGCGCACCGAGGCGCGCACCACGCGCAACCTCGGCGGCGAGATCGGCCCGGAGGACGACCTGGCCGCCGTGATCGGCAAGGTCAGCTTCGCCGACGCGCGGGCCGTCGAAGAGACGGCCGACCAGCTCGAAGTCGCCACCCTCGAGCGGGTGATCGAGGTCGTCGCGAACGCCGGCCGCGTGGACGTCTACGGCGTGGGCGCCAGCGCGTTCGTCGCCGCCGACCTGCAGCAGAAGCTGCACCGCATCGGCCGCGTGTGCTTCGCGTGGTCGGACACGCACATCATGCTCACCTCGGCCGCGGTGCTGAGCCCCGGTGACGTCGCGATCGGCGTCTCGCACACCGGCGCGACCACCGACACCGTCGAGGCGCTGCGCGTGGCGCGCGAGCACGGCGCGGTCACCATCGCCGTGACGAACTTCCCGCGCTCCCCGATCACCGAGGTCGCCGATCATGTTTTGACGACCGCGGCCCGGGAAACCACGTTCCGTTCGGGAGCGACGGCGAGCCGGATCGCCCAGCTCACCGTCATCGACTGCCTGTTCATCGGCGTCGCGCAGCGGCACATGGACGCGTCGGTCAGCGCGCTGGACGCGACCAGGGACGCAGTCGGATCGCACCGCTTGGGGGTCAGGCCGGACGGTCGTCGCCGTCCGCGGGAAACCGGCAAGTAGATGACCGGAGAAAAAGTGAGGCGCATGATGACCGTCCCCGTGCAGGCGGTGCACGTCGATTCGCCGACCGAGACCCGCAATCCCCGCACCAAGGACATCGACCTGATGTCCACCGCGGGGATCCTGGGCGCGATCAACGCCGAGGACCGCACGGTCCCCGGTGCCGTGGCCGCGGTGCTGCCCCAGGTGGCGCACGCGGTCGACTACGCGGTGGACGCCCTGCGGGCCGGGGGCCGGGTGCACTACGTCGGCGCGGGCACGTCCGGGCGGCTGGCCACCTTGGACGCGGCGGAGCTGGTGCCGACGTTCAACGTGCCGGGCGACTGGTTCATCGCGCACCACGCCGGCGGCGAGCGCGCACTGCGGCACGCCGTCGAAAACGCGGAGGACGACTCGGCGGCCGGCGCCGCCGAGATGGCCGCGATGGTGCAGCCCGGCGACTTCGTGCTGGGCCTGACGGCGTCGGGCAGGACGCCGTACGTGCTGGGTGCGCTGCTGGCGGCGTCGCGCCAGGGCGCCCGGACCGGGCTGGTCTCGGGCAACGCCAAGGCCGCGAAGCCGGCCGGGGTGGACGTGCTCATCGCCGTCGACACCGGCCCGGAGGCGATCGCCGGCTCGACCCGGATGAAGGCGGGCACGGCGCAGAAGATGATCCTCACGTCGTTCTCCACCGCGACGATGATCAAGCTGGGCCGGACCTACTCCAACCTGATGGTCAGCATGCGGGCGACGAACGCGAAGCTGCGCGGGCGGACCATCCGGATCCTGCAGGAAGCCACCGGCATGACGATGGCGGACTGCTCGGACGCGCTCACCGAGGCCGGGGGCGACCTCAAGGTGGCGCTGGTGCACTTGCTGTCCGGCGAGGACGTCAAGAGCGCCGCGAAGGCTCTGCACGCGTCGGGCGGGCACGTGCGCAAGGCGCTGGACCTGGTCAGGGTCCGGGCGAGCTAGACCTCTATCTGTTCATCTGCTTAACCTCTCAGATGAGAGGGAAGGCGGGTGGGCATGGCGGGCAAGACGGAGGACTCGCGACGCAGGCTTTCGCGTCGCGAGTGGGTGTCGATCGGCGGGATGGGCGGAGTCATCCTGCTGCTGAACGTCGTGGGCTGGGGCGTGCTCACGGCGTTCGTCGCACCGCACCACTACGCGCTGGGCGCGTCCGGCGTGTTCGGGATCGGGCTGGGTGTCACGGCGTTCACGCTCGGCATGCGGCACGCGTTCGACGCCGACCACATCGCCGCGATCGACAACACGACCCGCAAGCTGATGGGCGACGGCCAGCGGCCGCTGTCGGTCGGGTTCTGGTTCTCCCTCGGGCATTCCACGATCGTCTTCGTGCTGTGCCTGCTGCTGTCGGTGGGCGTCCGCGCGCTGGCCGGCCAGGTCGAGGACGACTCGTCGGCGTTGCACCAGGCGACCGGCGTGATCGGGACGTCGGTGTCCGGGGTGTTCCTGTACGTGATCGCGATCCTCAACCTCGTGGTGCTCGTCGGAATCCTGCGGGTGTTCCGGCAGATGCGCCGGGGCGAGTTCGACGAGGCCGCGCTGGAGCACCAGCTGGACAACCGCGGCGTCATGAACCGGCTGCTGCGCGGCGCGACGAAGGCCGTGCGCAAGCCGTGGCACATCTACCCGGTCGGGCTGCTGTTCGGGCTGGGCTTCGACACCGCGACCGAAATCGGGCTGCTCGTGCTGGCCGCGGGCGCGGCGACGTTCGCGCTGCCCTGGTACGCGATCCTCGTGCTGCCGATCCTGTTCGCCGCCGGGATGAGCCTGTTCGACACGGTGGACGGCTGCTTCATGAACTTCGCCTACGGCTGGGCGTTCGCGAAGCCGGTGCGCAAGATCTTCTACAACATCACGGTGACCGCGCTGTCGGTCGCGGTGGCGCTGCTCATCGGCACCATCGAGCTGGTGTCGATCCTCGCCGAGAAGCTGGACATCACGTCCGGGCCGCTGGCCGCGATCGCTTCGGTGGACCTGGACTACGTCGGGTTCGGGATCGTCGGGCTGTTCGTGGTGACGTGGGTCGTCGCGCTGGCGGTGTGGCGGTTCGGGCGGATCGAAGAGAAGTGGTCGGCGAAGCTGTCCTGAACGCGACGGCCAGTGCTCCACTCAGCTCACGGGGCGGAGATGGTGAGGGTCGTCGGGCCGGTGAGGCTCCCGATACCCGCTCCGGCGCACGCGAGCGCGTTCGGCGTCACGAGCGTGGCCACCTGGACCGCGCTGCCCGGCGCGTACCGGCCCGCCGTGATCAGGCCGGTGTTGGTGACCACGACCTGGCCGGCGACCACGGTGGTGGTGAAGTTGTAGGTGAAGGTGGTCGGCGCGGCCAGCGGGTTGCCCCACACGTACGTGCGGGACGTCGAGCCCGCGTTGAGCAGCGTCGTGCACGAGACCGTGTCGGTGAACACCTGCGTGTAGGACGCGGTGGCGGCCTGGGGGTCGGTGCAGAGGGGGAAGACTCCGGTGAGCACCCCGTTGACGAGCCGGGGCGTGTTGGTGATCGGCGGGTCGTAGGTGACCGCCCAGGTGCCGGTGCAGGACTGGACGGCGGCCTCGGCGTGCGCCGGCCCCGCGGACGCCAGCACGCCGCCGGCCGCGGCGAACACTGCCACCAGGAGAGCACCGCAGCTGCGCAACCGGTTCATACCGGTAATAGACCACGAACAAGAACGGCCGACTACCGCCGTTTCGGTATCAGGAAGCCGCGTCCGAAATGCTCTTCGCTTCGCGCGCACCGGCTTCGAACGCTTCACAGCAGAAGAGCAGCCACGCGCGTACGCCCTCCGGCGTTCCGCTCGCGAAGCCCTCCGCAGCCTCGAGGTAGCGAGGCACCCGGCGGAAGAACGCCACCTCGGGCACGCTCAACGACTTCGGGTCCAGGCCCGTGGCGACCATCGTCAGCCGCGCGGCCGCCCGGGCCACGACGCCGTCCGCGCTGCCGAAGGGCTTGAGCGCCAGCAGTTCCCCGTGCACGACCGCCGTCAGGACCGGTCCCGGCACCGACGTCGCTCCGGTCACCAACTGGGCGAGCAGTTCGAGGCGGCCGCCACCGGAATGCGGGCGCCCCAACGCATCCAGGTCTTCGACGAGATCCGCCGCGGCCAGGACGTGCAGGCGCGCCAACGCCTGCAGCGGCGCACGGCGCCACGTCGGCAGCAGCGATTCCAGTGTCTCCGCGACGCGCAGGGCGCCGGCGAGGACCGGATCGGCGACCGCGCCGTCGGCGGGCAGTTCCGGGTTGGCGCCTTCGATGCCGGCCGACGCGCGGGCGGCGCGCACGGACGCTTCCGCCGCCGTCGCCGCGCCGCCGCGGAGGTTCGCCGGGAGGCGGTGGACCGCGAACACGGCGTCCTGCGCGGACTTCGCCGCCGCCGCGACGCCTTCGAGGTCGAGCAGGGGCTTCAGCGGGTCGCTCATGCGTCGAGCACCTGTCCTTCGCGGGTGACCACGGGCGGCAGGACCGACCACGGGAAGTTGATCCAGCGATCGGTGTGCCGCCAGACATACTCGCACTTCACCGTCGAGTGCGGCTTCTCGTAGACGACGGCCGAGCGGACCTCGGCGACGTGCTCGAGGCAGAAGTCGCGGACCAGCTTGAGGGTGGCACCGGTGTCGGCGACGTCGTCGGCGATCAGCACCTTCTTGCTCGTGAGGTCGACGACGTTGGGCACCGGCGGCAGCATCACCGGCAGGTCGAGGCGCTGGTCGACGCCGGTGTAGAACTCGACGTTCATCACGTGCAGGTTCTTCACGTCGAGCGCGTAGCCGAGGGCACCGGCGACGAACAGGCCGCCGCGGGCGATGGAGAGGACGAGGTCCGGCGCGAAGCCGTCTTCGGCGATGGTGTGAGCCAGTTCACGGCTCGCCGTGCCGAACAGCTCCCAGCTCAGCTCTTCCCGCTCTTCGCCCATCGAGCCCGTCCTTCCGTCGTGGTCCGCCGAGCATAGGCAACCCGGAAGTGGCCTCTGAAAATGATCAGAAATTGGCTATCCTGAGCAGCCACTGGCCGATCTACCGTGGCCGTGTGACCGACTGGAGCACCCGACCGACCCTGTCCGGCGCGCACGTCCGCCTGGAGCCGCTGTCCCCCGAGCACGCCAAGGGACTGCTGGAAGCCGGCGCCGACCCGGGCATCTGGGCGTGGCTGAGCAGCCGGCAGCCCGAGGACCTCCCCGCCGCCGAGCGGCTGGTCGAGGATGCGCTCGCCGACCCCGACCGCCGTCCCTTCGCGCAGATCGACGCCGCTTCCGGCCGGGTCGCCGGGACGACGTCGTACTACCAGGTCGTGGCGAAGCACCGGATCCTGTCGATCGGGCACACCTGGATCGGCGCGGACTGGCAGCGCACCGGGCTGAACACCGAGTCGAAGCTGCTCCTGCTGACGCACGCGTTCGAAACCCTTGGCGCGCAACGGGTCGCCTGGGAGACCGACATCCGGAACCTCCGTTCGCAACGCGCCATCGAGCGGCTTGGCGCGCTTCGCGAAGGCGTCCTGCGGGCCCACCGGATCCGGCCGGACGGGTCGTCCCGCGACACCGTCCTCTATTCGATGCTCGCGCCGGAATGGCCGGCCGCCAAGGCCCGGCTGAACGAACGCTTAGTCACCGGGGCTCGCCTGGCACGGTGAACCGGCCGGGCAACGTGGGTGCAACCTTTTACAAGGCGGACTAACGTCGCTAGCGTGCCGCTAGCCGTCATGTCGGCGCACTACAGGAGGCCTTGCAACCATGACCGAGCAGTCCCCAGCCCTGGACAACCTGCTCACCGAGAGCCGCACCTTCCCGCCCGGTGACGAATTCGCTGGCCAGGCCAATGCGAAGGCCGATCTCTACGCCGAGGCGGACGCCGATCGCGAAGCGTTTTGGGCCAAGCAGGCGGAGCGGCTGACGTGGGACACGAAGTGGACCACGGTACTGGACTGGACCAATGCGCCCTTCGCGAAGTGGTTCGTCGGCGGCAAGCTGAACGTCGCCTACAACTGCGTCGACCGGCACGTCGAGTCCGGGCACGGCGACCAGGTCGCGATCCACTGGGTCGGCGAGCCGGGCGACACCCGGGACATCACCTACGCCGAGCTGAAGACCGAGGTTTCCAAGGCCGCCAACGCACTCGCGTCGCTGGGCGTCACGGCCGGCGACGTCGTGGCGATCCAGCTGCAGATGGTCCCCGAGGCCATCTTCGCGATGCTCGCGTGCGCGCGGATCGGCGCGCTGCACAGCGTCGTCTTCGGCGGCTTCTCGCCGACGGCGCTGCGGGCTCGCGTCGACGACGCCGCCGCGAAGATCGTGATCACCTCCGACGGCCAGTTCCGCCGCGGCAAGGCCGCGCCGATGAAGGCCAATGTCGACGAAGCGCTCGAAGGCGCCGAGACCGTCGAGAAGGTCATCGTCGTGAAGCGCACGGGCGACGAGCTCGAGGGCGAGGTCCCGTGGACCGACGGCCGCGACCTGTGGTGGCACGAGCTCGTCGACGGACAGTCCGAAGAGCACACTCCCGAGGCGTTCGACAGCGAGCACCCGCTGTTCATCCTGTACACGTCCGGCACGACCGGGAAGCCGAAGGGCATCCTGCACACCTCCGGCGGCTACCTGACGCAGACCGCGTACACGCACCACAACGTCTTCGACCACAAGGCCGGCGAGGACGTCTACTGGTGCACCGCGGACATCGGCTGGATCACCGGCCACAGCTACATCGTCTACGGCCCGCTCGCCAACCGCGTCACGCAGGTCGTCTACGAAGGCACGCCGAACACCCCGCACGAGGGGCGGCACTGGGAGATCATCCAGAAGTACAAGGTCTCCATCTACTACACGGCGCCGACGCTGATCCGCACCTTCATGAAGTGGGGCGCGGAAATCCCCGAGAAGTACGACCTGTCGACGCTGCGGGTGCTCGGTTCGGTCGGCGAGCCGATCAACCCGGAGGCGTGGATCTGGTACCGCGAGAACATCGGCGCGGGCAGGACGCCGATCGTCGACACGTGGTGGCAGACCGAGACCGGCGCGATCATGATCTCGCCGCTGCCGGGCGTCACCTCGACCAAGCCGGGCTCGGCGCAGAAGGCGCTGCCGGGCGTGTCCGCGAAGGTCGTCGACGACACCGGCACGGAGGTCGGCCACGGCGGTGGCGGCTACCTGGTGCTCGACAAGCCGTGGCCGTCGATGCTGCGCGGCATCTGGGGCGACGAGGAGCGCTACCGGGACACCTACTGGTCGCGCTTCAAGGATCAGGGCTTCTACTTCGCCGGCGACGGCGCGAAGTACGACAACGACGGTGACGTCTGGCTGCTGGGCCGCGTCGACGACGTGATGAACGTGTCCGGCCACCGCATCTCGACGACCGAGGTCGAGTCGGCGCTGGTCTCGCACCCGACGGTGGCCGAGGCCGCGGTGGTCGGCGCGACCGACCCGACGACCGGCCAGGGCATCGTCGCGTTCGTGATCCTGCGCGGCAACGCCGTCGACGGCGGCGAGGAGGCCATCCAGGCGCTGCGCAACCACGTGGCGAAGGAGATCGGGCCGATCGCGAAGCCGCGGCAGATCATGGTCGTGCCGGAACTGCCGAAGACGCGCTCGGGCAAGATCATGCGCCGCCTGCTGCGCGACGTCGCGGAGAACCGGCAGGTCGGCGACGTCACCACGCTGGCCGACTCGTCGGTGATGGACCTGATCTCGTCGGGCCTGCAGTCGGGCAAGTCGGAGGAGTGAGCTAGCGTTCTCCCGTCAGAGCCCTTCCGGCTTCGCGCCGGAAGGGCTCTGTCATGACACCCCCGAGTGGCACGAGTCGAACGCATGTTCTACGCTGTGCCGCGAACCACACCCACTTCCCGGGCAAGGAGACGACACGACGATGACCGTGGATGTCCTGACGCACGACGAGGAAACGGCCGAGGCTCCGGTTTCGACGCCGGAGGTTTCCACCGACGAGGCGGCCGTCACCGAGTCCGCGTCCCCGGCCCCCTCGGAGGACTCGCCCGAGCCCGCCGCCGAGGAGGCCCCGAAGCCCAAGCGCGGCCGCCCGAAGGGCGCGGCGACGGCGTCGACGGCGAAGAAGACCCGCACGGTCGAACTGATCCTCACGGTCACCGGCACCGCCGACGGCGAGTGGCAGGCCGAGCTGAAGAACGGTTCGAAGTGGGTCGCGAAGGGCCTCGAGATCCCGGCCGCGGCGGTGTCGCGGGCGGCGAAGGAGCTGCACAGCGACCTGTCCGGCCCGATCGACGAGGTGATCAACCAGGCCCGCGAGGCGCAGGCGGCCAAGGTCGCCGCACTGGAGGCCGAGCTCGAGAAGGCCAAGCAGGCCCTCGCCGAGCTGGACGCCTGAGGCTTCACTCCAGGAAACGCCCGGTCCGCTTTGCGCGGGCCGGGCGTTTCCGCTTTCAGGCGATCGGCGGACGGCCCGGCAGCGGTGACTTGAACTCCACCCACATCGCGTCCGTCAGCGCCTCGACGTGGTGGGCCACCCCGCGCGGGTGCACCACCGAATCGCCCGGTTCGAGGACCGCCTCCACGCCGTCCACCGTGCCCCGCAAGCGGCCCGACAGGACGTAGACGATCGAGTCGTGGTCGTGCGCGTGTGGGGGTGACGACACGCCCGCCGGGTAGTGGATCAGGTACGCCAAGCCGCTCGGTGCCCGCTCCAGGAGGCGGTACCGGCCCTCGCCGCCGAGCAGGGGCGCGCCCTCGACCTTGACCAGCGGTTGCCACACCTGCTCTTCCATGCCGACCATCATGACCCAGAACGGCTGAGAGTCCACACTGGACCGGCTTAGGTAAGGCATGTGTTAATTAGGCGCACCTGACAAAAAGAGCAAGTCTCGCCACGATTCCGCTTCCGTGTTTCACTGGTCCGGTGACCGAAACCATCGACGGTGACGCCGTGGAGCACACCCACGAACCACACCAGGGTGTCGGCGGGAAACTGAACTGGCTGCGGGCCGGGGTGCTCGGAGCGAACGACGGCATCGTGTCCGTCGCCGGCATCGTCGTCGGCGTGGCCGGGGCGACCACGGAAAGCACCACGATCCTCACCGCCGGAATCGCCGGGCTCGTCGCCGGCGCCTTTTCCATGGCCGGTGGGGAATACGTTTCCGTGAGCACCCAGCGCGACACCGAACAGGCCCTGCTCCGGCTCGAGAAGCAGGAACTCAAGACGATGCCGGAGGCCGAGGAGCGCGAGCTCGCCGAGATCTACGAGGACAAGGGGCTCTCGCCGGACCTGGCGAGCCGGGTCGCCCGGGAACTGACCGAAAAGGACGCCCTGCAGGCGCACGCGGAGGCCGAACTCGGCATCGACCCGGACAACCTGACCAGCCCGTGGCAGGCCGCGTGGGCGTCGCTGCTCGCCTTCTCCATCGGCGCGCTGCTGCCGATCCTGTCCATCGCCTGGGCCGGCGTCTCCCTGCGGGTGTGGGCGTGCGCGGCCGCGGTCGTCGTCGGCCTCACGCTGACCGGGTGGGTCAGCGCGAGGCTCGGCGACGCGAACGTGGGGCGCGCGATCGTCCGCAACGTCGGCGTCGGCGCCCTCACCATGGTCGTGACCTACTTCGTCGGGGTGATCTTCGGAGTCACCGTGGGCTAGTGGACGCCCTTCATCAGCTTGCGGATGAACGGGATGCCGAGGAACAGCAGCACGCCGACACCGATGGCGACCAGGCCGACCGTGCTGAAGTACGGCGCCTCGTCGTCGACCGAGTAGTACTCGGCGAGCTTGCCGGACATCGCCGTGCCGAACGAGATCGACAGGAAGTTCAGCGCCACCATCTGCGTCCGGAACGCTTCCGGCGCGAGCTTCGTCGACAGCGACAGCCCCACCGGGGAGAGGCACAGCTCGGCGATCGTGAACACGAACAGGATGCCGACCATCGCGAGGATCGGGCTCGCGTTCTTCCCGCTGCCCACCATCGGCAGGAACAGCAGGAACGCCGCGCCCATCAGCACCGTGCCGAGGACGAACTTCATCGGCGTCGACGGCTGCCGCTCGCCGAGCTTCGTCCACAGCGCCGCGAGGACCGGGGCGAAGACGATGATGAACACCGGGTTGATCGAGTTGACCCAGGACACCGGCATCTCCCAGCCGAACAGGCTCCGGTTCAGCCGCTGGTCGGTGTAGGCCGCGACGACCGTGAACTGCTGCTGGTACAGCGAGAAGAACACCGCGCTGGCGATGAACATCGGGATGAAGGAGAACACCCGGCTGCGCTCGACGGCGGTGATCTTGCCGCTGGTCAGGATGACGAGGAAGTAGACCACCGAGATCACGCCGACCACCCACACGACGACGTCGGCGAGGTTGCCCGGGTTGACGACGCCGGTCAGCACCAGCGCCAGGACCGCGGCCACCAGCAGGAGGGCGGCGCCGATCGCCAGCGCGCGCTGCGACGACGGCAGCGGGTTCGGCACCTCCTTGGCCTTGTCGCCGAGGTTCTTGCGGCCGAAGGTGTACTGGGTCAGGCCGAGCGCCATGCCGATCGCGGCGAGGCCGAACCCGAGGTGGAAGCCGACCTCGGTCTGCGCCAGGCCGGTCAGCAGCGGACCGACGAAGCCACCGAGATTGACGCCCATGTAGAAGATCGTGAAGCCCGCGTCGCGCCGCTCGTCGCCCTCGGCGTAGAGCGTGCCGACGATCGCCGTCGCGTTGGACTTCAGCCCGCCGCTGCCGACCGCGACGCACACGAGGCCGACGCCGATGCCGGCCAGGCCCGGCAGCAGGGCCAGGCTGAGGTGGCCGATCATGATCAGCACGGCGCTGTAGAACAGCGTCCGCTCGGAGCCGAGGAGGCGGTCGGCCACCCACGCGCCGATGACGGCCGACAGGTAGACCAGGCCGCCGTACGCGCCGACGATGCCGAGCGCGGACTCCTGCGCGAGGCCCAGACCGCCCTGTTCGACCTTGTAGTAGAGGTAGATCGGCAGGATGCCGAGCATCCCGTAGTAGGAGAACCGCTCCCACATCTCGACGCCGAAGAGGTTCGCCAGTCCTCGTGGGTGCCCGAAGAACCTCGTGTCCTGCTGGACCTCGGTTGAGGTGCTCACAACTCTCGTCTTCCTTTGGGTAGGGACTTCGTTGTCGATTGGCATGGTATGAGCCCACCGCGTGACCCACCACCGGCACGACGTGTGGCGGCGGTCATGACAATGCGTGACAAAGGACCGGTAAACTGGACTCAAGGTGCGCCGGGAAGCCTGGTCGGCAACAGTGATCAGCGACCCCTGGAGCCGCCCCGATGACCCGCCCGTTCAGCGAATTCGCCCGCTACCTGCGCACCGAAACGACCGGCGGGCTCATCCTGCTCGGCGCGACGGCGGTCGCGCTGCTCTGGGCCAACTCGCCGCTGCGGGACAGCTACCACGCGCTGCGCGACTTCCGGCTCGGCCCGGAATTCCTGCACCTGAACCTGACGCTCGGCGACTGGGCGAAGGACGGCCTGCTCGCCCTGTTCTTCTTCGTCGCCGGGCTGGAGCTCAAGCGCGAGCTCGTCGTCGGCGAGCTGTCGCGGTTCAAGCAGGCGGTGCTGCCGGTGGTCGCCGCGATCGGCGGCATGGCCGTGCCCGCGCTCGTCGCCTTGGCCGTCGGCTGGGGGACGCCGGGAATCGAACGGGCCTGGGCGATCCCGGTCGCCACCGACATCGCGTTCGCCCTCGGCGTACTCGCGCTGACAGCGTCGAACCTGCCGTCGAGCGCGCGGGTCTTCCTGCTTTCCCTGGCCGTGGTGGACGACCTCGGCGCGATCATCGTCATCGCCGTGCTGTTCACGACGGGCTTCGACCTGGTCGCGGTGGCCGTCGCCGTCGTCGCGCTCGCCCTCTACGCGTTCCTGCAGCACCGCCGAGTCCGGACGCCGTGGCTGTACGTCCCCTTGGCGCTGGTCACCTGGGTCGCGGTGCACTCGGCGGGCGTCCACGCCACGATCGCCGGCGTCGCGCTGGGCCTGCTCACCCGCGTCCGCACCGACGACGGCGAAGCGGAGTCGCCCGCGCTCCGGCTCGAGCACCGGCTCCAGCCGTGGTCCGCGGCGCTCGCCGTGCCGGTGTTCGCGCTGTTCGCGGCCGGGATCTCGGTCAACGCCGACGCGCTCGGCGCGGTGTTCACGACGGCGTTGCCGCTCGCGGTCCTCGCCGGGCTGCTCGGGGGCAAGGTCGTCGGCATCCTCGGCGCCAGTGCGCTCGCCGTGAAGCTGCGAGTGGCGGAGAAGCCGCGCGGGATGGGCTGGCGGGACCTGGCGGCGTTGTCCGTGCTCGGCGGGGTCGGGTTCACCGTGAGCCTGCTGATCGCGGAGCTCGCGCTGCCGGGGGAAACGAGCGAACTGGCGAAGGCCGCGGTGCTGATCGCGTCGGTGACGGCGTCCCTCCTGGCGGCGGCCTTGCTACTCCGTCGCAGCAAGGTTCATGCGCGAATCTCCGACACACTGTGAGTCCGCCGCGCCCGCATAAAGGACACATGGCACGATGACCCGGTGAGCAGCCCCAAGCACGAACGCATCGGCCCCGACGGCGTGGGGGCCGTGCCTTACCTCCCGCTGTCCTCCGCCACCGACGTCCCCGGCGACCAGTCGATCGGCCGCCTGGTCGGCGACGCGACCCAGCACATCTCCACCCTGGTCAGGGCCGAGATGGAGCTGGCGAAGTCCGAGCTGGTCGGCGAGGTGAAGAAGGGCCTCAAGGGGGCCGTCTTCTTCCTGATCGCGCTGACGGTCTTCCTGTACAGCACGTTCTTCCTGTTCTTCTTCGCGGCCGAGGGGCTGGCCGAGTGGGTGCGGTACCGCTGGATCGCGTTCGGCATCGTGTTCGTCCTGATGCTGCTCGTCGCGGCCGCGGCCGGGTTCCTCGGCTACCGCAAGGTGAAGAAGTTCAAGGCACCCGAGCGGACCATCGCCAGCGTCAAGGAGACCGCCGCCGCGCTCAAGCCGCAGCGCGCGCCCGAAGCCGGCTTGACCACGCGCGACTGAAGTCGTTGCACGCGTCCCCCGACCCGTCGATCGTCCGGCTCGACGGCCCGTGGGTCCACCGCGACGTGTCCGCGAACGGCATCCGCCTGCACGTCGCCGAGCTCGGCGACGGGCCGGTGGTGCTGCTGCTGCACGGGTTCGCGGAGTTCTGGTGGACCTGGCACCACCAGCTGAAGGCACTGGCCGACGCCGGGTTCCGCGCGGTCGCCGTCGACCTGCGCGGCTACGGCGACTCGGACAAGCCACCCCGCGGCTACGACGCGTGGACGCTGGCCGGTGACGTCGGCGGCCTGATCAAGTCGCTCGGGGCGCGCCGCGCCCACCTCGTCGGGCACGCCTGGGGCGGCATGCTCGCCTGGACGGTCGCGGCGCTGCACCCGCGGCTGGTGTCCTCGGTGACGGCGATCGGCGCGGCCCACCCGCTCGCCCTGCGCTCGGGCGCGGCCCGCCCGTGGCGCGGCCAGGGCCGGGCGGCCGGGCACCTCTTCCGCTTCCAGCTGCCGATGGCGCCGGAGAAGTGGCTGGTGAAGGACGACGCCCAAGCCGTCGAGGACCTGTTCGGCAGCTGGGCCGGCCGGCGCTGGCGGTCCACTTCGGACTTCAGCGGCAGCGTCGAAGCGTTCCGGCAGGCGATGCTCGTGCCCGGGGTCGCGCACAGCGCGCTCGAGTACTACCGGTGGGCGTTCCGCGCCCAGTTCCGCGGCGAAGGCCGCCGGTTCACCGACGCCGTCGGCACCCGGATCGCGGCGCCGACGCTGCAGCTGCACGGCGCCGACGACACCTGCATCCTCCCCGAAACGGCGCTGTCGTCGACGCGCTGGGCGGGCCCGCACGCCGAGCCGGAGATCTGGCCGGACGTCGGGCACTTCCCCCACCTCGAGGTGCCGGACCGCACGTCGGCGGCCCTGGCGGGCTTCCTCAAGCGAGACTGATGGCGTTCTTCGCCCGCTCCACCGACTCCTCCGACGCCGGTCCTTCGGCGTTTTCCGTGGCCAGCGCCTGGTTGAGGTCGACGAAGGGCCGCATCCGCCGTTCGTAGGCCGCGAAGGCCTCTTCGCGCGTGGCCCGGCCGAGTTCCTGCGCGAGGACGTACGCGCCGACCAGGGCGAGGCTCGTCCCCTGCCCGGACAGCGCCGAAGCGCAGTAACCGGCGTCGCCGACCAGCACGACCCGGCCCGCCGACCAGTGGTCGAGGTGGATCTGGGCCATGGCGTCGAAGTAGAAGACGTCCGCGGCAGCCATCGCTTCGAGGAGCTTCGGCACCTCCCAGCCGATCCCGCCGAGGCGCTCGGTGATCAGCCGCTTCTGCTCCGGGACGGTCATCCGCGGCAGCGGTTCCGAGCCGAAGCCGAGGGTCACGCGGAGCTCGGTGTTGCCGCGGACCGGGTAGATCGCGCCCCCGGTGTGCTCGTGCCGGAACCAGACCTGCCAGTCCTCGAGCCCGAGGAAGTTGGCCGTCGGGAAGATCGCCAGGTACTGCCCGAGGTGGCGGGTGAAGTCCGCTTCCGGGCCGAACGCCAGCCGCCGCACGACCGAGTGCAGGCCGTCCGCCCCGACGACCAGGTCGAACGTCCGGGAACCGCCGCGCTCGAACTCGACGCGCACCCCGTGCGCCTCTTCGGTCAGGGCGGTGATCGAGTCGCCGAAGACGTACTCCACGCCGGGCGCCTCCAGCAGCATCGCGACGACGTCGTCCCGCAGCAGCTCGAAGTCCGCGCTGTCGAGCCGTCCGCTGCTGAAGGTGTGCTCCTCCGAGCGGAACAGCTCGTGGCCGTCGCCGTCCACCATGGACATGCCCCGCATCCGCGTCCGCAGCGCGCGCATCCGGTCGCCGAGCCCCAGCTCGTCGACGACGTCGAGCGCGACCCCGCGCACGTCGATCGCCTGGCCGCCGGTGCGCGGGCCGGGCGAGCGCTCCACCACGGTCACCGCCCAGCCCGCGCGCGCCAGGAACCAGGCCAGGGTGCCGCCGGCGATGCCGGCGCCGGAGATCAGGACGTTCCGCATTGTTTCCTCCAGGGTCGTACGCTTGTACGCTCCACTGTGGAGAACAGCCAGCTCTGCGGCTATTTCTGTACTAGTACAGATGGCCACCTGTACTAGCTCAGGAGTCAGCCGTGAAGTACGTGGCCATCGCCGACGAACTGCGGGAGCGGATCGCGCGCGGCGAGCTCCCGCCGGGCGCGCGGGTGCCCTCGACCCGGCGGCTCGCGGCCGACCACGGTGTCGCACTGGCGACCGCGGCCAAGGCGCTGGCCCAGCTGAGCCAGGAAGGCGTCGTGCGCGCCGAGCCGCGTTCCGGCACGGTCGTCGCCGAGCGGGACCGCCGCGGCGGTCAGCGCGGCCTGACCCGCGAGCGGCTCGTGCGGACCGCGATCACCATCGCCGACACCGAAGGCCTCGGCGCGCTGTCCATGCGCGGCGTCGCGGCCCGCCTCGGGGTCGCGGCGATGGCGCCGTACCGGTACGTGCGGGGCAAGGACGAGCTGGTGCTGCTCATGGCCGACACGGCGTTCGGCGAGCGCGGCTACCCGGCCGAGCCGTCCGGCGACTGGCGAGAGCGGCTGACGCTCGGCGGCCGCACCCTCTGGTCGCTGTTCCGGCGCCACCCGTGGCTGGCGCAGCTCGGGCCGATCACCCGGCCGCTGCCGCTGCGCAACCTCGCCGTGCACGGCGAGTGGGCCCTCTCGGCGCTGTCCGAACTGGGCGTCGACGCCGCCACGCTGTGCGACCTGCACGTCCTGTTCTTCGGCCACATCCAGGGCATGGCGGTCCACCTCGAGCGCGAGCAGAGCGCGCTGGCGTCGTCCGGCCTGACCGAGGACGCCTGGATGGACCACCAGGGCCCCGCGGTGGCGGCGATGGCGGCCGGTCACCCGACGTTCACCAGGATGCTCGCCGAGCTGACCGAGACCGGCTACGACCTGGTGCTGGACGACATCTTCGAGCTGGGCATGCGGGCCCTGCTCGACGGCTTGGCGCTGCGGTTCGGGTGTTAGGCGGCGCAGGAGCCGGTGGACACGTTCGCCGACTGCGAGGGCGCCGCGTCGACCTCGGCGCGGACCTGCTCGGCCGTCAGCGTGAAGCCGGTCTCGGGGTCCTCCACCGCCGCGCCGAAGACGACGCCGATGACCTTGCCGTCCGGGGTCACCATCGGGCCGCCGGAGTTGCCGCTGCGGATCTCGGCGCGGACCGTGAAGACGTCCCGCTGGACGGTGTTGGCCTCGTAGATGTCCGGGCCGCGCAGGTTGATCCGGCCGCGCACGCGCGCCGGCGTCGCCCGGTACGGGCCGTCGAGCGGGTAGCCGAGCACGATCGCGCTGTCGCCCGCCGACGCCGTCTCGGGCGCGAACTGCAGCGGCTCGGCCTTCAGCCGCGGCACCGCGAGCACCGCGATGTCGACCTCCGGGTCGAAGTAGACGACGCGGGCCGGGTAGTCGCCCTGGGTGGTCTCGATGCCGACGGTGTCGGTGCCGGCCACGACGTGCGCGTTCGTCATCACCCGCTGCGGCGCGATCACGAACCCGCTGCCCTCCAGCGACCGCGAGCACGAGCTGGCGGTGCCGCGGATCTTGACCACGCTGCCGTGCAGGTCCTGGACGATCCCGCTGCGCTGCAGCGCGGGGTCCGGCGGCGAGGTGTCCGCCGTCGGCGCCTTCTGGAACGGGTCCACGATGGACGGGAAGCCGGACGCGTCGAGCAGCTTGCGCAGCTGGCTCGGGAAGCCCTGGGCGGCCTCCGGCATGGCCTCGTTGACCTTGCCGAGCACCACCGAGTTGTTGATCGCCTTGGCCAGCCCGGGCAGGCCGGACACGGTCGTCAGCGGCGTCGCGATCAGCCACGCCACCACGAACACGACCAGGGCCTGCACGACCGCGCCGAGCGTCTTGTCGATGCCGGAGAGCTTGTCCGGGTTGATCTTCTGCCGCAGCCGGCGGCCCACGTAGACGCCGATCGCCTCACCGAAGGCGACCAGGAACACGACCGTCGCGACGGCGAAGGCGACCTTCCAGACCGGGTCGTCGAAGAACGAGACCACGACCGGCGCGAGCTTGATCCCGGCGATCGCCCCGAGCACGACACCGACCAGCGACGGCAGGGCGATGATCACCCCCTGGAACGCGCCGGACACGGCCGCCAGCAGGGCCAGCAGCAGCACCAGCACATCGACCCAGTTCACCGCGTCAGTCCTTCCCTGCGAGCCGCGCCTGGAACGCCGCGAGCGCCTCGTCCAGGTCCCGGACGTCGCCCGAGTCCCATTCGCGCTCCCAGCCTCCCAGGCTCAGGAGCACCGACAGCAGCCCGGCGGTGAACCCCCACACGAACAGGCCGCCGACCTCGAACGCGGGCCCCTTCCAGGGCGCTCCGGCCTTCTTGACGGTGAACCGGTTGGCCGGGTCGACCAGGTCGGCGATGGCCACGCGCGCGACGGACGCCGTCTCGGCCGGGTCGACCGCGTGCACCGGCGACGGCTCGGCCCAGTGCGCCAGCACCGGCGTCACGGCGAACCCGGACACCGGGACGAACAGTTCCGGCAGCACCGCGACCGGCCGGACACCGGAGGGGACCACGCCGGTCTCTTCTTCGGCTTCGCGCAGCGCGGTGCCGATCGGGCCGCCGTCGCCCTCCTCGGCGCCGCCGCCGGGGAAGGCGACCTGCCCGGCGTGCGAGCCCAGCGTGTCGGCGCGGCGCTGGAGCAGGATGTCCGGCTCGCCGTCGGCCTCGCGCTCGCCGAAGAGGATGAGCACCGCGGCCGGGCGCGGGTAGGCGTCCTCGGGCGGGCTGAACCGCGTGAACGTCCGGGAATCGACTTCGCCGCTCACCTTGACCAGCGGCCGGAGCCACTCGGGAACCGACTCCGGTTCGACCAGTGGTCCGATCACGATGCCCCCTCGACTGCCGCGTGCACCTGGTCAGTGTTCCCGAAGGTCGGTGGGTTCGCGATGAACCGGACCTCGCCGGCCGCGGTGACCAAGTAGGACGCCGGAAGCCGCGGCGGCACCTTCAAGGCGGCCCGGACCGGGCCGGTCTGCCCGTTGCCGTCGTACACCGACGGCAGGTGCACGCCCAGCTTCGCCAACAGGTCCAGGCCGTCCTTCGCCGGGCTCTGCACCTGGACGCCGAGGACGCGCACGGCACCCGGCTGCTTCGCGTACTCCTGGAGCACGGGCAGCTCGGTCCGGCACGGCTCGCACCACGACGCCCACACGTTGACCAGCACCGGAGCGCCGGCGAGGGCCTTGCCGACGTCGACGCTCGCGCCGTCGCCGAGGCAGTCCGCCGTGACGCCTTCGAGCTGCTTCACCGGCTGTGCCGACGCGGGCGCCGGGCACGGCTGGAGCGCCGCGGCGGACCGGGCGGGCCCGAGGTCCCCGGACGGCTTCGCGGCGGTGTCGTCACCCCCGCGCGGCAGCAGCGCGACGATCAGGGCCACCGCCAGCACGGCGGCGGCCACGGCCCACTTGGTGACTCTCGTCACCGGGGCGCCGCCAGCGCCAGGATGTGGTCCTTTTCGACGCCTTTGACCAGCTTCGCGGCTTCGTCGAACCCGGTCGGGCCGGTGCCGTACGACGGGCAGTCCTTGGCCAGCGGGCAGGCACCGCAGGCCGGCTTCTTGGCGTGGCAGACGCGCCGGCCGTGGAAGATCACCCGGTGCGAGAGCATCGTCCACTCCCTGCGGGGGATCAGCTCGCCGACCGCGTGCTCGACCTTGACCGGGTCCTCCTCCGCCGTCCAGCCCCAGCGCCGGACCAGCCGGCCGAAGTGGGTGTCGACGGTGATCCCCGGCACGTCGAAGGCGTTGCCGAGGACGACGTTGGCGGTCTTGCGGCCGACGCCGGGCAGGGTGACCAGGTCTTCGAGCTTGCCGGGGACCTCGCCGTCGAAGCGCTCGACCAGCGCCGCGCCGAGGCCCATCACGGAGTTCGCCTTGGCCCGGTAGAAGCCGGTGCTCCGGAGGTACTCCTCCAGCTCGGTGCGGTCGGCGCCCGCGTAGTCGGCCGCGGTCCGGTAGCGCTTGAACAGCGCGGGCGTGACGAGGTTCACCCGGACGTCGGTGGTCTGCGCCGACAGCACGACCGCGACCAGCAGTTCCAGTGGTGTGGTGAAGTCGAGCTCGCAGTGGGCGTCCGGATACACGTCGTCGAGGCAACGCTTCATCCGCCTGGCGCGTCTCACCAGAGCTAACCGGCTTTCACCAGCGCCCTCACGGGGGGCGTTCGTGGTGGCAGGTGGCACCCCGATAGCCTACGGGCGCCGTCGGACGAGCCGGTGACTGCACCGGTGGACGACCGACACGCCAGAGCACCACCTCGGCGCGTTTTCCGGCCGCCATGAGCGAGGATCTGGAGTAGATGCTTTTCAACGAGTGTTTCGGGGTCCGGTCATGACCGTCTGGTTCGTCATCCTGGTCCCCCTGGTGATCATGTTCTTCGCGCTCTTCATGGAGCGGGTGGAGAGCAGGCTCAAGCACGTCGCGGTGCAGGAGAACGAGGTCGAAGAGTTCCTCGAGCAGGCGCAGCCCAACGAGGTCAGGGCGCTCTACGGGCACGGCATCGGCCGCGCGCTGGAGCTGTTCCGGCTGCGTAGGCTGGGCGGACGGGCAGCCAGGCTACGCGCGCGTCGCGTGCGGAGTTAGGCTCCACGTTCGAACGAGATCGTTTCCGCCACGTGCGAGTCCGGCGGGCGATCTCGGGAGTACGCCCTAGACTGACGCGCAAGTGATCGGCGTCACGCTCCTCCAGTCACGGGGGAGCGTGATCGTTTCTCGACGAGGAGGCACCCGAGGTGGACGAAACCCTGGCCCGTGCGGGCATTTTCCAGGGTGTGGAGCCGGCAGCGGCGGAGGCGCTGGCCCAGACCTTGGAATCCGTGGAGTTCCCCCGCGGCCATGTCATCTTCAACGAGGGTGAACCCGGCGACAAGCTGTACATCATCCAGTCCGGCAAGGTGAAGATCGGCCGCAAGTCCCCGGACGGCCGCGAGAACCTGCTGGGCATCTTCGGCCCGTCGGACATGTTCGGCGAGCTGTCCATCTTCGACCCCGGCCCCCGGACGTCGAGCGCGACCACGGTCACCGAGGTCCGCGCGGTCACCATGGACCGCCCGGCCCTGCGCCAGTGGATCTCGACCCGCCCGGAGATCGCCGAGCAGCTGCTGCGCGTGGTCGCGCGCCGCCTGCGCCGGACGAACAACATGGTCGCGGAACTGATCTTCACCGACGTCCCGGGCCGCGTGGCGCGGGCGCTGCTGCAGCTCGCCCAGCGGTTCGGCAGCCAGGAGGCAGGCCTGCTGCGGGTCACGCACGACCTGACGCAGGAAGAGATCGCCCAGTACGTCGGCGCCTCGCGCGAGACCGTCAACAAGGCGCTCGCCGACTTCGCCCACCGCGGCTGGCTGCGGCTCGAAGGCAAGAGCGTGCTGATCCTGGACCCCGAGCGGCTGGCCCGCCGGGCTCGCTGAGTCCCTCACGTCGAAGGCCCCTCGGTGAACCGAGGGGCCTTCGTCGTCGTGTCCCATAACAAAGAGCCGGGCGCCACCCCCGACGTGGCGCACCGGCTCTTCGTTGTTTGCGCGGACCATCCCCCGACGATCCGCGCTCCCCGCCCTCCGGGCCAGGCCCCGACCCGAGTGCCGGAGGGAGCTGGGTTTTTCTGTGCTGTTGTTCAACCATCACGGCCCATACCCACGAATTCAAGGCCATTCACTCTCAAGGACGCCGTCTGGGCCGTTTCGTTGCAGGAGTCCACGGAGAATATCGTGAGTGTTACCCGATCGAGACCTCTCGCACCGGTCCCAAGATCCACTGCCAGTGTGCCGGTGACGAAGCTGACCGTCAAATAACTGGTACTGACGTACCAGACTGCGGCATACTTGTACGCGTGTCCCACTCTGCCTCGAACCACGAAAGCCGCACGTCCCTCGGCGACTACCGGACCGCGCTGACGACCCGGGCGGCCCGGTGGCCCGCCGTCGCGGCCGTGCTCGCCCGCCTGCCGATCGCCATGATCGGCATCTCGGCCCTGCTCTACGTCCAGCGCGAGACCGGTTCCTTCGCCACCGCGGGGCTCGTCTCGGCCGGTTCACTCGTCGGTGTGTCGGTCGGCGCGGTGGTGCAGGGCAGGCTGATCGACCGGTTCGGGCCGACGCGGCCGTTGCTCACCGTCGCCGTCCTGCTGGCGCTGTCGATGAGCGCGCTGGTCACGGCGATCGAGTCGCACGCCGCGACGGTCGTGCTGGTCGCGCTGGGCGCCCTCACCGGGCTGACCGAGCCGATGGTCGGGTCGGCGTCCCGGGCGCTGTGGGGCCGCCTGCTCCCGCCGGGCGGGCCGCGCAACGCCGCGTTCTCGTACGAGGCGATCAGCATGGAGGTCTTCTTCATCCTCGGCCCCGGTGTGGCCGGGCTGCTGGTCATGGCGCCGTGGGCGGGCACCGGCCTGGTGCTGGGCGTCGCGCTGCAGGTCACCGGCGCGGTGCTGTTCGCGCTGAGCCCGGCCGTGCGCGCGTGGGGGCCGGGTTCGGGTTCTTCGGGGTCGCTGCTGGGCGCGCTGGCGAGCCCGGGCATGCGGACGCTCGCGGTGGCCGCGCTCGGCTTCGGCGTGGTGATCGGGTTCGTGGAGGTCGCCGTGCCGGCGGCGGCCACCGAGGCCGGCTCCCCTTCGACGGGTGGGTTGCTGCTGTCGGCGTGGTCGCTGAGCTCGGTCGCGTTCGGCGTCGCCTACAGCCTGCGGCCGTGGCCGCGGCAGCTGGGCCTGCGCCTGCCGGTGCTGCTCGGCGGGTTCGGTGCGCTGGTGGCGCTGCTCGCGTGGCCGTCTTCGCTGTGGGGCCTGGCGCTGATGATGCTGCTGGCGGGCGCGCTGATCACCCCGCAGTCGACGGCCCACTCGACGACGATCGAGGTGGTCGCACCGTCCGGGACGGCGGCGGAGGCGTTCGGCTGGGTGCTCACGGCGGTGACGCTGGGGCTGGCGGCCGGCCAGTCGATCAGCGGGTACGTCGTCGAGCACGCCGGCCCGGGCGCGGCCTTCCTGGCGGCGAGCGCGGCGGGGCTGGCGCTGGCGGTGGTCGTGTGGCTGCTGCGCGGAACGGTCCGCTCCGCCGCCGCTCCGGCCGAGTCGCGTTCCCTGGTCAACGCGTAGTTCGGCGGTTTTTGTCGGTGCCTGCCGCTAGCTTGCGGGCATGGACGTCACCGCGCCTGCCCACCGCCTCTCGGCGGCCGTCTCGGCCGCGTCACGCCTGCTGCCGTCCCGCACCGGACTGAGGCTGCGGGCGGACGCGGCCGGGCTGACGGTCGCCGGCGTGGCTCCGGACCTGGCGGTCCGCTTCGACTGCCCGGCGACCACGCACACCGACGGCGCGGTAGTGGTCCCGGCGGCCCCGTTGGTGGAAACGCTGAAGGTGCTCGACACGGAGCTGGTCCGCTTGGTCGTCGAGGGCACGCGCCTGGCGTTGCGGCTGGACAACGCCCGGTTCGCGCTGCCCCTGCTGCCGACCTCGGCGGCCCCTGCGGACCCACCCGCGCAGGTGTCCGAAGTAGACGGAGCGGCGTTCGCTTCGGCGTTGCGCATCGTGGCGGGCACGGCGGCCAAGGACGACCCGCTCCCCCTGTTCACCGGCGTCCGCCTGCAGGCCGCCGGTTCCGGCCTGACGTTGACGGCGTCGGACCGCTACCGGATGGCGGTGGCCCGGCTGCCCCTGCTGTCCCCGGGTGCCCTCGACGTCCTGGTCCCGGCGGCCCTGCTGTCGGAGGCGGCCCGCCAGGCCCGAGGCCGGGTGGGCCTGCACGTGGGGCCGGGCCGCTTCGGGGTGAGCTGGCAGGGAGGCCTGGTCGCCACTGCGGTCCTCGACGCGGGCTTCCTGTCGGAGGACTCGATCCCCTCGGGCACGGTGGACACCACGGTGTCACTGCCGGCGGACGCCCTGGCCGCGGCGGTCCGCCGAGTGGGCGTGTACGCGGAGGACAGGCGAGTCCTGACGGTGGAGGTGGGCGACGCACAGGTCCGCTTGGCGAGCGCACGGCAGGACACGGGCGAGGCGGAGGAGGTCCTGAAGGCGAACGTCAGCGGCGGGCGGACGTCACCCTCGTTCCAGGCCCGGTACCTGCTCGACGCGCTGGGGGCGTTCGCCGGGGAGCGGGTGGAGCTGTCGATCCAGCCGGGGATGCGGGCGTGCATCCTGCGGGCCGCGGAGCCCGGGGAGGTGGCATTGACGTACTACCTGATGCCGATGCTGGCGCGGTAGATCAGCCGATGCCGATCAGTCGGGCTCCGGCTTGTGCGGAAGCAGGCTCGCCGGGAAGGCGAGCCGGCGGAGCTGCCGGATCGCGGTGCGCGAAACGGCAGCTCCCGCGCTACACGGTGCCGAAGCGCTTCAGCGTCCGGATCATCGGTGCCGTCTCCACCTGACGGATGCCTTCCAGGCCGCCCAGGTCGTCGGCCAAGTACTCGTACAACGCCGCGTCGTCGCGGCAGCCCACGTTCGCCACCAGGTTGGCCGGGCCCGTCGTTGCCGCCGCGAAGGCCACCTGGGGGTGTGTGGACAGCGCCTGGCCCGTTGACTCCAACGCCGATGGCGCGACCGTCAGCCACAGCGTCGCCGTCAGGGGGTAGCCCAGCAGGGCCGCGTCCACCTCGACGTCGAAGTACAGGGCTCCCGATGACCTCAGCGTCTCGAGGCGTCGGCGGACCGTCGACTCCGAACGACCCGAGGCCGCCGCCAATGTCGACATGTCGGCACGGCCGTCGCGGGCCAACGCAGCCAGCAGTTCCGTGTCTCCGGGCTCCGGGCGGTAGGCCGAAGACCCCGGAGTGCTGCGCAACGCAGCGACCTCGGCCGGAGTCAACGCGCTCGACCGGCCCGGCCAGCCCGCCGGGCCGCCCGCGAAGCGACGCAGCAAGCGGTACGCCGTCATCGACACCACCCGGGGTGTCTTCGGCAGCCTGCCCAGCAGCAGCCCGCCTGCCTGCTCGCGCAGCGGTGCCCGGACGAAGCACACGATCTCCGTCCCGCCGGACATCAGGCTCACCCACTGCGTGTCGTCCCGGCGGGCCAGCGCCGCCGCGATCGGGGCCGCCGCGTCCGGGACGCAGCCGAGGCGGACCAGCCAGTGGACCTGCCCCAGCGGGGCCGCCTCCGGCACGCCCACCACCCGCAGCACCCCGGACGACCGCAGCTTCCGGTACCGGCGCGCCACCGTCTGGTCCGACACCCCCAGCACCGCCGCGATCGTGCTGAACGACGCCCGGCCGTCCAGCTGCAACGCGTGCGCCAGGCGGCGGTCGAGACTGTCGAGCAGGCCGGATTCCACCAGATCAGCCTAGGAGATGTCGGATTCCGTGCACGATCTCGTCATGGATGGAACGCCGGTGCGGAGCCGCCCACGCTGAAAGGATGAACATCGACCACACGGTCTTCCTGACCCGCCGCCACGGGGAAACCTGGCGGCGCTACGAACAACTCGGCTTCACGCTGAGCCCGCAGTCGCGGCACTTCGCCGCTCCCACCGGCGACAGCGAGCCGGTGCCGAGCTGCACCGCGAACCGCTGTGCCTACTTCGGTGGCTCGTTCCTCGAACTGATCGGCATCGTCGACGAGACGACCGGCGATCCGTGGCGGGTCCTGCCGATCCTCGACGCCCGGGGTGACGGCCTCCACGGCGTCTCCTTCGGTGTCGACGACTCCGAGGAGGCGGCAACGAGGCTCCGCGAAGCCGGCCTCTCGAATTCAGGAGTCCTGAAGCTGCAACGCGACGTGGACCTGCCCGAAGGCACCCGCACCGCGCGGTTCCGCAGTGTCCACATCAGACGGGACCGGAGCCCCGAGGGCATCCTCCACACCGCCGAGCACCTCACGCCGGAGTACCTCCACCAGCCGCGCTACCTCGATCACCCCAACGGCGCCCGCGGCGTCGCGGGGATCGTCCTCGTGGTCCCGGACGGCGAAACAGCCGCCTACCGGCAGCGCTACGACGTGATCACCGGCGGCCGGCGGCTGGTCGACATCATCGGGGTGAGCGACCTCGACGCCGTCCTGCCCGGCGAAACCCCGCGGAAGCTGCCGTACTTCGCCGCCCACGGGGTCGTGGTGGCGGATCTCGCGAAAGCGCGGAAGCTGATCGAGGAGCACGTCCCGACCACCACCCACGACCGCGGGTTCTTCGTCCGCGCCGAAGACGCCTTCGGTGCCGCGGTGTTCTTCGAGGAGGCACGATGATCGTCGAAACCACCAGCGGCCGGGTCCGCGGCGCGCACGGCACGTTCAAGGGAATCCGCTACGCCACCGCGAAACGCTTCGAAGCCCCGATCCCGCCGAAGCCGTGGAGCGGTGTCGAAGACGCGCTCGAAGCAGGACCGGCGGCGCCGCAGCCACCGTCACGCCTGGAGCACGCCCTCGGGCCGATGCCACTGCCGCAGCGCGAAGACTGCCTCTTCCTCAACGTCTTCACGCCGTCGACCACCGGGAACCGGCCGGTGCTCGTGTGGATCCACGGCGGCGGGTTCTCCAGCGGCTCGGGCGGCCAGGTCTGGTACACCGGCACGCGCCTGGCCCGTGACGCCGACGCCGTGGTCGTGACGCTCAACTACCGGCTCGGCGCCCTCGGCTTCGCCGCGCTGGACGGCGTGCCGCCGAACCTCGGGCTCCGGGACCAGCTCGCCGCCCTGGAGTGGGTGCGGGACAACATCGCCGCGTTCGGCGGGAACCCGGCCGAAGTCACCCTCGGCGGGCAGTCGGCCGGTGCGCAGTCGACGCTCGCCCTCTGGTCGTCGCCGCGGACGAGAGGGCTCATCAAACGGATCGCCCTGCAGAGTGCGCCCCTCGGCATGCGCCCCGCCACCAGGGAGGAAGCGAACCGGACCGCCAGCGCGCTGGCGGCCCTCCGGACCGCCCCGGTGGAACAGCTGCTGGCCGCGCAGGTTTCGGTCCCCGGCAGGCCCGGCTCGATCGAACCGCCGTTCCAGCTGGTCGCCGACGACGACCTCGTCGCGCACGACCTCATCGAAGCCGCGCCCGAAGGGCCCGCCCTGATCAGCTGGACCCGCGAAGAACTCCGCGCCTTCGTCCCCGACGCGCCGCAGGAAACCATCGACGCGGCGAACGGCTTCTTCACCAGCGACCGGTTGGTCGAGAAGCTCGGCGCCTTCACCTACCGCTTCGACTGGCAGGCGCCCGGAAACCGGTTCGGCGCCTGCCACTGCCTCGACATCCCGTTCCTCTTCGGCACCCACGACGTCTGGGACGCGCCGATGCTCGAAGGGGCCCCGAAGGGCCTCGAGCACGAGACCGGCCTGCGCGCAGTGTGGGCCGCCTTCCTCCACGGGGAGCGGCCCGCCGCGCTCAGCCCGCCGAAGCTGCCTTGACCGCCGCCTCGACCTCGGCGAACGACGGGTTGACCATGGCCGTCGACCCGACGATGACCGTCGGCACCGTCTCGTTGCCGTTCGCGACCTCGCGCACCCGCGCGGCCGCCGCCGGGTCCTCCCAGATGTTGATCGCCCGGACGTTGAAGCCGCTCTTCGACAACGGCCGCTCCAGCGCGGCGCAGAACCCGCACCCCGGCCGCCAGTAGAACTCGACCTCGACGTTGCTCATCCGTTCTCCTCCGACCGCAAGTAGTCCAGCTGCGCCTGCACGCTCCACTCGGCGGGCGCCCACAGCGCCCGGTCGACGTCGGCGTACACGACCTCGACGACCTGGCGCGGTGTGGCGTCCGCCCCGAGCGTCTCCAAGGCCGAACGCACCTGGTCCAGCCGCTGTTCCCGATGGGCAAGGTACTCGCGCGCGGTCGCGGGCAGATCGGGGAGCTCCGGACCGTGGCCGGGCAGGCCGACCGTCCCGGCCGGCAGCTCGATCAGCTTCCGCAGGGAACGCAGGTAGTCGCCGAGGTCGTGCAGCACCGTCGTGCCGCGCCCGAGGATGGTGTCGCCGGTCAGCACCTGCGAACCGACCACGAGGGACACCGAGTCGTCGGTGTGGCCCGGCGTGTGCAGGACACGAAGGGAAAGCCCGCCCGCCGAGATCACTTCGCCGTCCACAAAGGACGAAGCGCCCACGCACAGGGCGGGATCGAACGCCCGCACCGGCGCGCCGACGCGCTCGGCGAACCACGGCGCGCCCTCCGCGTGGTCGGGGTGGTGGTGCGTGAGCACGACCAGCTCGACCGGAGCGACCGAGGCCAGCAGCTCGAGGTGCTCGAGGTCGCGGTAGCCCGGGTCGACGACCACCGCCGGGCTCGACGGTGCCGCCCGCAGCACCCAGCTGTTGGTGCCTTCGAGCGTCATCGACGACGGGTTGTTCTCCAGCAGCACCGAAGCCGTCTCGGAGACCTGGCGCAGCACGCCGTAGGCCGGGGCGCTCATCGCGGCTCCAGGACGACTCGGACGTGGCCGTTCTCACGCACCAGCGTGGGCGCGATCCGGACGATCTCGCGCGGCGCGTCCAGCACGTCGTCGGCGGTGGCGAACTCCGCCAGCTCGCTCAGCGTCAGCCACGTCGGCGGCATCAGCATCCGGCGGCCTTCGCGCGCGTCGGCGATGGCGTCTTCGGGACGCTGCCAGCCGGAGCTCGAGGCCTCCGACGTCGCGCCGTCGGCCTCCTGGCCCTCGGGCAGCTTGGCGACGTAGAACCGGGTGTCGTAGCGGCGCGGCTCCTGCTCGGGCGTGATCCAGTGCGCCCACGGCCGCAGCAGGTCGGCCCGCAGCGTCAGGCCCGCGTCGGCGAGGAACCCGGCCAGCGACACCTCCCGCGTCTCCAGGGCCTGCCGGGCCGCCGCGTACGGCGTGACGTCGGTGAGCACCGCGTCCGCGCCGCCCGCGAGCAGCACGCCGGACTCCTCGAACGTCTCGCGCACCGCCGCGCAGGTCAACGCCCGCGCGAGGGCTTCGTCGCAGCCGAACCGCGAGGCCCACCACGACGGCTCGGGCCCGGCCCACGCCACCGACGTGTCGGCGTCGCGCCGGTCGACCCCGCCGCCGGGGAACACGGTCATCCCGCCCGCGAACGGCATGCCCTTGACCCGGTGCTGGAGGAAGACCTCGACGCCGTCGGCGCCGTCCCGGACCAGGATCACCGTGGCCGCGTCCTTCGGCGTCGCCGGCGGGCCGTCGGCGTTGGCGCGGGTGGCCACCCCCGCGCCGACCGGGATGTCGAAGACAAACTCCTTTGGCTGCTCCACCTCGGCAACATACCTCCGCCACCCGACGTCCCGTCGCGCAGTTGTGGCACGCCGGACACGGAAAAGGCGGCACCTCCCGGAGGGGAAGTGCCGCCTTCTCGTGAACAGAGTCCTACGGGGCGGTCCAGCCGCGCTGGTCGCCACCGGAGCGGGACGCGCCGTTGAGCCGCATCTTCGCCGCCTCGGCCCGCTCGCGCTCGGCCAGCTCGGCGTGCAGCTCGCGCAGCAGCGCCCGGTCGCGCTCGCTCAGGCTCGGGTCGTCCAGGTCCAGCGCCGGCAGCTCGACGACCTCGTGCATCGACGGCTTGCCCGCGGCGATCTCGCGGCCCTTCTCCGGGTCCTCGGCCAGCGCCTGCCGCAGCTGCGCCACCTCGGCCGGGGTCAGGTCGGCGGTGCGCTCCGCCCGCGTCTCCGACCGCGCCTTGCGGGGCGGCTCGGCGGCGGGCGACGGCGACACGATCGGCACCACCGGGGCAACCGGCTCGGCCGGCGCCGTCGTGGTGCTGCTCGACCGCATGCTGTGCCGGCTGCCCGACTCCGCGACCGGCTCCGACGTCACCGGGGCCGGCGGCTTGGCGACCGGCTCCGGCCGAAAGGACGACGAACTCGACGTCGTGCTCCCGGTCACCCAGGCCGGCGACGCGGCGGCCGAGGCGGCCTGGTGGTACTCGGAGTGCGCGACACCCGGACCGCTGACCTCGACGACCGAGTGGATCCCGGCCCGGCGCAGCGCCGTGTCGACGCGGAACGCGACGGCCGGCGGGTTGCCCTCCGGCCCCAGCTCGACGAGGACCACCCGCTGCGGCAGCGCGCCCGGCACGCTGCCGGCCGGGGTGTTGCGCCACACCGCGTGCACCGAGCGGACGTCCGGCAGCACCTGCAGCGTCCGGTCGAGCGCCTCGGCGATGCCGAACTCCGGGGAGTTCTCGCCGCTGAACCGGTGCGTGTTGACCGGCTCGGTCTCGTCGACCAGCAGGTCGTTCGCCAGCGTCGCGTCCGACCGGCTCATCTCGAGGACGAGCGCGAGCTCGCGCTGCTCGGCGGAGCTGACCGGGATCCGGCCCGCGATGAGCGTGCCGGTGGTCAGCTCGACCGCCTCGTCGATGTGGGCCCGGGCGATCAGCTCACGCGCTTCGGTGAGCGCGCTGTCGTCGATCCGGCCCGCCAGGGCCAGTAACAGGTTGTGCAGGCGCAGGGGCACCGAGAACCCGTCCATGGGCGGGCCGTCGTGGACCTCCACCATTGCCTTGCTCCCTCCCAGCTCGCTGGCGGGCGAGCGTTATGCGGCTACTAGCCGGGTCCCCGCCACGGCGCCCACGCAGACCAGCTCTGAGTCGGCCAGCGCGGCCCGGTGGTACCCCGGCAGGTCGAAGCGCGGCGGGATGACTTCGACGCTGGGCTCTTCGTCGCCCAGGACCCGCAGCACCCGCTGCAGTTCGCCGGTCAACCTCGGCAGCCCCGTCAGCGCGGTGATCAGCAGGACCCGCTTCGCGGTGCCCTGCCCGACCACACCGACGTGTCGCCAGCTCTGCCGCACTTCCCCCACGTCCGGGCGACCGCGCAACGTTGCGTGGATCAACACGGACACGGAGTCGACCGAGTTAACCCATTCGGGCGCACTCGACGTGAATGTGTACCGGTTCTCGGTGACGTCGTCTACCCCCAGCGTCGAACTGACCTGGTGCCAGTCGGCGCCGTGCGGGATGAGACCGGCCACGAGCAGCCGGTACTCCGTTTGGTCGAGGTCGATCCTGTGCTTAAGCAAAGACCTCGGCAGGGTGCGCGCGAGGGTGCCCATGGCGCCCTCGCCGAGCCAGTCGCGGAACCGCCACAGCAGCTGGTCGGGCAGCCGCCCGGCCAGCCGGAGCAGCAGCTCGTGGGTGGCCTGCTCGATGTCCGGGTCCATCACTGCACCTCCACGATCAGTTCGACCTCCACCGGCGAGCCGATGGGCAGCTCCGCGACGCCGACGGCCGAGCGGGCGTGGATGCCCGCGTCGCCGAAGACCTCGCCGAGCAGTTCGGACGCGCCGTTGACGACCGCAGGCTGACCGGTGAAGCCTTCCGCGGAAGCCACGAAGCCGACAACCTTGACGATCCGCGCGACGTTGTCAATGCCGACCAGGGCGTGCACGGCCGCGAGCGCGTTGAGCGCCGACGTGCGGGCGTGGCCCTTCGCCTCTTCGGGGCTGATCTCCGCGCCGACCTTGCCGGTCGCGGCGAGCACGCCGTCGACGAAGGGCAGCTGGCCGGAGGTGTAGACGTGCTTCCCGCTCTGGACGGCGGGCACGTACGCGGCCAGCGGGGCCGCGACGCCGGGCAGCTCGATGCCGAGCTCCTTCAGCCGTTCGCTCCAGCTCACCGGGTCAGCCCTTCGGACGCTTCAGGTAGGCGACGTGCTGCTCGCCGCTCGGGTTCGGCAGCACGGTGACCAGCTCCCAGCCGTCCTCGCCCCACTGGTCGAGGATCTGCTTCGTGGCGTGGATCAGCAGAGGGACGGTGGCGTACTCCCACTTGGTGGCGCTCATAGCCGCCGAGCGTAGCCAAGCGGGCAAGACCGCCTGGGACGGCCGCCGGAAAACCGGCCGCGACGCGCCGGGGTGTGGTTCATCTCACGCTAGCGTGGGCGGCGTGGAAACGTGGCGCGTGATCGTGACGGCGCTGCTCGCGGCGGCCGGGCTGCCGCTGGCGCTCGTCGTGATGGCGAAGGTGCGCGACCGGACGCAGAACTCCGGCCAGGTCGCGCTCGGCGGGGTGATCACCTTCACCCTCGTGGTGGTCGTGGGCGTGCTCACCCTCACCGTGCTGCCCGGCCTCGTGAGCTGGGCACTCGTCGCGGCCGTCGCCGCTGCGGCGGGCGTCATGCTGCTGGCCGGTTGAGCGCTGAATTAGGGTGCAGAAGTGACCATTTCCCATGCCGGCTGGACCGACGAGCTTGCCCGCGCCCGGCTGCACTTCGTCACCGGCAAGGGCGGGACGGGCAAGACGACGCTGGCCGCCGCGCTCGGCCTCGCGCTCGCCCGCGAAGGCCGTCGGGTGCTGCTCATCGAGGTCGAGGGCCGGCAGGGCATCGCCCAGCTCTTCGACACCGAGCCGCTGCCCTACGCCGAGCAGCGCATCGCGTCCGTCCCGGGCGGCGGCGAGCTGCGCGCGCTGCACATCGACGTCGAGGCCGCGCTGCTCGAGTACTTCGAAATGTTCTACAACCTCGGCTTCGCCGGCCGGACGCTGCGGCGGATGGGCGCGATCGAGTTCGCGACCACGCTCGCGCCGGGCCTGCGGGACGTCCTGCTCACCGGGAAGATCAAGGAGTGCGTCGGCCGGACCGAGTCCGACGGGCGGCACACCTACGACGCCGTCGTCGTCGACTCGCCGCCGACCGGCCGGGTCGTCAAGTTCCTCGACGTCACCAAGGCGCTGACCGACCTCGCGAAGACCGGCCCGATCCGCGGCCAGGCCGACGGCGTCGTCCGCCTGCTGCACTCCGGGGAGACCGCCGTGCACCTGGCCACGCTGCTGGAGGAGATGCCGGTGCGCGAGACCGTCGAGGCCGTGGCCGAGCTGGACGGCGCCGACCTGCGCCCGGGCGCGGTGCTGGTCAACCGGGTCCGGCCGCCGCGGTTGCCCGCCCGGTCGGTGACCGCCGCCGCGGACGGGCGCGTCGACGCCTCCCGCGTCCGGACCGGGCTCGCGTCGGCCGGGCTGAAGCTGCCGGACGACACGTTGGACGCGCTTGTAGAAGAAACTGTCGAACATGCCGTGCGGGTGGCCGCCGAGCAGCGGGCGCGCGAGCAGCTCGCCGAGGCCGATCTGCCGACCCTCGAGCTGCCGGACATGACCGACGGCATCGACGTCGCCGCCCTCTACGACCTGGCCGAAGCCCTGACCGACCAGGGGGTGCGGTTGTGACCACCATCGACATCGACGCACTGCTGGACGACCCGGAAAGCCGCGTGATCGTCTGCTGCGGCTCCGGTGGCGTCGGCAAGACGACCACGGCCGCGGCGCTGGCCCTGCGCGCCGCCGAGCGCGGCCGCCAGACCGTGGTGCTGACGATCGACCCGGCACGACGGCTGGCGCAGGCGCTCGGCCTGCGCGAACTCGGCAACCACCCGAGGCAGGTGCAGGTCGAGGGGTTCGAGCCGAAGGGCGAGCTCTGGGCGATGATGCTCGACATGCGCCGCACCTTCGACGACATGGTGCGCGTGCACGCCGGCCCGGAACGCGCCGAGCAGCTGCTCCAGAACCCCTTCTACCAGACGATTTCCACGTCGTTCTCCGGCACGCAGGAGTACATGGCGATGGAGAAGCTGGGCCAGCTCGCCGCCACCGGCGAGTGGGACCTGATCATCGTGGACACCCCGCCGAGCCGGTCCGCTCTGGACTTCCTCGACGCGCCGACGCGGCTTTCCTCCGCGTTGGACGGCCGGATGATCCGGCTGCTCACCGCCCCGGCGAAGGCCGGCGGCTGGGGCCTGCGCAAGGTCGTCAACGCCGGGTTCTCGATGTTCGCCAAGGCCGTGTCGACGATCATCGGCGGCCAGCTGCTGACCGACGCGTCGGCGTTCATGCAGGCCTTCGACAGCATGTTCGGCGGTTTCCGCGAGCGCGCCCGCAAGACAGCGGAGCTGCTGCGCTCGTCCGGGACGTCGTTCCTGGTCGTGGCCGCGCCGGAGCCGGACGCGCTGCGCGAAGCGTCCTACTTCGTGGAGCGGCTGTCGTCGGAGTCGATGCCGCTGGCGGGGTTGATCGCGAACCGGACGCACCCGGTGCTGGCGAAGCTGTCGGGCGCGGAGGCGCTGGCGGCGGCCGAGTCGCTGCAGGAGGGCGACACGAACGCCCCGCTGGCCGAGGCGGTGCTGCGGCTGCACGCCGACCGGGTCGGCCTGGCCGCGCGCGAAGAACGGCTGCTCGCCCGGTTCACCCGGGCCCACCCCGAAGTGGCGCTGGCCCGGGTGCCCGCGCTGGCCGGCGACGTGCACGACCTCGACGGCCTGCGCGACATCGGCGTGAAGCTCGCCGGCTGAAGCGGCACGGGCGGCGCGGCAGCAGGACCGCACCGCCCGCGGCCGCTCAGCCGACCTTGACCCGCTCCTTCGCGTCCCGCTTGGCCGCTTCGAGCAGGTCCGCCCAGCTCTCCACGTCGGGACGGCGGCGCAGCAGGGCTCGCCGCTCCCGTTCGGTCATGCCGCCCCAGACGCCGAAGTTGATCCGGCCGTCGAGCGCTTCGGCGAGGCATTCCGTGCGGACCGGGCAGCCCATGCAGACGGCTTTCGCCCGGTTCTGCTCCGCACCCCGGACGAACAGGCCGTCCGGATCGGCGTCCCGGCAGGACGCGTTGATTCGCCAGCTCGACTGGTTGGTTTCCATACCCCCAGCTCCCTACCCTGGTGATCGACGCACCAGCGGGGAAAGGCACTGCGCTCCCTTGCCCCCGCGAGCGTGTCTCCCTCAGCTCACGTCGGTTACCCGGGCACCTCCCCGGTGCCGGTGCCGCCGTTCGGACCAGGCGAGCTCCCACCCGCGTTGATCCATCCGACGGCTTGTCTTCGTGAGACGTTGACGGACTGTAGGGGCCGTCGGTTCCCCCCGTCGAGACCCAGAATGCCTTCCGTTACCAGTTGTCACCGAAGGGGGTCTGTTTTGTCACTGAATTCACACCTGCGGAGACACGGCGTCACCGGCGCCTGACTCACTCCGGGTAGCCTGGCCCTCGTGCGAAAAGCGGATGGTTTGTTCAAGCTCATCGGCCTCTGTCTGCTCGCGGGGGTGCTCGTCGCCGGCATGCTCTTCCCGGTCGTGGGGGCCGCCGGTGTCATGTCGAACCAGGCCAGCGAGACGGTGGAGAAGACCTCCTCCGATCTCGCGGACATCCCACCGCCGCTGGTGACGACGGTCACCGACAGCACCGGCAAGCCGATCGCGACCCTGTACGACCAGTACCGGCTGCCGATCACCGAGAACCAGATCAACGAGGCCATGAAGTGGGCCCTGGTGTCGGTCGAGGACAAGCGGTTCTACGACCACCACGGCGTCGACTGGCAGGGCACGCTGCGCGCGGCCGTCAGCAACACCACCGGCGCCGACACCCAGGGCGCCTCGACGCTGACCCAGCAGTACGTGAAGAACTACCTGATCAACGTCGTCTACCGGACCGACACGATCGGCCAGAAGAAGGCCCAGGAGCAGTCGATCGCCCGCAAGCTCAAGGAAGCGCGGATCGCGATCCAGCTCGAGACGAAGCTGACCAAGCAGCAGATCCTGGCCGGCTACCTCAACATCGTCGAGTTCTCCCGGCAGATCTACGGCATCGGCGCGGCGGCGCACGCGTACTTCGACACGACCCCGGAGAAGCTCACCGTGCCGCAGGCGGCGCTGCTGGCCGGCCTGGTGAACAACCCGATCAACAACGACCCGTGGAAGCACCCGGACAAGGCCACCGCGCGCCGCAACCTGGTGCTCGACCGGATGGTGGACAACAAGAAGCTGGCCAAGGCCGACGCGGACCGCTTCAAGGGCGAGCCGCTGGGCGTGGTCGCGGACACCCCGAAGAAGCCGCCGGCCAACTGCATCGGCGCGGGCCCGGAGGCGGGCTTCTTCTGCCAGTACGTCGAGGACTACCTCCTCAAGGCCGGCGGGATGACCAAGGACCAGCTCTACACCGGCGGCTACACCATCAAGAGCACGCTGGACGAGCGCGCCAACCACGAGGCGAAGGTCTCGGCGGAGGCGCAGGTCAAGAAGACCCAGCCGTACGTGGCGAACACGTTGTCGCTGGTGAAACCGGGCAAGAACCGGCACGAGGTGGTGGCACTGGCCTCGAACCGCGACTACGGCCAGGACCAGGGCGCGGGACAGACGACGTATGCCCTGCCCACCGGCGTGTACAACACCGGTGGCGCGGGGTCGACGTACAAGATCTTCACCACGGCGGCGGCGCTGGAGAAGGGGCTCGCCGGGATCTACACACCGGTGGAGGTGCCGGAGTCCTACACCTCGCACGTGTTCCTGGGTGGCGCGAAGACCTGCCCGAAGGCCGGCAACTCGAACTGGTACTGCGTGGGGAACGCCGCCGACTACAGCCGGATCGCCCAGGGCGCGACGGTCCAGACGGCGTTGGCCACCTCGCCCAACACCACGTTCGTCGAGCTGGAGGACCGGCTCGGCAGCACCGGTCCCGGCATCGACATGGCCCGGCGCCTCGGCATGCGCGACACCATGGCGAGCAACATCGGCGGCGGCACGGTCGACCCGAAGTCGGACAAGGCCGAGAAGAGCCAAAGCCAGGCCGAGTACTACGGCCCACGCCCCGGCTGGGCGGGCTTCGGCGCGTTCACCCTGGGCTTCAGCCCGCTGAGCGGCCTGGAACTCGGCAACGTCGCGGCGACCATCCTCTCCGGCGGCGTCTGGTGCCCGCCGACGCCGATCGGCGGGGTGACCGACCGCAACGGCAAACCGGTGCCGGTCAAGGAAGCGCCGTGCGAGCAGGCCGTGCCCGAACCGCTGGCGAACACCCTCGCCGTGGGCATGAGCAAGGACGACCAGGCGGGCGGCACGTCGTTCCAGGCGGCCAACAGCGTCGGCTGGAACCGGCCGATGATCGGCAAGACGGGCACCACGCAGGGCAACGTCTCGGCGACCTTCGTCGGCGGCACGCCCCAGCTCGCGGGCGCGGCGATGACGTTCAAGTTCGGCGGCGGCCAGGGCGGTATCTGCGACGCCGGCCCGGGCAACGTCCGCGTGTGCCCGAGCGGCAACATCTTCGGTGGCAAGACCCCGGCCCGCACCTGGTTCGGCGCGATGAAGAACATCATGGACGCCAGTCAGCCGATCCAGGAGCTACCGCAGCCGGATCCGCAGTACATGGGCGGCGGCGCCCGGTAGCCGTCGCGAAAGCCGGAAGGGGTCCGCGGCGCACGCGGGCCCCTTCCGGCTTTTCCGCTCAGTACCAGCCGGTGAGGATCTGCTGCCCGTTGTGGTAGCCGCCCGCCCGGAACACCCAGCTGGTGCTCGGGTTCGTCAGCTGGGCCGCCGAGGTGATGCTGGCCTTGTTCTTGGGGTTGCCGAAGGGGCCGCACTGGAGCCAGGTCCGGCCGCCGTCGCGCGACCAGTCCATCCAGACCGTGCCGGTCACCGGCACGTTCCAGGTGCCGTTCCACAGCTCGGCGTACCCGCGCGTCCGCCCGCCGAACGTGCCGAAGAACAGGTTCACCCGGGTCCCGTCGGACCAGAGGAGCTCGGGCCCGACCGGGCGGTAGTCGGCCGCACCGTCGTCGGAGATGTCGATGAAGCCGTTGGCGCCGCCGGCGCAGTCGGCGACACTCGCCGACGCCGTCCCCGCCGGGACGAGCACGGCCGCCACCGCAGCCAGCGCGGCGGCCAGCGCCGACGCTTTTCCGGAAATTATGCGCATCAAATCCTCGATTCACCGGGGAACTACCGCGAACGAGAGTCGAGAATGAGCCGACGGCTCGACGACCGGTGCCCATTCGAGGGGCACCGCCCCCTCCTCCCGAACGGAGCATAGCCGCGCGCGGCAGCATTTCCTCAATCCACCGATCGAGTGACGCACGCTGTGGCGATGCCGTTCGAGCCGCTGCGGTCACCTCGGCCCGAGGAGGGTTTGAACGGCTGGTTTGAACCACTTTTCGGCGACATTCCCCGCAATTCGACGACCGCACTCGGAGACGCATTCCCAAAATGGGCCCAACGCCCCCTGGCCGAAATCCTCGAGCGAGCCACGGCACGAACCGCCGTGGCCCGCTCGGCTGTTCCCGCTCAGCAGTGCGCGATCCCCGGCGCGGGGTCGTGCCCGGTGGCCAGCCAGTAGCCGGTCACCCAGCCGTAGGTCCAGACCGGAACGGCGTTCTCGTCGTGCTGGTAAAGGCCGTAGTACCAGACGCTGTCGCCGTTGATCGGCTCCCCGGTCGTCCAGCAGCCGAGCGAAAAGGGGTAGTCGCCGGGCATGGTGAGGATGTAGCCGCTCTTCGAACTCGCACCGGTCCGCAGGTTGACCGACGTGAGCGTGTTGGCGCACGAGGGATAGCCGCGCAGCCAGTCCGGGCACGACGTCACGCTTTCCACGGAGTCGTTCGAGGCCAGCGCGACCCCGCCCGAGCCGACCAGTACGGCGGCCACTGCCGTCAACACCCCGAGCACTCGCTTGACCCTGTGCATGATCACCTTTCCGTGACAGATTTCCAGCGGCGTTTTCCGATACCACCGCGGCAGGCCGCGATTCGCCGCGATAAAACGGACATGCAGGGCGATTCGGCACAATCTTCGGCCCGACCGAGCGGGCCTACGCCATTCCTCCCCGGCCCAAGTTATCCACGCCGCACAACTTTTGCTCAATCGGCCGTTCGAGTGACGGCAGACTCGCCGCGCCACGTCGCAGGCGGTGACCTCACACCACTCTTACGGCCCCTTGATCACCAGCGCCCGCCCGGTGTTTACTGCCATGACCTGCAGCAACGCCTGCGGGTTCGAGCGTGGCCGCCAACCCTGGGGAGGGGGTGAGCATGCGGCGCCGCCGAGCGCCGATCCGGCCGTCGAACACAGGAGCGATCGCTCCTTCCGTGGCCCGCGACCGCATTCGCAACGCAATTCGCCGGCCGGCCGTCGCCTTTGCCGGAATTCCGGGCGCGCCGCGTTTTTTTCGGAAACGACGCACCCCGGCACTTTTTCCGCTGCCGCTCTCTCGCTTCGAGGTAGGTATCCCCCATGCTTCCTGTCCACCGAACCGCGCGTCGAAGACTGCGCTCGCTACCTTCGGCCGCGGCTGCTGCCGTGGCCTGCGCGATGATCACCGCACCCGCCGCCGAGGCCGCACCGCCGTCCGGGCCGACCGGCTCGGTGGGCGCCGAAGCCCCGGCCGCTTCGTCCGTTCCGGCCGCACAGCGGTCCGAAGTGCTCGGAACGGGCTGGGCCGGCTCCCCCGACCGGGCCGTGACCAGCAACGGGGACGCCTCGGGCTTCCACGTCCTGGTCGCCGACGCCAAGGACGGCTACGCCTGGCGCACCGCCGCCACCCTGACCGAAACGGGCACGGACACCGACCGGTGGATCGGCCGGACCTGCGTCACCTCGTCGGGGAAGCGGGCCGTGGTCGTCTACGCGCCGCGTCAGCTCGTGAACGACGAGGACCGCTACCACCACGGTGCGCTCGCCGCGGTCGTCGACCTGGACACCGGTGCGGTCACGAAACTCCCGGAGCCCGTGTCCATCGCCTACTACAACCCGGGCTGCGGCGCCGGCGAGCAGGCGATGCTCACCCAGAACTTCGCCCGCAAGGGCCAGTACGTCTCCCGGCTGTTCACCGTGGACGCCGCGGCCGGCCGCATCACGTCCACTGTGGACACCGTCGGCCAGGTGACGTCCGCCGTCCCCACCGGCAAGGGTGTCGTCGCGGCCAAGGGCGACAACCTCGTGTCCGTCGGCGCCGACGGCGCGGTCAAGCCGGTGGCGTACACGCCCGGTGGCGCGTTCCGGCTGGTCGTGGACGCCTCCGGTGGGGTCGGCTACCAGACCCAGACCGCCTCCGAGACCGCTGTCCACCGGTACGCCGACGGCGTCGACGCGGTCGTCACCGAGGCACCGCAGGGCTCGGTCCAGTTGCACGGCTCCGCCGGCCGGGTGTTCCTGCAGGGGCCGGACGCCGCGATGCCGTCCGCGCCCGCGGGCTGGCAGGCGGCGAAGGTGCCCGCCGACTCGGAGCTCTCGACCACCGGCGCCCTCGGCGTCGATTCCGCGCTGCCCGGCGACCCCGCCGCACCGGGATCCGCACCGCGGCCCGCCGGCGTCACGCCGGTGCGGATCGCCGCGCGGGTCCTGTCGACCGGCGCCGAGCCGAAGTTCGAGGTGGCCCCCGCCGCGCTGCACCCGGAACAGGGCAGCGCCGACTCGCCCGCCGTCGCGAAGACCGCAGGACCCGGTGGCGCTCAGCCGTCCGGCACCGGCGACGACACCACGGACCCGAACCGCAAGTGCGCGATCCCGCGCAACGATCCGCGCATCCAGTCGCTGCAGGAAACGCCGCAGATGGCCGAGTGGGCCGCGGACCTCGCCGTCAAGGGCGCGCTCACGGTGGCCCGCCCGGCCGGGTACAACGGTTCCGCCCTCCCGGCCTACACCCCGCAGGGGCTCTTCCCGATGCACGCCCTTCGCGGCGGCGGCCTGGTGCCGGCGCAGGTCCTGCTGGGCATCATGGCCCAGGAGTCCAACATGTGGCAGGCGAGCCCGCACGCCGTCGACGGCGAAAGCGCGAACTTCGAGCAGGGCGGCTTCTACGGCCGCAACGTCGGCGTCGACTCGGTGAACTTCGCCAAAGCCGACTGCGGCTACGGCGCGACCCAGGTCACCACCGGAATGACCGTGGGCGACGGAACCACGGTGTACAGCCACGACCAGCAGGTCGCGCTCACCGTGGACTACGCCGCCAACATCGCCGCCGGGCTGAACATCCTCATCGACAAGTGGAACCAGATGAAGGACCTCGGGGTGGTCGCGAACAACGCCGACCCGCGGTACATCGAAAACTGGTGGTTCGCGCTCTGGGCGTACAACAGCGGCTGGCACAAGCTGAACGACCCGACCGACCCCAACAGCCACCCGGACGTCTACGGGCTCGGCTGGTCCAACAACATGGCCAACCAGGACCTGATCCAGGACCGCAAGGGCTTCCTGGACAACCTGACCAGCTGCAAGACGGAACAACAGGACACAGGAGGCAACTGCAACGACGCCAAGCACCCGGCCGACTGGACCTACCCGGAGCGGGTCATCGGCTTCGCGAAGAACTCGCTGGTCCGCTACAACTGGTCGGCGGGCCAGTACAGCGCCACCTTCGTGAAGGCCGCGTTCCCGAACGGGAAGCCGAGCGTTCCGGCCCTCCTGACGTTCTGCGCACCCGCGCAGAACGGTTGCGACCCGGCCAAGACCCACGTACCCGGCAACTTCCCGGGCACCGTGGCCAGCCACTGCCTCCGCGACGACCTCGCCTGCTTCTGGCACGCGTCGTCGACGTGGCAGCCCAGTGCCGCTCTGCTCGGCACGGAAGCGGTGATCCACTCGCCGGGCGAAGCCGAACCCCAGCCGGGGCAGTTCTACCGATCGGACTGCTCGACCCCGCCGGGTTCGGGTGGCTTCCTGATCGTCGACGACGTCGCGCCCGGCACCCGCACCAGGAACGGCTGCGGCGCGGGTGCGGTCAGCCACGGCTCCCTGACGTTCAGCTTCGCCCCCGACAACGCCGGCAACTACCCGTCGAAGATCGACTTCCACCAGCTCGACACCGGCTACCGCGGGCACTTCTGGTTCGCCCACACCTGGAAGGACACCCTGGTCAACGCCAAGCACAAGGTCACCGGGACGTGGACGCTCGACCAGCCGATCAACGGCTGGGCCCGGGTGCTCGTGTACGTCCCGGACCACGGCGCGACCACCCCGCAGGCGTGGTACCGGGTCAACGGCTCGGACAGCACCTCACCCCTGCGCTCGGTCTCGGAAGGGGGTTACCTCGACGAGAACCGGCATCCCCAAGCGGGCAGCTGGCGTTCGCTCGGCGCGTTCAAGTTCGCCGGCGTCCCCAGTGTCTCCCTGGACAACCTGACGCACGCGAACTACATCGGTGACCTGCCCAACGGCGTCGACGACGTCTCCTGGGACGCCGTCGCCTTCCAGCCACTGCCCGGCAAGCCCGCGAACCAGATCGTCGCGATGGGCGACTCGTACTCGTCCGGCGAAGGGGTCACGCCCGACGATTCCTGGGCCTACTACCGGGAAAGCGACCACGACGGCAACGACAAGACCCTGCGCAACGCGTGCCACCGGTCCAGTGATGCGTGGTCACGCCTCGGCAAGCTGAGCGACAACCCGGGGCAGAGCATCGGCAGCCGGGCGGACACCTTCGACCCGTCACTCGATTACCACATGACGGCTTGCCAAGGCGCGCGTGGTCACAACCTGTGGCGGGGCGACGCCGGCGAATACGGTGAACCCGCCCAGCTCGACCAAGGCTATCTCGACCAGTACACGAACCTGGTCACGCTGTCGATCGGCGGGAACGACGCACGGTTCACGGACATCCTCAACAATTGCGTGACCTACTTTCCGGCGCACGTCGGTGGTTCGTGCGCCGACATGTCACTCGACAACGACGGCAAGCCGGTTTCCCAGACCATTCCGGCGTTGTTGACCAGCAATGTCATACCGGACATGGAAAAGACCATCGACAACGTGATGGCGGCCGCACCGAACGCGGCCCTGCTGTTCATGGGCTACCCGCAACCGATCGAAAACGCCGCGCCCTGCACCGCGCTCTTCGGCAGCAGTTCGATCACGTGGTTCCGCGGCATCGCCGGCCAGCTCCACGACCTGCAGTCCCAGGAGGTGACGAAACTGCGGGACAGCGGCCGCAACATCAGATTCGCCGATCCCGTTCCGGTGTTCGACGGCAAGGGCGCCTGCGGCACCGCCGAAGCCATTCACTCCACGGTCACCCGGTTCTCACACGGAGACGCCAAGCAGCCGGTGAGCCAGCAATCGTTCCACCCCAACGAATACGGTTCGACCCTCTACACCCAGGTTCTTGAGCGGACATTGCACGACTGGTAATCTCGATCAGTGAAATGGCGGCTGGTCGCGGGAGCGGGAACGGCGGCAATAGTCCTGTTCGCCGTTCCCGCGGCCTGCCAGTCCTGGCGGGATCACGCCAGGAACGCCGCCCGCGAGCACGCCATCGGCAACGTCCGCGGCCTGGCGGCCAAGGATCTGGCCGACATCGTCGCGGACCCGGCGACCCGCAGCTCCGACCCGCGGCAGGCCGCCCAGCGGGTCTCGGCCTACCTCACCCCGCCCAACCCCACCGAAACAGTGTTGCGGGACAACGGGTTCGAGGTCCGGACGCACTTCGACGAACCATGGTCCGACCAGGGCCAGGAACACCGGGTCCGGCTGTGCGTCGCCTACGTCACCCGTGCCGCCGGCACCGACCCGGTGACACTGGCCGACCGGCCGTGCCCGGACGACCCGTCCTTCAGTCCCGGCCTCGACGAAATCGTGAAGACCGGCTGAAGGGACGCGGGCCGCCCGAGCCGGAAATCAAGCCGGCGGACTGGTTCCGGGACAGCTCGGCAACCGGTCGTACCGCACCGGCGTCCCGGCCGCCGGCGGGACCGCGAACGAATAGCAGATCTGGTGGTCCGGGTCCGGGGACACGAGCCGGACGACCACCGTCGCCCCCGCGGTGTCCCGCCTGATGCCGATCGCCGACGCGCCGTCGATGGCCGCCGCGCGGCGGAGCGCGCCGTCCTGCGTTCGCTCCGCCGGGGTCAGCTTCTCCAGGCCGGCGGCGATCTCCGGGGCCTCCGTGCCGACCACGTGCGGCTCCGTGACCTTGTCCTGCACCCGGGCCGGGACGACGGTGAAGAGCAGCACCACTCCCGCCGCCCCGGCCAGTACCGCGCCGAGGAGGGCCCAGAAGAGCACGCGCAGCGGCTTCGCCCGCCGTCCCGGTCCGGTCATCAGCTCGGGTAGTGGAGCTGGGCCAGGCGCTGTTCCATCACCTGAGCGTAGCCCGTCGTCCCCGCCGCGTTGGGGTGGAACATCTCGCGGCTCAGGCACGCTCCGCCCAAGATGTCCCAGAAGCAGAACGGGGACGGGTTGTCGCCGCTGTGGAAGTCCCCCTCGCCATTGGGGCCGAGGACGATCTTGTTGATCCACTCCGGGTCGTCGCACCCGCCGTGGCCGACGAAGGCGGGGATGGGGTCGGCGGCGTCGACGGTGATGCCCTCGCCCCGCAGCTGCGTGACGACCTCGGCCTCCTTGTCGCGGGCGTAGTTGGTCAGCTCGGCGATGGCGTGCACCTCGGACATGTCGAAGTACCAGGAGCCACCGCACTTCACCGTGCGGCTCAACGGCTCCGGGTAGGCCGTCAGCACGATCCGCGCGTTCGGCGCCTCGCTGCGGATGGCGCGGATCGTGTCCGCGATCCGCGTCTTCGTGCGGTCGAAGATGGCCTTGTACTTCGGCAGGTACTCGTCGTCGGCGCAGTTGGTCGGGTACGCGCAGTCCATCAGGGCGTTGACGAACGCGTTCTCGTCGTTCCCGCCGATCGTCAGGGTCACCAGGGTGGTTTCCGGGGTGAGCACCCCGGACGCCACCTGGTTGATCTCGTGGAACTGGCCGTCGCCCTTCTCGTACTGCTCCGGGTGGATCCACGACGTCGGGATCGAGCCCGAACCGTTCCACCGCCCGGACACGTTCCACGTCCACGCTCCGGAACAGGCGACGAACCCGAGTTCGCTGTTCGTGTTCCACTGGTCGGACAGCGTGCCCAGCGGACCGCCCGAGCCGGGGATCACCATCTTGCGCGGCCAGGCGTTCGCGCTGCGGCGGCAGGCGTTCCACTCGGCGTTGCCGTGGTTGGCGTCGGATTCGGTCGCGTAGTTGCCGGCGCCCTCACCCGACGAGTAGGAGTCGCCCAGCGCCGCGACGATGTTCGTCGGCTTGGCCGGCAGCGGCTGGAACGCGATCGCGTCCCAGGCGACGTCGAGGTCGCCGGTGCCGTCCTCGGTCAGCGAGCTCATCGAGACGCTCGGCCGCCCGGCGAACGGGTAGACCCCGATCGACACCCAGCCGTTGCGCTGGATCTGCTGGTTGAGGTACCGGTGCCGGCTCTGCCCGTCGCCCAGGCTGATGTCGTAGCGCGCCTGCTGCGTCTGGGCGCCGATGTCCGGCAGGTGCACCATGACCCGCGCCCAGGCGGTGAGCGGGTTGGTCAGCGACCACGTCCCGGTCACCTTCAGCCGGCCGCCTTCGACGGCGGACGTGCGCGTGTGGCCGAAGTAGAAGTGACCGCCGAAGCCGCCGCCGAGCTGGTGCGTGTCCACCTTCCCCGGGTAGTGCCCGGTTCCGTCGTCGGAATAGCTGAGCTGGAAGCTGCCCGCGTTGGTCCAGGTCTGCGCGCAGTTGTTCCGGACGGGCGGGGCGCCGTTCGCGTCGTCGACGATCAGCGCGTTCGACGGCAGCCCGGCCGTGCTGCAGTTCGGCGGGTAGCTGTTGGCGTCGTCCTGGTAGGCGTAACCGGGGTCGAACCGGAGCAGTTCGTACCCGCACGAGGAGTCGCAGTCCGGCTTCCACGTGTTCGACTGGTGGTACCAGCACTTCAGGTCGAACTTGCCGCCGGTCTTGTGCGCGCACGGGCCGGCGGGTTCGCCGACGACGTTGGCCGGGTCGTCCGGGCCCGTACCCGCGTAGTCCGGCACGTTCTTCTCGCCCGGGTGGCATTCGTTGCTGTCGTCGCAGAACTGGTTCACCGGCGGCTTGACCGCGATCCGGTTGTCGACGGTGTTCCACCACGACGGCCGGAAGCCGGCGACCATGGTGCCCGGCGTCTCGATCAGGTTGACCGGGTGCCCGGCCCAGCCGAGCACCTTCTCCGGGTACGGCCAGTACTGCGGGTGCGCCGCGTCGGCGTAGGTGTACTCGAGGAACGGGAGCCGGCTGTCGAGGAACCGCGGGTTCGCGGGGTTGTTGCCCCAGCCGAGCCCCCACGGCGCCGTCCCCGACGCGGGGTGGAACCCGGAGTTGTAGGCCCAGATCGCGAAGAACCAGTTCTCGATCCGGGAGACGTCACCGTTGTTGACGACGAGGCCGGCGGAGCGGACCTCGTTCCACTTGTTCGAGATGATCTGGGCACCGGCGGCCACGTTCGCGGCGAAGTCCAGCGCCACCGCCCGCTGCGTCTGGTACGGCCAGGCCTCGTCACCCGGGCCCTTCTCCTTGCCCGCCAGTCGCATGTGGTCGGTCACCTGCGTGACGCCGTACCCGCAGTCGGCCTTCGCCCAGTCGATCGTCCAGTCGTCCGCGGCGTTGCCGTTGTAGTAGTTGATGCCGTAGTAGTTGCCGATCAGCGGGTTGCCGGTGGTGCCGGGCACCGAGGACCGCGCGGCCTGCCACATGTTCGACTCCTGCGCCGTGATGCCCAGCATCACCTGCGCGGGCACGAACCCGCCGCCGGCCAGGTCCACCTTGGGGAACAGGCCCTGTGGCGTGTACGCCGGCATGCCGAGGTTCTTCCAGTTCGCCGGCCGCTGCACCGTCAGCGCGCCGCGGACGGCCTGGTCGACCGCCCACTCGACCTGCCGGGGCTTCGGCTGCATCGCCTGGTTGCGCGAGTCGGTGCGGGGCACGCTGCAGTAGCGGTCGGCCGAGTCGGACGGGTCGGTGGGGTTGCCGTTGGTGGTCGCGCCGGCCGACGTGCCGGCCGGCGCCGGGCTGGTCACCCGGCCGGCCGCGGGCGCGGTGTCCGTTTCGGCGACGAGCGTGACCTGCTTGCGGGTGGGCAGGACGGTCGCGGTGATGTTGACGGCCTGGGCGCCCGCGGGCGCCTGCCGCGGGTCGGGCGCGCCCGGCTTGACCACCTCGGTGACGGCGAGCCGGCCTTCGGTGGACACCGTCGCGTCCTTCGGCACGTCGAGCAGCGAGACGGCGGCGGGGAGCGCCGCGCCCGTGGCCTTCTTGGCGCCGGTGACGGCGACCCGGCCACCGCGGCCCGAGGTCACGCCCAGCGCGGTCCGCGCGCCGGTGGCGAGGGTCCGGGTGGTGACCGATCCGTCGCCGGCGAGCACCGCCCGGCGGGCCTTGGCGTTCTGCGTCCCGTCGTGGTCGAGGTAGACCACGCCGCCGTCGGCGTCGGCGGCCAGCGCGTAGGGCACTCCGGACGCCGGGGCGACCCGCTGCAGGGCGCCGGTTTCGGTGACCCGGACGAGGGCGTCCTTGGTCGCGCCGATCAGGCCGTGCGCCGTCGGCACCGCCGACGTCAGCTGTCCCGCGACGTCGACGGGTGCGGCGAGCTTGCCGGAAGCCGCGTCGAGGCGCAGCAGCCGGGTCTTCCCGAGGTCTTCGTCGCCGGCCTGCGTCAGCACGGCGGCATCGCCGGTGCCGCAGGACGGGTTGAAGTAGGCGAGGCTGGTCCGGACCGGCAGCTTCCGCACCGCACCGGTGCCGAGGTCGACGACGGCGGTGAACGCGCCGCGGTCGAACAGCTCGGTCTTGTTGGTGAAGGTGCGCGGGGCGTAGGCGACGACCGCGTGGTGGGCCGATCCGGTCACGCAGACGTTGCCGATCCACGTGTCGGCGTCGAAACCCGGCTCGGACAGCGTGGCGACGGTGTGCCACTCGTAGGCTTTCGCCTCGTCGGCGACCAGGAGGTGGAAGCCGTCCGAGTCACCGCTGGTGGTCCAGGCCCGGTCGGCCGAACGGTCCCAGCCGGGAGCGCGTTCCGCCGCGCCGACGCTGCGGGCGGTGGCCCGTGGCGGGGCCGCGGCCCGGGTGTCGGTCTCCGGGTTCGGGACGTTCGGTGCGGCGGACGCCGGCGCCGAGACGGCGGCGCTCACCGAGATCGCGACCGCGAACGCGGCCGCCCATCGGAGCCGTGGACGACTGGACTTCACTGATCCCCCTCGATGCAGCGGGCCATGAACCTGCTCGCACGGAAAACACCGCGCCGGAAACGGGCGCGGTGCGAAAACCCCAGCTGATGACGACCGGCAACGGCTGCCGGCTTCGCCCCCTCTTCAAACGTATTCAGCCAGTTCGCCGCACGACGATCAATACGCTGCCCGGGTGATCAGCTCGGGGGCATCTCCGACAGGATCTCCGTGTTCCACCACTGGTAGAGCTTGTCCAGCTCGTCGTCGGTGGTGATCTTCGTGGACAGCAGGATGCCTGCCACCAAGTTCTTCTTCTCCGTCCACACCAGCTGGGCCGGGTCATCCCGGAAGCAGGTCAGGTACTCGCCCGGGACCGGGTTGCGGACCTCCGCCCGGTAGTACGTGCCCCAGATTTTGGGGTATTTGTCCGGACGGCACGCGCCCTGCGCGTCATTGCGGGTGAGGCCCTGCGTCTTCACGATGTTCTGGAAGAACGCGTCCATCGCCGCGGCGTCGGCGAAGCGGAGGAATCGCGCGCCGGTCGGCTCCGGGAACCAGACGTTGCCGATCCTGACGTCGCCGACGGTCGAACCGGCGCACTCGACCGCCGCGGCCGCTCCGGCGGGCGCCGCCGCGTCGGTGCACGTCCGGTAGATCGGCGGCAGCGCGGCGGCCAGGCGGTCGTCGTGCGGCGGCTTCGATTCCGCAGTTTTCGGGGATTCCGAAGTGGACGGTTGGTCGGGCGACGTTTCCGTTGGCGGCGTGGAGGTTTCGCCGGTGGTCGGCGGGTTCGTCGGACCGGCCGTCTGGGTCGTCCTGTCCCGCGTCACGACGTACGTGATCACCAGCGCCACCACGACGACTCCGGCCAACGCGGCGCACAACGCGATCCACCGGTTCCGCTGCGACTTCGCGGCCGGCGGCGGCCCGGTGACCGGACCCGGGCGCGGCGCCGTCGGGAGCGGCATCGGCCGCGGCGGGGTCATCGGCGCCGGAGCGGCGTGCGGCACGAAGCCCGGCACCGTCTTCGGTGGCGGCGCCACCTGCGGCACGAAGCCCGGCAGCGTCTTCTGCCAGGTCGGGATCGGCGGGGCGGGCGCGGTGATCGCCGCCTGGACGGCGTCGGCGAACGCCCCCGCCGTCCGGTGGCGGTCGGCCGGGTTCTTCGCCATCCCGCGTGCCACCACCGCGTCCAGCGCCGCCGGCAGCCCCGGGCGGGCCCGCGAAAGCAGCGGCGGCGGCGCGGTCAGGTGCGCGCCCATCTGCGCCGCCGCGCCCTCCGCCGGGAACGGGCGGTGCCCGGTGAGGCACTCGAAGAACACGCACGCCAGCGCGTAGACGTCGACGAGACCGGTGATCGGGGCGTCGCCGAAGCGTTCCGGCGCCATGTAGTCGAGGGTGCCGATCACGTTGCCGGTGCCGGTGATCGACGTCCCCTCCGCCGTCATCGACCGCGCGATGCCGAAGTCCACCAGGTACACGAAGTCCGCGTCCGTCACGAGCACGTTCGACGGCTTGACGTCGCGGTGCACCAGGCCGTCCGCGTGGGCGGCGTCGAGCGCGCCCGCGACCTGCGTCACGATCCCGGCGGCCCGCGCGGGGTCGAGCGGCCCGTCCGCCAGGAGTTCCTTCAGGTCGCGGCCTTCGACGAGCCGCATGTCGAGGTACAGGCGGCCGTCGATCTCGCCGTAGGCGTGGATCGGGATCACGTGCGGTTCCCGCAGCCGCGCGACGATCTGCGACTCGCGGCGGAAGCGGGCGCGGAAGGCTTCGTCGGTGACGAACGGCTCGGACAGCAGCTTCAGCGCGACCACGCGGTCGTGCGCGGTGTCGTACGCGCGGTGGACCTCGCCCATGCCGCCGCGGCCCAGCAGGCCTTCGATCCGGTACGGCCCGAACTGCTCCATCGTTCTCCCCAAGCCCCCCGGCTCAGTACCCGTCTTCGGGCCGACGCAGATGTTAAGCACGAGGTTCCCCGTAACGGCGGCGAAGTCATCCAACTGTTGAGCACGTATCCTGGGTGCTGTGAGCACGCTCAGTAACACACGCACGTCGGGGGCGACGGCGGCGCGCCTCGCCGCGGGGACGGTGGCGCTCGGCGCCGCCACCCTCGGTTACGCCGTCGGGATCGAACGGCGCCGCTGGACCCTCCGCACCGCCGAACTGCCGGTGCTGGCGCCGGGGTCCCGGCCGTTCACCATCCTGCACGTTTCGGACCTGCACATGCTGCCCGGTCACCACAGCAAGCAGCGCTGGGTCGCCGCGCTGGACGAGCTGAACCCGGACCTCGTCGTCAACACCGGCGACAACCTCTCGCACCGGACGGCCGTCCCGGCGGTGCTGCGCGCGCTGGGCCCACTGCTCGACCGGCCCGGCGTGTTCGTCTTCGGCAGCAACGACTACTACGCGCCCAAGCCGAAGAACCCGGCCCGCTACCTGATGCCGCAGGGCAAGAAGAAGCGCATCCACGGCGTCCAGCTGCCGTGGCGCGACCTGCGGGCGGCGTTCGTCGAGCACGGCTGGACCGACCTGACGCACGTCCGCCGCACGATCGACGTCGGCGGGCAGCGGGTGTTCGCGGCCGGCGTCGACGACCCGCACCTGCGCCGCGACCGCTACGCCGACATCGCGGGCCCGGCCGACAGCGGCGCGGCCGTCCGCCTCGGCGTCACGCACTCGCCGGAGCCGCGGGTGCTGGACACGTTCGCCACGGACGGTTACGACCTCGTCCTCGCGGGCCACACCCACGGCGGCCAGCTCCGGCTCCCGGGTTACGGCGCGATCGTCACCAACTGTGACCTGGATCGCAGCCGGGCACGCGGGGCGTCGAGGTGGGGTGCGCACATGTGGCTGCACGTCTCGGCCGGGCTGGGGACGTCACCGTGGGCGCCGGCCCGGTTCGCCTGCCCGCCGGAAGCGAGCCTGTTGACGCTGGTCCCGCGCGGATCGGGGTCGACCGAGCCGCATAAGTCGGCCCCCCGAAAAGCCCGCGACACCGTCCGCTAGACTTCTCCACGACCCGTTAAGCAGTACCTCGGGGTGTGGCGCAGCTTGGTAGCGTGCCTCGTTCGGGTCGAGGAGGTCGTGGGTTCGAATCCCGCCACCCCGACGAGTAAGAGCCGGTGTCTTCGGACACCGGCTCTTCTGGTTTCAGCGGGTGGCCGTCACCTCCACCCAGCACTGGCTGAAATCTCCGTCACCACCGCGGGTCCACATCCACGCCGAGCGGGCCGCGCTCGCCAGCTGGTCGCGGTCGCGGGCGTACGCCGGGTCCGTGATCGCCGCGTCGAGCCTCGACTCCACGTACTTCGCCAGGTCGCGGTAGCTCATGTCCTCGCGGTACTTCGCGCGCGAAGCCACCTCCGTGAAGCCCGCCCGGACGCACTCCTCCGCGATGTGGCGGCCGGCGAACGGGTCGCCGCCCGCGCGGCGGCGCAGGAGGTAGTGGCCCCTCAGGGCCGCGTCGACGTTCGCCGTCTTCGGCCGCAGGCGCGCCTTGCTCCAGTCCGATGTGGACAAGGCCAGCCGCCCGCCCGGCTTCAGCACCCGGCGCAGCTCCGCCAGTGCGTCCGCAGGACGGGAAAGATGCTCGAACAGCGCGTGCGAGAACGCCACGTCCACGCTGCCGGAAGCGAACGGCAGGTCGTACGCCGACCCGACCACGAAGTCCACTGTGGACCTTCCGGCCCGGCGGGCCAGCTCCCGGGCCATCGCCACCTGACCCGCGTCCCGGTCGACGCCCGTGACCCGGGACTCCGCGGCCAGGCCCAGGGTGATCGAGCCCGGACCGCAGCCCAGGTCGACCACCCACATGCCCGGCCGGAACAGGGGCTGGGCGAACGTCGCGCGCTCCGCCGCCGTGCGCGCGGACATCATCGACACCGCGTCTCGCCCGTAGCCCGGCGCGTAACCCTCCAGCACCCCGCACACAGTACGGCCAGAAGGTGGCAGGATCGAGGGGTGAGCACGCAGTCAGCCAACCAATATCCGCCCGCGGTGGTCCCGGACCGGCTGTTCGACGACGCCGAAGCCGAAGCCCGCTGGCGCGCCCGCTTCCACGCCCCGCGCATCTCCGTGCCCGAGTGGGCTCGCGACGCCCCGGAGGCCAACGTCTACGTCTCCAACGCCAGCGGTGTCTGGGAGGTCTACGCCTGGAACCGCGCGACGGACGAGCACCGCCGCGTCACCGACCGGCCGAACGGCACCCTGCACTCGACGCCGTCCCCGGACGGCGAGTGGATCTGGTGGTTCGACGACACCTACGGCGACGAGTTCGGCTCCTGGGTCCGCGAGCCGTTCGCCGCGACCGAGGGCAGCAAGCCGGAGAAGGCCGTCCCCGACGTCCACGACGGCTACCCGGCCGGCCTCGAGATCGGCACCCGGCTCGTCGCGGTCGGTGTCTCGACCGACGACGGCAGCGAGCTGTTCGCCCGGATCGGCGGCGAGACGCACCGCTTCTACAGCCACCCGGACGACGCCGGCATCGCGTCCCTCTCCCGCGACGAGAGCCTGATCGCGATCTCGCACTCCGAGCACGGAGACTCGCGTCACCCCGCGCTGCGGGTACTGGCGACCGACGGGTTCGGGACCGTTTCGGAGAAGTGGGACGGCGAGGGCAAGGGCCTCTCCGCCCTCGAGTTCTCGCCGCTGCCCGGCGACCAGCGGCTGCTGGTGCTGCACGAGCGCCGCGGTCGCGAGGAGCTGCTCGTCTGGGACGTCCGGGCGGACACCGAGACCGAAATCGAGCTGGACCTGCCCGGCGAGGTCGTCGCGGGCTGGTACCCGGACGCGCGCGCCCTGCTCGTCGTCCACTTCCACGAGGGCCGCAGTTCGTTGTACCGCTACGACCTCGACACGGCCGAGTTGTCCTCTGTGGACACCCCGGCCGGCCGGATCGGCGGCGCGGGCGTCCGCCCGGACGGCACGGTCGAGTACTCGTGGTCCAGCGCCGCCGAGCCGACCGCGGTCCGGGCGCGGACCGGCGACGGCACCGACTCGATCCTGCTCGAGCCGCCGGGTGAGCGGGCGCCGGGGTCGGAGCCGGTGACCGACGCGTTCGTCGAGGGCATCGGCGGGCGGATCCACGCGCTCGTCTCGCGGCCGTCGGGCGCGCCGGAGGGCCCGCTGCCGACGGTGTTCTCCCTGCACGGCGGCCCGCACGCGGCGGACGAGGACCGCTTCTCCGCCTACCGCGCGACCTGGCTCGACGCCGGGTTCGCCGTGGTCGAGGTCAACTACCGCGGCTCGACCGGCTACGGCTCGGCCTGGCGCGACGCCATCGAGGGCCGTCCCGGGCTGACCGAGCTCGAGGACGTCGCCGCGGTCCACGACTGGGCCGTCCAAACCGGACTCAGCGACCCGGCGAAGTGCGTCGTGAACGGCGCTTCGTGGGGCGGTTACCTGTCCCTGCTCGCGCTCGGCACCCAGCCGACGCGATGGGCGGCGGGCGTCGCCGGGGTGCCGGTGGCGGACTACGTCGCCGCGTACGAGGACGAGATGGAGCAGCTCCGCTCGTTCGACCGCGCGCTCTTCGGCGGTTCGCCGGAGGACGTGCCGGCGGTGTACCGGGAGTGCTCGCCGATCACGTACGTCGACGCCGTGACGGCGCCGGTGCTCGTGCTGGCCGGCGACAACGACCCGCGCTGCCCGATCCGCCAGATCGAGAACTACCTCGACCGCCTCGGCGGCCGCGAGCTGCACCACGAGTTCTACCGCTACGACGCGGGCCACGGCTCGCTGGTGATCGCGGAGACGATCAAGCAGACCGCGATCGAGGTCCACTTCGCGCTGCGGGCCCTCGGCCTGCGCTGACGTGTCGCCGGGAGGCCGTCCGGCCTCCCGGCGAGGTCAGCGTTCCGAGTACAGGACGCCGCCGGAAGCCCAGTGGTCGGCACCGATCTCGACCAGCGTGACCTGGACACCTTCGGGCTTGCCGCCGCAGGTGCGGACGAAGGCGTCGGTCAGCTCCCGGACCAGTGCGCTCTTCTGGGCCGGCGTGCGGCCGGGGAACATGGCAACGCTGATCATCGGCATGGCGGCTCCTGCGCTAGGGGGATGCCGCGAAGCCTAAAGCCCCCGGTCGGCCGCCTGCAGCCGGCCGACGGCCGCCGCGTCACCCTCGAAGTCGAGGTGAACGGCGTCGCGGCCGAAGACGAAGAGCAGCAAGTCGACCGGTGCCCCGACGACGGTCACGGGGTCGGGCCCGGTCTTGACGGCGGCCTCGCGGCCGTCCCTGGTCCGCAGCGTCACACCGACGGGTGACTTGCGAAGGTTCAGCTTGGCGGCCTGTTTCGCCGACTTCCAGGCGGCGGCATCGCGGGTGGGGTCCGCGGGCCGCGGCTCCCAGCCGTCCTGCGCGCGCCGGACGTCCTCGTGGTGGACGAGGAACTCGGCGGTGTTGGTGAGTTCGTCGAGCGGGCCGATGGCGGTGGGCCAGAACTTCGCCGGCCCCCGCCGCACCTGCTCGACCAGGTTCGCCCACGGCTTCGCGGCGTACCGGTCCTGGACCTTCTGGGTGTACCCGGCGAGCGCGGGCACGATGATGCCCGGAGCGGCATCGGGCCGGTGTTCCCGCACGACCAGGTGCGCGGCGAGGTCCCGCGTCGTCCAGCCGTCGCACAACGTCGGCGCGTCCGGCCCGAGTTCTTGGAAGAGCGCACTCAGCGCCCGGCGTTCGTCAGCAGCGACACCCATGCCAGCGACGTTACCCGCCGGTAGACGCCCTGGCGACGGGAAGAGACGGTGGGCACGTGCCCACCGTCGCACCGGCCTTCGTTCCGATCGGGCAGTTACGCCACTCAGGTGACCCCGAGACTCCCTTTGCCTCAGGTCAGCCCGCCGGGTACCTGCGGTCGTCCCGAGCCGCCACAATACGACGATGCGCACGTGGTGGGTGAAACTGCGAGCCGCCCGGCAGACGCCTTGGTGGATCTGGTTGTTCCTTGCCGTGTTGCTTCTGGTTTCAGGAGAGATATTTCGCCGGCAGGACCTCGACGAGCAACAGGTCGCCAGACTGATCCAGGTGGCCGGCCTGCTGATCGCCTCGGCTACCGCACTCACCAAGGTCGTTGCCTGGGTCAAGGCTCGCTTGCGCGGCACGTCAACGCCGAAGAGCGCCATCGAATCACTCGCCTCCGAGATATTCCGCAGGGAAGAGTCGAGCCGATACGACCTGCTCGCCGACACAGCATCAGCCAACTTGAGCTACTCCGGCAACACGCCGGGGACCACGCATCGACCGTCGCTGGTGCGCCGACTGATGAACGGAATCGTCCGCTACCAGGACATCCGCGGCGGAACACGCGGAGATTTAGCCGATATCGGGGAATTCTTCACGAGTCTGCCGACCGGCCGGCTGATCATCCTGGGTGACCCCGGTTCCGGTAAAACGATGATGAGCATCGAGCTCACCCTGCAGTTGTTGCAATCGGACGATCCGAATCCGACCATCCCGATCCGCCTGAGCCTGGCCGGCTGGGATATCCACCAAGATTTCGAGGACTGGCTGGCCGACCGATTGGTTGTCGACTACGACATCAGAGCCGCCAGCGCAAAAGAACTGGTGACCGCGCGCCCCCGGAAACTGCTGCCGGTACTCGATGGCCTCGACGAGATGGATCGAGCCGACGCCGAAGAACCGCGCCGCGCGTTGCACGCCCTTCAGGTATTGAATGAATACATTGACGGACCGGCCCGCGGAAGGGTGGTGCTGACCTGTCGATCGGCTCGTTATGCACAGCTGGAAGCCGGCGGCGCAGCCCTGCGCGATTCGACCAAGGTGCAGATCCTTCCGCTACAGCACGCACAGATCGTGGGCTACATCGAAAGAAGGTTCGAGGCCGCCCGCCATCAACGCCAGCGATGGCTCACCACACTCGACGAGCACACGGAAGTCCTGGATGAGGTGTTGTCGACACCCTGGCGGCTTCACCTCGCGACCACCTTGTTCGACGGGGCTCGCGATCCCGAAGAGATGTTCGCCCCTCACCATGACCCGTCAACGATCCAGCCGACGAAAATCGAAGAGTTCCTGCTCGATTCTTACGTCTCGGCGGCAACCCGAAAAGAGAATCAACGCAAGTCAACGAAGTACACTCCGGAAAAAGTGGAGCATTGGCTCGAGAACCTCGCGACACACCTGAACTGGCAGGCAACCATCAGTTCACAGGACTCCGGGACACCACCAGGGCTCTCCGGCATCGATTTCACGCCACATCTGCTGTGGCCAATTTCCGGCCGAACGACCGTCCGATACACTCACATGGCCGTGAGCTTACTCCTGTACTACTCGTTCTTTTTTGTTATTTTCGGCACTAAATTGACCGAAAATCTCCCGCTTTTCTTCAGTGCGCTCGGCGTTACCGACCCGTGGGCGACAACACTGATCATCACAACGCTCCTCGCAGTACTTCTCCTGGGCATGCCCGGCATAGTGCTCACGGGTGCGAGCCAGCAATGGCCGACCCCGTGGGTCCGCAATCGAGTTCGGATATCGCCCAGAGATCGGCTTCGCCTCAGCGCGAAGGCCGGCACCAGAACGGCGGTCCGCGCTACCATGGTCGGCATGGTCTCCGGCGCAGCGCTGCTGGCGGCAACCAGCGGCAGCGGACAGCTCGAATGGCCAAAAACACTGCTCGGCAATATTTTCGTCGCGGTCTTGTTTATCCTTTTCATCGGGGTTTCCGTTGGCATAGTATCCGGAATACTCTCCACAGCCGTCAATGCACTGTCGGCACGCATGACCGAATGGAACCACGGAATCGACATAACAACACCCCGGTCAACCCTGAGATTCGAGCTGTTGTTCTTCGTCGTGCTTGTTCCCTTGATCGGCACACTGACACTCGACGCACTCGACTGGATTGCCGAAGGTCGCACACCGATCAGAATCGATATTCTTTCCGACTTTCTCGCGATATCGCTTCTTGTCGCAAGTGCACTGATTCCGGCTTGGACCAGATACGCCGTAGGAATGGCGTACGCGGCCGCCAAGGGCACCCTGCCCCTGCGACTTTCCAGGTTCCTGCAATGGGCTTGTGAGGCGGGACTACTCAGGAGGTCCGGGGTGAGCTACCAGTTCCGGCACCTCGAGCTCCAGCAGCATTTGACCAGGACTCGGGCAGTCCGGGAGCACCCTCGGCTACCCGAGTCCTCGGTGAGCTAGTGGTGGAACGCCGTCGCCTGCGCGGGGTCCTTCGGGCGGCCGCCCAGCTGCTCCAGCTCCGGCAGCACCCGCCGCAGATCCGCCAGCAGCAGGTCCGCCAAGTCGTGCGTGAAGCCGTTGCGGACCACGATCCGCAGCACCGCCAGGTCCGTGCGGTTCTCCGGGAACGTGTACGCCGGCACCAGCCAGCCGCGCTCGCGCAACCGGCGGGACACGTCGAAGACGTCGAACCCCGCGTCCGGGCGGGTCGTGAACGCGAACACCGGGAGCTGATCACCCCGCGTCAGCAACGAGAACGGACCGAGGGCCTCGATACCGGACGACAGGTGCACGGCGACGTCACGCGAAGCCTGCTGCACCGCCTGGAACCCGGTGCGCCCCAGCCGGACGAACGTGTAGTACTGGGCCGCGACCTCGGCTCCGGGCCGGGAGAAGTTCAACGCGAACGTCGGCATGTCGCCGCCCAGGTAGTTCACGTTGAACACGAGCTCGGACGGCAACGCGGCCTTGTCGCGCCAGATCACCCAGCCGACGCCCGGGTACACCAGCCCGTACTTGTGGCCCGACGTGTTGATCGAGGCCACGCGCGGGAGGCGGAAGTCCCACTCCAGGTCCGGGTCGAGGAACGGGGCGATCATCGCGCCCGATGCGCCGTCGACGTGCACCGGGATGTCCCAGCCGGACCGCTGTTCCAGGGCGTCCAGGGCCGCCGCGATCTCCGCGACCGGCTCGTAGCTGCCGTCGAACGTCGAGCCGAGGATCGCCACCACGCCGATCGTGTTCTCGTCGCAGCGGGCCACCGCCTCGTCCGCCATGAGGTGGTAGCGGTCGCCGTCCATCGGGACCAGGCGGGGCTCGACTTCCCAGTACTCGCAGAACTTCTCCCAGCACACCTGGACGTTCGCGCCCATCACCAGGTTCGGCTTCCCGCCGCGGCCGAGGCGGGCCCAGCGCCGCTTCAGGGCCATCCCGGCGAGCATGCACGCCTCCGACGAACCGGTCGTCGAGCAGCCCATGATGTCCGTGGGATCCGGCGCGTGCCACAGGTCGGCGAGGATGTTCACGCAGCGCCGCTCGAGCTCGGCCGTCTGCGGGTACTCGTCCTTGTCGATCATGTTCTTGTCGACGCACTCGGCCATCAGCTCGCGGGCCTGCGGCTCCATCCACGTCGTGACGAACGTGGCGAGGTTCAGCCGCGCGTTGCCGTCCAGCATCAGCTCGTCGCGCACGAGCTGCAGCGCGGTGTCCGGCGGCAGCGAGTCGTCGCGCAACCTGTCGTGCGGCATGACGAAATCGGCCGCCAGTGCCGGGTTCGTCCCGGCGTAGAACGGGTTCGTCCCCGCCGCGCGGTCCGGGCGATCGGCGTTCCCCTGATGCAAGACCATGCCACCGAACGTACTGGCCCGCACCGACGGAAAAGGGCCGTTCCGCCGGGAACGGCCCTTTCGTGGCGAAAAGTCAGGCCTGCTGGGCCTGCCACATCCAGTGCGCCTCTTCGAGCGCCCGGGTGATCTCGATCAGCAGGTCCTGCGTGACGAGGTCGCTCTTGTCGGTCTCGTCGATGCGCTGGCGCAGCCGCTCGATCAGCGCCGAGAGGATGTCGACGATCGCGGCGACCGTGGACTCCACCGACTGCCAGTTGTCCGGGTACTCGGGCACGCCCGAGCTCTCGACGACGGTCTTCGCCTTGCCGTTCGGCGAGATGCCGATGGCGTTGGCGCGTTCGGCGACCTCGTCGACGTACTGGCGCGCGGTGTTCACGAGCTCGTCGAGCTGCAGGTGCGCACTGCGGAAGTTCGATCCGACGACGTTCCAGTGCGCCTGCTTGGCGATGAGGGACAGGTCGACCAGATCGACCAGCGTCGCCTGCAGGGCGTTGCCGGTGATCTCCTTGTCGGCCTCGGAAAGCGGGCTCTTGATCGGAGACTTGCTCATCTGGCGGTGATCCTTTCCTCGTACTGGTTCGGACCGGGGCGGCGGGTCAGACGGTGGCGGAGAGCGCCACCTCGATGTTGCCGCGGGTGGCGTTGGAGTAGGGGCACACCTGGTGCGCCTGCTCGACCAGCTGGTCGGCCTGGGCCTGGTCGAGACCCGGCAGCGACACGTTCAGCGCGACGCCGAGGCCGAACCCGACCTCCTGCTTGAGCACGCTGACCTCCGCGGTCACGGTCGAGCCGTTCAGCGGCACCTTCGCCTGGCGGGCGACCAGCTGCAGGGCGCTGTGGAAGCAGGCCGAGTAGCCGGCGGCGAACAGCTGCTCCGGGTTGGTCTTGTCCCCGCCCGGGCCGCCCATCTCCTTCGGGATGGCCAGCGACTCGTCGATGACACCGTCCGAGGACGTCACTTCGCCGTTGCGGCCGTCGCCGCGCGCCGTCGCCACCGCGGTGTAAAGCGCCTGACCCATGCTCAGCCTGCCTTCTGTCGCGGACACCCCACAGCGGGCGTCTCACTGGGCACAACATCCCGCACCCGCGGAACGGTGCCCCCACATGGCAGGCATCACGTCGATGGCTTACCCGGCACTCCCCGGGCGAAACGTCATGCGGTGCGCGTCACCGCGAATTCGGCGACCTGCCGCCCGATCAGGCGAAGGGTGCGGACGCTCTTCTCGTCCGACGCGCCGCCGCCTTCGTCGAACTTGGTCTCGGCCGAGTTGATGGAGCCGCCCAGCGGGGTGGCCCAGCCGCGCAGGGCGTGCGTGATCGTGCGAAGCTGCTCGAGCGTGGTCACCGCGGCCTGCCAGCCGTACGCGACGGCGGCGAGGCCGACCGCGCGGCCGTCGAGGTAGGGACGGCGGTCTTCGCGCAGGTCCTCGACGTAGTCCAGGGCGTTCTTGACCAGGCCGGACAGGGCGCCGTGGTAGCCGGGCGAGACGACGATGAGCCCGTCCGCCTCCCGGATGGCCTCGACCAGCCGGGTGGCGCGCTCGTCGCGCTCGGGGACGCCGGCGTCGTAGAACGGCAGCACGAGTTCCGGGCCGGTGAGCAGCCGGGTCCGGACACCCACCTCCGCCGCGCCGTCGAGCGCGATCTGCAGCGCGCGTTCGGACTGGGAGCCCTCGCGCAGAGAGCCGCCGATCCCGAGCACGTTGACCGTCCTGGCTGAAGTCACGTTTTCCAGGCTAACCCCTCTACTTAACTGGAGGACCAGACTCTGGGACCGAGGTCCTGGTCACAACTGGACCTGTTACCTACTGGCAAGTAGCCTCACTCCAGCCCCGACGCTGATGGAGGAACCATGGCGATCCCGCTCCCGGTCCGCGCCCAGGCGGCCGCGTCCCAGCTCGCGTTCTGGCTGCCCACGCCGGTGCGGCGGGCGATCGCCGGCCGGACCGTCCGCATCGACGGCCAGGAGCTCGCGCTCGACGCCCAGCTCCTCCTCCGGCTCCAGCGGATCGCTCGCGCCGAGCTGGTGCGCGGCTCGGTCGAGCAGTCGCGGGCCCTGCTCGACCTGGGCAGGCACCTGGTCAGCGGCAAGCCGATCGAGCCGGTTTCGGTGCGCGAGATCGCCGTTCCGACTCCCGACGGGGACCTGCCCGCGACGCTGTACACGCCGGTGGGACTGCCCGAGGAATCGCCATTGCTGGTGTTCTTCCACGGCGGCGGCTGGGTGATCGGCACCCGCGCGAGCCACGACAACGCCGTCCGCTTCCTGGCCAAGCACGCCGGGGTGCGGGTGCTGTCGATCGAGTACCGCCTGGCCCCGGAGTTCCCGTTCCCGGCGGCGACCGAGGACGCGCTGGCGGCGTTCGAGTACGCGGTGGCGAAGGCGGGCGACCTGGGTGCCGACCCGGCGCGCATCGCGGTGGGCGGCGACAGCGCGGGCGGCAACCTCGCCGCGGTGACGGCCCAGCAGGCCGTCCGCCGCGGCGGCCCGGTTCCGGCGTTCCAGCTGCTGATCTACCCGGCGACGGACTTCGCGCGGCGGTACCGCTCGCAGGACCTGTTCGCCGAGGACCTGTTCCTGACCGACGTGCACATGAAGTGGTTCGAGGGGCACTACGTGCCGGAGGGCACGGACCTGAGCGACCCGCGGCTGTCCCCGCTGCGCGCGGCGGACTTGAGCGGCCTGCCGCCGGCTTTGGTGGTCACGGCGGGGTTCGATCCGTTGCGTGACGAGGGCGAGGCGTACGCGGAAAAGCTGCGCGAGGCGGGGGTCGAGGTGACGTTGCGGCGGCACGAGGACCTGATCCACGGGTTCATCAACTTCACCGGGGTCGGGACCCGGTTCCGGGAGGCGCTGGCGGAGATGGCAGGAGCGCTGCGGCAGGGATTGTCCAAAGTGCACTGAACAGCCCGGGAACGCCGGAGCCCGGCGCGGAGGAATGTCCGCGGCCGGGCTCCGGGCCCCCTGTTTCCCTGCGGTGGCTACGACCCCGGTACCGGCAGCGGCGGCAGCGGCAGCGGCGGCACCGGCAGGCCGCCGAGCAGACCGCCCAGGATGCCTGTTACCGCGGCGAGCAGGGCTTTCACCAGGTCACTGACGATCTTCAGCGGACCGGGCAGATCCGGCAGCGAAGGGATCGGCAGCGGCAACGGCGGCAGCTGGCGCGCCTTCGCCGTCGGGTCGGCCAGGAGCCGGTTGGACTCGTCGGCGCGGCCCTTGGCCAGGCCCGCGAGCTGCCCGGTTTCGGTCTGGATCGTGTAGCGCTTGCCCGCCGCGATGTCCGCGAGGACCGGGCTCAGCCGATCCAGGTCCGTCCGCGTGGCGCCGACGTCGCCCGCGTAGGCCACCTTGGTGAGGTCGTCACGCATCTGGAGCACCTGCGCGGCGAGGGCCTGGGTGCTGGAGGAACCCTTGCCCCCCTCCGGGCTCGCCGACGCGATCCCCGCCGTCGCGACCGCCAGCAGACTGCCGGCAGCCACCAGGGCGATGACTCGCCCGAACTTGGCTTTCATTCCTTACCTCCTGGCATCGAGACCTGACGAGGTAAATCGATACCCCCCGTGTCGGAGATAAGCCACCCGATCACCGCTTCGGGACGTTTAACACCCTTACGTGCCGGATCTGAATGAGGCGAACTGGCCCGCATTGGATTAACCGCGAAACCTTGCCCGTCCCCCTGAAGATCATCATGACCGATTCCGAGGATCACTGCTGGTAGCATCCGTCCACTATGGAACGTTTGGGTAACCCACACGAGTGTAAACAGTGATCATTTAGCTTCATCACTCCGTCGGACCGCGTGTTTCGACTGCTCCAGATGGGTCGTCCCCCACGCTCGCACCGCCACCCACACGGTTTCCTCCCGACGTGGACGCGGAAATGCGAAATCAATTCCGGAATTCAGAGCGGCAGACCCGCGTCCAGGTGGGCGACGGCCTGATCGATGACCACGAGCGTGTCGGCCTCCGGGTCCGCGGCGGCGCCGAGGAACGCGGCCAGCACCACGCCGACCACCGCGCCGGCCCAGTTGCGGACCTCGAAGTCGTCCACCGCCCGGCCGGTGCGCCGCGCGGCCAGGCCGGCCAGCAGGTCGATGCCCTCGGCGAACTTGTCCATCACCGCGCTGCGCAGCTCCGGCTCGCGGAACACGAGCCGCTGCCGCTGGCGTTCCCGGTCCCATTCCCCGGCCGGCAGCTGCTCGCGGATGAAGTTCATCGTCGCCCGCAGCGCGCCGATCGGGCTCAGCTCCGGCGACTGCCCGGCCGCCGCCTCGATGAGCACCGGGTCGAACGGGTCGTAGAGCACCGTCGCCTCCTTCGTCGGGAAGTACCGGAAGAAGGTGCTGGGCGAGATTTCCGCCGCGGCCGCGATCTGGTCCACCGTCGTGGCGCCGTACCCCTGCTCGTCGAACAGCCGCAACGCGTGCCGCTGGATCGCGGCACGCGTCCGGGCCTTCTTCCGCTCCCGCAGTCCTGTGGGCTCAGTGGGCTCAGCCGGCGACGACGTCATGCTCCGATTCTCGCGGCTGGGCTCCCGCCGCCGTCCGGCCGGGCAGGAACACCAGCGCGAGCAGCGCCCCGGCGACGGTGAGACCGGCGCACACCCACAGCGTCGCGGCCATCCCGCCGGTGAACGCGGCGCGTGCGGACGCGGCCAGCTCGGGCCGGTGGAGCCGCTCCGCCACGGCGACCGCACCGGAGGCACTGCCGCGCACCACGTCGGCGACCGGCGCGGGCAGGCCCCCGACGTCGACGCCGTCGCGGTAGCCGGCGTTGAGCACCGTGCCCAGCACCGCGACGCCGATGGTGCCGCCGACCTGCCGC
>NZ_MUMI01000096.1 GCF_002155975.1 Amycolatopsis kentuckyensis
TGGAGCTGGCCGTCGACGGCGGCGTCGCGGCGATCTGAGCGGCGGAAAACCAGCGCGGTCGACCTTTTCGATCGTCAACTCATGAGCATCATCGGCACCGGGAACATGGCTCGCACCATCGGCGCACTGGCGGTAGCGGGCGGCAACACCGTCGAGGTCATGGGCCGCGGCCAGGCCAAAACCGCCGACCTGGCCAAGACTCTCGGCGGCAGCGCCACGACGGGAGAGTGGGGCGCCGTCCCGGCCGGGGACATCGTCATCGTCGCCCTGCTGTCCGCCGGGCCCACCTTCCGGCCTCGCCGCGCACCGGCGTTCACGACGGCTTGCGGCGGAACTCGCCCGGGGTGGTGCCCGTCCGGCGGGTGAAGAACTTGCCGAAGTTGGTGGGCTCGCTGAACCCGAGCCGGCGCGCGATGGCCGCGACGGGCTCGTCGGTGTGGGCGAGCAGCCGCTGTGCCTCCAGGGCCACGCGGCCGTCGATGACGTCTTTCACCGTCTGCCCGGTCACCGCCGCGCACGCCCGGGTCAGCGTCTTGACCGTGTAACCGAGACGCTGCGCGTAGTCCTCGGCGCGCCGGACCGTGCCGTAGGAGCGTTCGAGCTCGGCGCGGAAGCGCGCGTAGATCTCCCCGCCCGCTCGGGGGTCGCCGCCCTGGCCGCGCTTCGGCAGCCGGTCGACGTGCAGGAGCAGCGCCGCGAGCAGCAACTGGAGGATCTCCGGCGAAACGGTGCCGCGGCCGAACTCCGCCCGCAGCTGACTCAGCAGCGTCGCCAGCACGGCGTAATCCGGGCTGGTGCCCAGCTGCCAGCAGACCGGGCCGTACCACTCGCTGACCAAGTGCTCGGCCCCGCTGAACGCCGGCGGGAAAGCCGGGGTGAACATCAGGTGCGTGCCGTTCGAGGTGCCGAGGTCGCCGTAGCGCTGGACCTGACCCGGGCGGACCCACAGCAGCGTGCCCGGGCGGCAGGGGTAGGTCACGAAGTCGACCGTGCGCGTCCCGGTTCCCTCGGTGACCAGGGTCAGGGTGTGGAAGTCGACGCGGTGGAGCTCGCCCGGCCGCCGTCGCCGCATGCGGTCGTGCAGCGAGGCCAGGTCGGTGATCTCGAAACCGGGCACCCGCGCGTCGGCCGGGGCGAACCCGAGACTGGTGATCGGTTCGCCGGGCATCACACCTCCGTGTCCGATTTTGACCATGCCGAGTCTGCAGGGTATCTCGCCTGCCGGCACGGCCGGGACGACAGTGAGAGCCATGAACGGCATGATCACGATCATCGACAAGGGTGCGGTGCGCATCCACAGCTACATGGCGCCGGACGACAGCGTGAACGTCAACACGCAGCTGATCGAGACCCCTTCGCGGGTCGTCGTCGTCGACGCGCAGTTCGTGCTGGCCTACGCCGACGAGGTGGTGGCCTACGCGCAGGGCCTCGGCAAGCCGCTGGACCGGGTGATCATCACCCACGCCCACCCCGACCACTACAACGGCGCCGCCCGCTTCGGCGCACCGGTGCACGCCCTTTCCGTGGTCCGCGACCAGATCGCCGCTCTGGGCGACGGCCAGGACCCGACCGGAGTGGCCATCCCGGTCGCCGGCATCACGCCGACCGTGGAGATCGTCCCGGGCACCGAGGTCATCGACGGCATCCCGTTCGTCTTCGAGGCCTACACCGGCGGCGAAGCCACCGACGAGCTGGTGATCAAGCTGCCCGAGCAGAACGTGCTCATCGCCCAGGACCTGATCTACCACGACATCCACCTGTTCCTGGGCAACAACGACATCACCGGCTGGCAGAAGGCCATCGCGCGGCTGGCCGGCGAAACCGGCTACGACACCGTCCTCGTCGGCCACGGCACCCCCGCCGGGCCCGAGGTCTACGACCGGATCACCCAGTACCTGACCGACGCCCGCGAGCTGCTCGGCGACGACGGCGACGCCTACAAGAAGGCCATCGTGGAGCGCTACCCGAGCTACGGCGGCCCGTTCCTGATCGACATCGCCAACCGCTACCTCTTCGGCACCGGCCACGCCTGAGCGGTTTCAGCGGCGCCAGGGCAACTCCTCCGAGGGACGCTCCGGATCGGACAGTCCGGACAGGACGATCTCGCAGACCTCGCCGAACACCCGAACCTGCTCCGGGCTCAGGCGATCGAAGACCGCCGCCCGGACGGTCGCGACATGGCCGGGCGCGGCCCGCTCCAAAGTGGACCGACCAGCCTCGGTCATGACCGCGAGCTGCCCGCGCCGATCACGGGGATCACCCTCGCGGCAGACGAGGCCCTCCTCGGCCATGCGGCTGATCGTGTAGGTCAGCCGGCTGCGGGCGACCACCAGCTGCTCGGCGAGGTCGGTCATGCGCAGCCGCCCCTGCGGCGCCTCGGACAGGAACACCAGCACCGAGTAGTACAGGTGGCTGATCCCGGCGTCGCGGCGGAGCTGCTGGTCGAGGGTGTCTTCGAACAAGAGCGTGAGTGACCGGTAGGCGCGCCAGGCGCGGCGTTCCTCGTCGTTCAGCCAGCGGGTCCCCATGGACGTCAGCCTATCAGGTATCACAAATTTGAAGTACTTACTTGAATTTTGAAGTACCTCGCCCTACGCTCGCAAGTACTTCAAATTTGCAGAACCACGAGGAGAGTCATGACCGACCTGAACTTCACCGTGTTCGACCTGGACTTCCCCGCCGGGTCCCGGAACAAGACCGCCACCCTGATCACCGGCGAAACCGACGCGCTGCTGGTCGACGCCGCCTTCACCCGCGCCGACGGCCACCGGCTGGCCGCCGCCGTGCTCGACTCGGGCAAGACCCTGACGACGGTGTTCGTCAGCCACGCCGACCCGGACTTCTACTTCGGCGCCGAAGTGCTCGCCGACGCCTTCCCCGAGGCGAAGTTCGTCGCCACCCCGCTGGTCATCGACCACATCCGGCACTCCTACGAAGGCAAGCTCAAGGCCTGGGCCGCGCTCGGCGCGAACCTGCCCACCCGGCTGGTCGACCTCGAGCCGCTGACCGGCGACCTGGCCCTCGAAGGGCACGAGTTCCAGCTCAAGGGTGCCCCGGCCGGGCTGCCCGACCGCCACTACCTGTGGCAGCCCGAGCAGCGCGTGATCGTCGGCGGCGTTCTGCTCTTCGCCCGCGAACACGTCTGGGTCGCCGACACGCCCAAGCCGGAACAGCGCGACGCCTGGATCCGCCTGCTCGACGAGATGACCGCGCTGGACCCGCAGCTGGTCGTGCCCGGGCACCGCCTCCCGGACGCACCGGCCGACGCCACCGCCATCAGCGGCACCCGCGAATACCTGGTCGCCTTCGAAGAGGAACTCACCAACGCCGCCGACGGGGCCTCGCTGACCGACGCGCTCGTCAAGCGCTACCCGGACCACGGAATGCTGATCGCCGCGCAGATCGGTGCGAAGGTCGCCAAGGGCGAAATGAGCTGGGGCTGACCATGACCGGCTTCGCCACCTCCCCCGCCGACGTCGTCCGGCGCCAGTACCTCGCCTCCGCCGCCGGCGACCTCGAAGCCCTGCGCGCCACCCTCGCGCCGGACGTCGAATGGACCGAGATGGCCGGGTTCCCGCTCGCCGGGACCTACCGGACACCCGACGGCGTCACCGCCAACGTGATGGAAAAGCTCGGCCAGGACTGGGAAAACTGGACCGCCCACGACGACACCTACGTCGTCGACGGCGAAAACGTCGTCGTCCTCGCCCGCTACACGGCGGTCAACAAGGCCACCGGCAAGCCGATCGACGTCCGCGTCGCCCACCACTTCGTCGTCCGCGGCGGATACATCGTGCGGTTCGAGCAGTTCGTCGACACCGCCCTCGTCCGGGCGGCGATGCCGTGAACCCCACCGTCCTGCTCGTGCACGGCGCCATGCACACGCCGTGGATCTTCGGGCCGCTGCGCGAACAGCTCACCGCGGTGGGCGTCGCCTCGGCGGCGGTGCAGCTGCCCAGCAGCCACCCCGACAGCGCCGCCACCCGCGGCCTCACCGAAGACGTCGCCGCGGTGCGCGAAGCCATCGACGAGATCGGCGGCCCGGTCGTCCTCGCGGCCCACTCCTACGGCGGCGTGCCCGCCACCTGGGCCGCCGCCGAAGCTCCCGAGGTCACCGAACTGGTGTACCTCGCGGCCTTCGCCCTGGACCGCGGCATGTCGATGATGCAGTGGATGGGCGGCGGCTTCCCGCCCTCGTGGTACCACTCCCCCGACGGCCTGGCCGTCAAGGCGGGCGATCCGGAGGAGTCGATCTTCAGCGGGGTCGATCCGAAGCTCACGGCCGAGGCCGTCAGCCGGCTGAACTGGCAGGGCCTGGGCGCCTTCACCGAGGAGCTGGGCGCCACGCCGGCCGAGCTTCCGGTGACCTACGTCGTCGCCACCGAAGATCCCGCGCTGCCGCCCGAAGTCCAGGAGCAGTGGGCCGCGCGCGCCACCCGCCGCGTCCGCATCCCGTCCGGGCACTCGCCGCACCTGTCCCACCCCGGCGACGTCGCCCGCGTCCTGTCCGACTCGGTCGCCCGCGTGAAAGGAACCTGACCATGCAGATCGCCATCGTCGGGGGTGAAGCCCGCACTCGACGGGCTGGTCGTGCCGTCCGGCACCTCGGCCGCCGCCGCCGAAGGCACCCGGGTCGTCCGCCTGGCGCAGCACGATCGAGATCGTCGTCCCCTGATCCTCCTGGAGAATCTTTGTCCTCCCGTTCCGTCATCACGGTGTTCGCCGCCGCGGCGGCCTTGCTCGCCTCCGGCGCGTCCGCCACCGCGGCCACCGCTCCCCTGTCCGCTCCGCGCATCGCGGCGCACTTCGACCTCGGCGCCGCGCAGCAGCCGGAGAACATCACTGTCGACCACGACGGCACCGCCTACCTGACGTTCTCCTTCGCCCGCCAAGTCGTGCTGGTGTCCCCGGCGGGCCGGGTCCGGGTCCTGGCCACGCTGCCCGCGCCCGCGCATCCGAGCACTCCCAACCTCGGCAAGGCGTTCGTCGGCGGCATCGCCCGCGACGACCACGGCACCACCTACGTCACCTACGCCACCGGCACCGCCGACCTCACCGGCATCTGGGCGATCCGGCCCGGCAGTGCACCGCGCCGCATCAGCGCGCTGCCCGCCGACGGTCTCCCCAACGGCCTCGCCCTGGACGAGCGGACCGGCCTGCTCTACGTCACGGATTCCGTGCACGGAGTCGTCTACCGCGTTCCCGCTCGAGGTGGCGCGGCCATCACCTGGGCCGCCGGGGAAGCCCTGCAGCCCAGCACCTTCGCCGGGGCCAACGGCCTGAAAGTCCACAATGGCGCGATCTGGGCCGGCAACCTCGACAAGGGCACCATCCTGCGGATCCCGATCACCGCGCGCGGCACGGCGGGGCCGATCGAGGTCAGGGCGAGCGGGCTGCCGTCCCTCGACGACTTCGCGTTCACCGGCCGGGGCGACACCCTCATCGCGGCACGGGACGACAACGAGGTCGACCTCGTCCGGCCCGACGGCACACACCACACCGTGCTCACCGCGGCCGACGGCCTGCAGACCCCGACGTCGGTCGCGGTCCACCGCTCCAAGGTGTACGTCCCGAGCGCGGCGTACCTGACGAACACCGACCCCAACCTGCTCGTCGCCCACCTGGGCCGCTGAGCTCATGGCCGCCCCCGAGGTCAAGAGCTCCTACGCGGTCTACGAGTTCGCGTTGGCCACCCTGCTGCTGTTCGGTGTCGTCAGCACGGTGTACCTGGTCTTCGTCCCCCTGGCGATCGGCGACGTCCAGATCGCGCTCGCCGTCGTCGGGATGGCCGTCGGCGTCCTCGTGTCCGGGCTCATCCGGAGCCCGTGGGGCCGCCGGTCGGGGGCGCACCTGAACCCCGCGATCACCGTCGCCCTGTGGCTGATGGGGGCGTTCCCGGGGCGCCGGGTGGTCCCGTACGTCGTGGCCCAGGCCGCGGGCTCGCTGACGGGGACGGCGCTCGCCGGACTGCTCTGGGGCACCGCGGCGACCGGCGCGCCGGTGCACTACGCCGTGGTCCGGCCGGGCCCGGGATGGGATGCGCTGCCGGTCGCCCTGACCGAGACGGGCTGCCTGGCCGTCCTGACCCTGGTCGTCGGGTTCTTCCTGGCCCATCCCACCCACGGCGCCCGGCTCCCGCACATCCTGGGGGCGTCGACGGCGGTGATCATCACCGTGCTCGGGCCGCGCAGCGGCGGCTCGACGAACCCGATCCGCCAGCTCGGCCCCGCGCTGCTGTCGGGCGACGCCCGCTACCTCGCCGTGTACCTGCTCGCACCGGTGCTCGGCGCGGGGATCCACCGGCTGCTCGCCCTCCGGCGGCCGCGCACCTTCCGGCTGTGCCCGGACACCGCTTCCCCGCTGCCTTGAGCCCCTTCCGTAGGAACGTCCAAGGTGACAACCCTCCGTCCCCGACGGCAACCTCGGCCGCGAGCACCCTGGCGTCGGTGCTTCATGGCCAGGCCCTCGCGAATCATCGCGGCCGAGGAGCCGGTGATCTCTCGGAAACGCACCGCGTTGCGGGCCGTTCGGGCGAGGCCACGGATCCGGCCGGCGTTCTCCAGCTTCTCGATGAGATCGGCGACCTTCACGCCTTCGCGGATCAGATCGGGTGCTCGAGCCGGGTGGTCTCCGCTGTGACAGATCGACTCCGAAGGCGGTCGCGTCCTGTTCCTTCAGGGCGATGCCGCCGAACGAGGGAATTGAGCGACTCTTCCAAATCCCTCCTTCTTGTCAGGGATCTTTCGGCCGGACATGTCTCGCACTGCCGTCCACCAGGCGCCTCGGACGACGACGAAGGAAGATCCGGGAAAAGGAAAAGCCCGACCCGGATTGGCCTGGCCTGCCGGATCGAGCTGTTCCTGCTGTTGCTCACCGCTGTGGAAAAGGTTTCCGGCCTGCTGGTCCACTGGGTGAGCTGAACACACGGTCCGCTTCTCTGCATTAGGGAGGAGCGGACCGCTACAGCGCGGGACGACCAGGCCGGTCCTCCCGACGCGCCCCGACGATACCCTCGGATCTCCACTGGACGGAAGCGGAACCGACCGACGTGGCCACCGGGGAGGCTATGGTCACGACGAGCTGCTGAGCCCGGGGACGCCGCTGCCGTCTGGTGTTCCGGGTTGCTCGGTCCACGCCTTCGGTACCAGTTGCAGCACCGGTGCCGGTTCCGGGGCACGCTCGGTGAACGCGTCGGCCGGGGGCTTACCCCAGTCGGAGGCCAAGGTGAGCAACGCGGCGGTCCGCTGGTCCACGACAATCCGTCGGGTGGGGTCGAAATCGTAGGCAGGGGGCGTTGCCGTGGCTCCGGGGCCGGCAAGGTCCCGGTACCGTGTGGTCGCGGCCGGTGTCGCGGTGTAGCCGGCGTGGAAGCCCGCCAGCCACCGGGAAAGTCCGGCCGTCGCGGTGCGGAAGCGAAGCCAGCGTTGCCGTTCCCAGCCCGGCGCCGGGGTTGTCCCGGGGTGTTCGCCGGCGAAGCGCTCGACGAGCCGCTCCGCTGCAGCTTCGCCGCGTTCGGCGAGCCCGGTTATCTGCGTCTGGTCCATCTCGAGGTTGAGACCGCCTTCGCCGTCCTTCACGTACACGGTCACGATGCGGTCGTCGTACCCGGGCATGGCGGCTTGGGACTCGTCCACCCAAGACCTGGCCGTGCTCAGCATCGCGCCGGCGAATCCCATGAGGCTCCCGAGGCCGGTGCTCGGCCAGGTGGTCCACCGCGGCGGCCGCCCGGCATCGTCGAGGGCCGGCAGGAAGGTGTTGTCGTGCTCGTGGTCCGACTTTTCCCGGCCGGGCGGGAACGGCGCGAGGTCGATGGCGAACGTCGGCCGGCCCGGCAGGGGGCTGTCGAAGAAGTGCACCGGCAGGTTGCTGCAGATGCCGCCGTCGGAGAACCAATGCACCCGCCGGCCCTCGGGCGTCGCGTCGTCGAGCGTGTGGAGCGGGACTGCCGAGAGCAGGAACGGGAAGCTCAAGCTCATCCTCGTCGCGACGAGGACGGGCAGGTGCTCAGGAGCGGGAAGGGGCCGTAGCGCACCAGGCGCTTCGGCCGCATTCGCCGGCGGGTGGTCTTTCATCCACTGGACGACGTCGGCCGGGAACAGGCCACGGAACTCGTTCTCGTCGAAGAAGTACTGCTGGTCGCTCCAGGGCATCGCGAGCGGTTGTCCCCGGGTGAGGTTGGTGGTCATCATCCGCAGCGCGCAGCCCTGGCTTTCGAGGTCGCCGAACGTCAAGGGCGTCCCGGTCGTTCCCCGGCCGGCGAGGTTCTGCAGAGTCCGGTGCAACCAGGGGGTGAGTGCCTCGGCTCGGCCGCTTCGTCCCGGGCCGGGCATGCCGGAGCACAGTCCGAAGCTGTTCGCGGGCACGGCGCGGCCCACTCTCCGCGTGATGCCGAATGCGGCGCCGAGTGCCGCGCCCACCAGCAGGAGCAGGACGGACGCGGCGATGGCGGCACCTTGCGCGATCCCGGATCCGAGCAGGGCGAGGACCAGCACCGCGATTCCCGGCGCCGCACCCAGGGCCACGGCGATCGGGAACGACCGGACCACGGCCAGGCCGATTCCGAGCACCCGCAGGACTTTGCGCTTCCCCAATCCGGCAGTGGCCACCCGGAAGAGCCCCTTGGTCCGGCCCGCCGGCTGGAAGAGGCGGAACAGCACCGAGCCGCCGATCCCGGCCGGCTCGCTGATCTCGGCCGGCAGGTTCGCGAGCTTCTCGAACCCGCCGGTGGTCCGGCCGCATTCGGCCGCGGCCGCGGCTGCGGCCGCGATCGCGCCGGCCGAAGCGCCGCCGACCGACCGCAACCGGTAGGTGCGGGCGAGCCGGCACACGGCACGCGGGTAGATCACGTCGCTGGTGATCCCCCCTTTCATGATGATGTCGCAGTCCAGGCGGGGCTGGGCGGGGTATTCGGTCATGACTCACCTGACCTGGTCCGGAGGGCGGGGCCCGGCGAGAGCCGGATGTCCACGACGGCATAGTCGCCAGGACCCCGGGCCTTGTTTCGCCGGGACACCTCCCCGGCGGAGCATGACCCATCTGACCTATGTCAACACCAGTCAGATATCCCCCGCGAGTCCAGCCTCTCACTGTTGATAATCGGTGTTGACTTGTGTTGACCTAAGTCAGCATCTAGAGTTCCGGTCACGGTGCCGATCAGACCACCGTGCCCCACGGAGAGGAATCGTCATGGCCGACCCGCTGTCAGCTCGCGCCGTCCCGGGTGGCCTGGTGTGCCCGGTGGTCACCCCGGTCTCGCCGGAGGGAAAGCTCGAGGCGGAGGTGTTCGCCCGTCATCTCGACTCCCTTGTTCCGCACGTCGAAGGGGTGTTCGTGCTGGGGTCGTCCGGGGAACACCCCTGGCTCCCGGACGAGGTCGAGCGGGAGGTCGTCGTGCTTGCCGGCGAACAGCTGCCCGGCCGGGTGACGTTGTACGTCGGAGCCGGCCAGGCAGATCTCGACGGTACGTTGCGCGCGTTCGAACGTTTCGCCGATTCGGCGGCGGATTACCTGGTGATCACTCCCCCCACCTACTTCCCGCTGTCGGACACCGAGCTCGTCGACGGGCTGCTGACCCTCGCCGACCGGGCACCGCGGCCGGTGCTGCTCTACAACATTCCCCAGTTCGCCGGAAACGCGATCTCCCCGGAGGTCCTGCGCGAGGTGGCCCCACACCCGGCAGTGGTGGGCATCAAGGACAGCAGTGGCGACCTGACCCGGTTCGCCGGTCAGCTACGCGCGCGTCCGCCGGGCTTTCGGGTTCTGCAAGGCCGAGATCACTTGATCGCACCGTCATTGCGGCTGGGCGCGGACGGTGCGGTGGCAGGCCTCGCGAACATTGCCGCGCCACTGCTGCGAGAACTGGTCGCCGCACGGACGGACGACCGCCGCCTCGACGCCCTGCAGGCCGAGGTCGACGAGCTCGCCGGAATCTTCTCCTACGGCGGCCTCGTGGCCGCGCTCAAGGCCGGCCTCGAACTCCGCGGGCTGCCGGTGGGATCGCCGAGGCGCCCCGCACGTCCGGCGTCGTCCGCCGCGCGGGAAAGGATCGCGGCCATGCTCCAGGACTTCGACCGGCGCGGGCACCTCATTCCCGAGTTCGCGTGAGCCACCTCCACCGAAAGGACACGTTCTCATGAACGCCCACACCCACCTGGACGCCACGATCGACCACGAGGAGGTGGTGATCCGCAAGGGAGAGCGCACCGGGCTGCCCGTCATCGTCGCCGTCCACTCCACGCTCCTCGGGCCGGCACTCGGCGGCGTGCGACTGACGCGCTACGACTCACCCGTCGATGCGGTCATCGATGCCTTGCGGTTGAGCCGCGGCATGACGTTCAAGGCCGCGGCGTCGGACAACGGGACCGGCGGCGGAAAGGCCGTGGTACCGCTGTTGCCGGGCGGCCCGCAGAACCTCGAAGGTCAGCGGCGCAAAAGCCTGCTGCTCGACATCGCCGATGTCGTCCACTCGCTCGACGGCCGGTACATCGTCGCCCCGGACGTCGGAACCGGGCCCGCGGACATGGTCGCGATGCGCATGCGAACCCCCTTCGTCGGCGGGCACAGTGTCACCGGGGACGGGCTTCCGGCCACCACGTACGGCACTGCAGGCGGAGTGGAACGAGCTGTTCTCGCCACCGCCCGGCACCTGTGGCACACCAGTGACCTCGACGGCCGCAGCGTCGCTGTGATCGGTTTCGGCGCGGTCGGGCGGCGGCTGACCGAGAGTCTTCTCGCGAGGGGCGCGAAAGTCACCACGACCGACATCGACGGCTCGTTGCGCGAGGCAGCCGAGGAGCTGGGCGCCACCTGGATTCCCCTCGAGCGGGCCTACGAGGCGGAGGTCGACATTCTCGCCCCCTGCGCACTGGGTGGTTCACTGACTCCCGCACTGGTGCCCCGGCTACGGTGTGCGGCGATCGTGGGCTCGGCGAACAACCAGCTCAGCACGGACTCCGTGGCCGAATTGCTGCAGAAGCAGCAGGTCGTCTGGACACCCGACTTCATCGCGAACGCAGGCGGGATCCTCTACGCGAGCGGGCTTGAACTCCAGCGGCTGCCCCATGACCAAGCCGAGGCTCGCCTCGATCGGATCGAAGACGCCACATCCCGGACGTTGGAGCGCAGCGCGCGAGAAGGCGTCACGACGCTCGCCGCGGCCTACGACATCGCGCGAGACCGGCTCGCGGCGGCCGAGGTCGGCTGATCGACCCGGCCGGATCGCGGCCACGAGCTCGCAGCCGTCGACGATCCTCGGGGCACCTAGCTTCCATGAACAGAAGTCAGGTCGCAGTGCTGGTATCTTGGACAGCGTGACCGAACGGCTCAAGGGAGTGCTCGCCGACCGCGACGCGTGGTTCGACGAGCCGTGCTCGGCGGCGCGTGCGCTCGACGTCATTTCTTCGCGTTCTACGTGGTTGATCGTCCGCGAAGTGTTCTACGGGACCACGTACTTCAGCGACCTGGCGCACCAGGTCCGAATAAGCCAGCCCGTGCTCGCAGCGCGCTTGAAGGAGCTTGTCCAGCAGGGTCTCCTGACGAAGGTCCCCTATCGTGAAGCCGGACAGCGCACGCGCGACCGCTATACGCTGACCGACAAGGGGACGCAGCTCATGACTGCGGTCTTCGCGCTCATGGAGTGGGGCGATCGGCACCTGGCCCCGGAGGGTGGCCCGGTGCGGCTTCGGCACCGCGACTGTGGCGCCTTGGTCCACGTCGGCCTGCATTGCAACGCCGGGCACACGGTCGACAACGACGACGTGGACGTGGTGGCAGGACCAGCCATCTCGGACAACGGGCCCCGGGGCGCACGGCAGGTGCGCCCGTCGTCGCACCCCGGGACTTGAGTCGGTCGAGCGCACCGGCGACCGGGTTCGCAGGCTGAAGGCCGCCGCGAAGCAATTCGGGCGGCCCGGCTCGGCGGCACTCGCCGCCGAGCCGGGAGGCGTTCGTCCTTCCCCGTGTCAGCCGCTCATCGGGCGTAGCCGGCTCGGCGGGCGGTGGCCAGCACCTTCGCCGCGTCGGCCGCGCTCAGCCGCCAAGCGTCCACCTTCGCTTTCACCTGGCGCAGCAGGGCCTCCTTGGACGCAAAGGGCGCGCCGGCCCAGATGTCGTCGAGCAGGGTCGTGCCCCCCTGTGCCGGGTTCGCGATCCCGGAGTCGAGCCCGCCGAACACCACGGTCGGCTCGACGCGGTGGAAGTACGCGTGCGTCGGGTCCTCGGTGCCTTCGAAGAACGGCGCGAACTCGACGTCGCCGAGCCGGAAGTGCAGTGGCTTGCCCGGGACCGGCGACAGCGACGGGAGCAGGTCGCCGGACAGCGCGGCGTTGCGGTACAGCCCGAACTCGAGGAACGTCGTCCGCGGGTCCCGGGCCACCAGGTTCACCGGGCCGAAGAACAGCGTCTGCGTCTTCGGGTCGTCGAGCGCCTGCTCGGTGCGCAGCCGGAACGGCGTCCGGACCACGACGGTGTCGCCGTCGCGCCAGGTGCGCGTGAGCACCGGGCCCGCCGGCTTGCCGTTGACCTTGACCGAGAAGGTGTCCCGGCACCACGACGGGACCCGCAGGCGGAGCGTGAACCGCCCGCAGCCGCGGACGACGAGCGTCGACCCCTGCTCGAACGGGAAGTTCGTCCGCTGCTCGATCGTGACGCCGTTCCACGACAGCTTCGACGGGCTGTACAGGTTCACGTACAGCGTGCTGTCGTCCGCGCCGCGGAAGTAGACGGTGTCCTGGTACTTGGTCGCGCTCTCCATCCCGGTGCCTTCGCAGCACGTCGCGCCGGCTTTCGGCGTGTAGTCGCGGACGTGGCCCGGGTTCAGCCCGATGAAGTAGGTGGCCAGTGGCTTCTCGGCATCCGGCTTGTCCTGTTTGGACCCGAGGACCTGGTTGTAGAGCGCGCGCTCGTAGTAGTCGAGGTAACGCGGATCCTGCTCGTGGAAGAACAGCATCCGGCTCAGCTTCAGCATGTTGTAGGCACAGCACGTTTCGGCGTTCGTGTCACCGAGGGTGCCGGCGATGCTGCCGGGTGCCTTCCAGAACTCGCCCAGGCTCGTCCCGCCGATCCCGTACATCCGCGTGGGCACCACCATGCCCCAGAAGCCGCGGGCAGCGTCGAGGTAGCGCTTCTCGCCGGTTTCGTCGTACAGCCGCACCAGGCCGGTCAGGATCGGGATGTGCTGGTTCGCGTGCATCCCGGTGAGGATGTCGGTGCCGGCCACGCAGCTGTCGATGAGGTGGTCGAGGTCGAACAGCTTCGCCAGCGCGAGGTGCTCGGCGCGGCCGGTGACGGCGTGGACGTCGCAGATCGTCTCGACGATCCCGCCGAACTCGCCGCTGGAGAAGATGCCCCACATGCGCTGCAGCGTCGTCTTCGGCAGTTTCGACAGCCGCGAGTACATCCAGTCGCACATCCCGGACGCGAGGTCGAGCGCACGGGCGTCGCCGGTGGCGCGGTACGCCGCGAAAAGCCCGTTCAGGATTTTGTGCGCGGTGTAGTAGGGCGCCCAGACGACGGTGTAGTCCCCGCCCGTCATCGACTCCAGCGTGATGAACTGCGTCTCGGGGTAGGCGGCCAGGAACCCGGGGTGGCTCGGCCCGCCCCACGTGCGGCGCAGGACCGCGGGGCCGGACCGCCCGGTCCGGTCGGTCAGCGTGTCGAAGGCGTAGGACGCGAGGTCGCCGTCCCCGGCTTTCGCCTGCAGCGCCCCGATTTCGGTGGTCGACAGGGCCCGTGACCAGACGTCGAAGCCGCCGAAGGCGCCGGCGAACAGCGGGTCCGGGTAGAGCGAGCGCCCCAGCCAGTGGTTCGCCAGCGCGCCGAGCGCCGCCGGGTTGAGCGTCATCGCGGTGTTCGTGCCGGCGACGGTTCCGTTGACGTACAACGTTCCCGTGGTACCCGTGATCGTCACGGCCAGGTGGCTCCACTCGCCGACGGGCAGCGCGGCGGTCCCGTCGATGCCCTGCTCGCGGCCAGCGCCGCCGTTGGTGATGGCGAACCGCGGGACGCCGGACCCGTTGCGTGCGGCCAGGTACAGGTACTTCGACTGGTTGTCGCCGAAGTCGAACACCCGGGCCCAGGTGTCGGCGTGGCTCGGCCGGACCCACGCCGCGATCGTGACCTCGGCGGCGTTCCCGAGCACAGTGGACGGCAGCTCGACGTACTGGGAGGAGCCGCGCGGCTGCTCGATCGCGCTGCCGAACCGGCCGGGCACGACCAGCGGGGCCGGATCGCGGCGCAGCGCGTCGCGCACCTCGGCCAGCGCCCCGACCACGTACCGGATCCGGTCGCCGAACACGGCCTCGCCGGTGCCGGCGTAGGCCTGCGCGAGCATCGTCAAGAAGTGCCCGGTGTAGTGCCCGCGCAGGTTGCCGTTCGCCTCGCCGTCGAGGCCTTCCCAGCCGCCGGGGGCCACCGCGCCGCGCGTGTCCAGACCTGCATTGGCCCGGAAGACCTGCAGCAGCCGGTTGACGTCGTAGCCGCGGGCGTGGTCGAGCATCAGCGCGCGTTTGGCCGCGAAGACGCCGTCGCGCAGCTTCACGTCCCCGAGCGCGAACGGGCGGACTCCCCATCGGGCGGGCACCGGGTCGACCGGTTTGACGGGCACCCCGGCGGCGGCCACACCGGCCAGCGCGGGTGGGACGGTGGCCAGCACCGGCGTAGCGGCAGCGAGCGCCGCGGCGTGCAGGACCGTACGGCGGTTCAGTGGGGATGACAACGGGGATCCTCCGGGTTCGTCGTGACGACGCAGCCGGCGAAGGAGACGAGCGTTGAGGGCGCCGGACGACTATGACAAACCGCGCCACGGACGTCAACCGGCATTGAATCGATCGAATACGCTGCGGCTGTTGACTTCCGGAAAGGCACCGGCAAAGATCCGTGCACCACCCAGCGTTGCGTGCTCGAGCATTGAGGGCCTGAGTGTTCACGCTAACACTGCTACCGGAGCTGCTTGCTCCACAGGCCTGGCCACTCGAACGGATGACATCGTGCAGACTTGTGGATCTTGGCGACTCCACGGTCGGCAGGCCGGCCGGCCTCGACCGAGTCGGCATGCCGAAGCATTCGCCCAAAACGGTGGCTCTGCGCTACGCATTCGTCTCGGGCATGGACACGTACGAGTGACTTTGCCGTCGAACATCGGCAGACGAGTAGATATCCAGGCGAATTGCGTGTGCGGGGAGTCACGCGTAGGAAGGCAGCCTCGTATCGTGCCGCCCGGCAGTCGCCGCCCGCAGGCACGGCCGACGGCGGGACGGAGTGGGCCGTGGACGGCCAGGTTTCGGAACCAGACAGGCAACGCGGCGGACACACCGACGCCCAGGCCGCCGAACCGGCGGTCACGACCAGCGCACGGCGCACCGATCCGTCCCCGATCCGGGCACGCTTCGAGTCGCTGGTTCCGGCGCGGCTCGACGAAGCGACCTTGCTGCGCCGAAGGTTCGCGAGCTGGCTGAGGCGGCTCCCGCTGGACTTGGACAGCGGAACCGACATTCTGCTGGCCGGCTACGAGGCCGTGGGCAATGCGGTGATGCACGCATACCCCGGACGACGCGGGCGGGTACGCCTGTACGCCGTCTGGGCGGGCGACACGGTGGAAGTCGTGGTGACCGACTGGGGGTGCGGCATCCCGCCGAACCGGGGCCACCGGACCGACCCGCCGACTTCGGGCCACGGTCTCGGCCTGATCGAGAGCGTCACCGACCGGATGACGATCGAGACCGGAGAGCACGGCACGCGACTGACGATGCTCTGGCGAGCCGCCATCCCGGCAAGCGCACTCTGATGCAGGAACGGTCTTCGAGGAATCTCCCACCGGCGGGTCTGCGGGATCAGAACATCGTGTTGTCGTTGGCGGAGGTCGCCGGCACGTCCTGGACCACGTCCCAGTGCTCGACGATCTTCCCGTCCGCGCGCACCCGGAAGATGTCCACAACGGACTGGCCGCGGTCGTCGGGGCCGGTGCGGTAGTGCGCGTGGATCGCCACCAGGTCCCCCTCGGCGATCACCCGCTTGCGCTCCACGGTCAGGTTCGGGAACTGCCGGAACAGCCCGGCGAACAGCTCGGCCAGGCCGGCCGTGCCGTTGGGGATGGCGGGGTTGTGCTGGTGGTACTCCGGTGCCAGGGCGGCGACCGCGGCGGTGTCCTTACCGCCGAGGAGCCGGTCGAAGTACCCGGTCACGACCGCCTCGCTGAAGGGGGTCCACCAGCGCGGGCCCGGCTGGTTCGTCCGGGGCGAGCTGACCGTGGAGAACATGTCGTTGCCGTTGACGGACGTGTCCGGCACGTTTTGGGAGGCGTCCCAGTGCTCGGCGATCCGGCCGTCGCGGTCGAAGCGGAAGATGTCGACCACGGCGGTCCCGCGGGTGCCGGGCACGAGAACCAGGTTGGAGTGCACCAGCACCAGGTCCCCCTCGGCGAGCACGCGCTTGATGTCGTACTTCAGCCCCGGAAACTGCTTCGCCAGGGGCACGGCGAAGGCCTTGAGCGCCGCGGTGCCGTTCGGGGCCAGCGGGTTGTGCTGGATGTAGTCCGGCCGGATGTACCGGTCGACGACCGAAGCGTCGCCGTGCTCGAAGAGGCGCTTGAGCACCTCCGTGGCGATGGCTTTGTGCCGGTCGAGCACGCTCGGCAACTGGGGCTGCACGAAGGCCGCATTCGACGCGGCGGCCACCGGTGCGGGGGCCGCCATGACGCCGAGGGTCGCGGCGGCCAGCACGGCGGCGACCGCCTTCGTGGGTGCAGCAGTGGTCAGGCGCATCGGTCTCTCCTCAAGTTCGACTGTTCCGGCAGCATACGTCAAATCTGTCAGTCACTGTCATGTTGAGCAGTACATGTCACATCTGGCGGACGCTACAGTGAGGAGGTGAACGTGCCGAACTTGCGGGAGAGGACGCGCCAGGCTGTCCGTGCCCAGCTGATGACCGTCGCCTGGGACCTGTTCGTCGAGCAGGGGTACGACACCACGACGGTGGACGAGATCGCCGCCGCGGCGGGCATGTCGCAGCGCAGCTTCTTCCGCTACTTCGGCGCGAAGGAGGACGTCGTCCTGGTGAAGTTCGAGGCGGTCGGCGCGCTCCTGGCCGAGGAACTCGCCCGCCGGCCGGCCTCGGAGGACGCCTGGACCGCGCTGCGCCGCTCGTTCGAGGTGATCGTCGAGCCCACCGAACGCGACCCGCGCCACGGCCTCGTGCTGCTGCGGATCACCGACGAGTCTTCGGCGCTGCGGGCCGGCCGGCTGGAGCAGCAGGCGCACTGGCAGGAACTGCTGACCCCGCTCGTCGCCGCGCGCCTGGCCACCGAAGCCGACCACGACCCCAGCGCCGCCGCGCTCACCGCCGCCGCGCTCGCCTGCCTGAACGTCGCCAACGCCACCTGGCTGGACAGCAACGGAACGGAATCCTTGCGCCGGCTCCTGGACGACGCCATGGGTGCCGTTCGACCCGGCGCGTTCTGATCCGCCGGCCGACGCCGTTGCCCTGACCGTCAGCCGGCGAGGAACTCCAGCGCTTCGGGAACGAAGGCCCGGTAGTGCTGGAACACGCCACCGTGACCGGAGTCGGGGTAGATCTTCAAGCGGGCGTTGGGGATGCGGGCGGCCATGTCGGCCGAGTGGCTGCTGTCGACCATGAGGTCGCGGTCGCCGTTGGCCACGAAGACCGGCTGCGCAATGACCGAGAGGTCGTCGGGTTCACTCGACCCCGCGGCGCGGATGGCCTTCAGCTGGGCACGCCGGGCCTGCACCGAGATCCGCTTGTCCCGGTCGGTGGTGCGCTCCTTCAGCCGAGCCAGGTAGTCCTTCGCGGCCCGCTTGCCCTCGGCCGTGCGCGGGAAGAACAGGAAATTCCTCGCGTCACTCAGGGTGAGAGCCGCCTTCAGATAGGCCCGCACCGCCACTTTGGTGATCTCGTCGATCCCGCCACCACCCCGGGGACCGGTGCCGGCGAGGATCATCCGGCGGACGAGGCCGGGCGCCTGGAGCGCGACCATCTGCGCCACTCCTCCGCCCAGCGAGAACCCGAGCAGGTCGACCTGGTCGAAGCCCAGCGCCCGGATGAAGGCGACCGCGTCCCGTCCCATCTCCTCGAGGCTGGACGGCACCGATCCGCCCGACGCGCCCACGCCCCGGTTGTCGAACGCGATGACCCGGTGGTGCGCGGCGATGCCGTCGATCAGCCTGGGGTCCCAATCGTCGAGCACCGCCATCAGGTGGTGCAGGAACACCACCGGTACGCCGGAGCCCGTGCCCAGCTCCCGGTAGGCGAACGGCACTCCGCCGACCTCGATCGTGCGCGTCGGCGCATCCTTCCACTGCATCGTTCCCGACCACCTTCCCACTTTGTATTATGGTCATAATATCAAAAGGGAAGGGAGAAGGCCATCAAGAGCGTCCACGGGGAAATCAGCGCCGCTGCACGCCGTCGAAGATCGCGAGGGCGTTGCGGATGCCTTGCTCCAGCAGGTCGTCGGCCAGCTGCCGGTCGGTCACGGCACGGGAAAGCTGCATCGTCCCCACCATCATCGCGTAGACGCTGAGCGTCGTGGTCCGCACCGACAACGGATCCTCCGGCACGAGCCGGGCGGCCATGTCGTCGATGATGCCCAGCACGCCTTCGGTGTACGCCTGCTTCGTCGACTCCGCACACCGGCCGATCTCGTCCAGCAGCGCGGCGGACGGGCAGCCCTCGCCCGGGTTGTCGCGGTGCCCGGGCGAAAGGTAGGAGCGCACGATCTGCTCGACCCCCGCTCGCCCCGGCGCCACCGCGGCGAGCTGCTCCCGCTGGCCGGCCAGCTGATCCGTGACCGCCGTCGCGACCAGGTCCTCCTTGGAACCGAAGTGAGCGTAGAACGCGCCGTTCGTCAGCCCGGCGTCCGCCATGAGCGTGGCGACGCCGGAGCCGTCGATGCCGCCACGCTTGAGCCGACGACCGGCCGACTCGACGATCCGGCGTCTCGTCTCCAGCTTGTGCTCTTTCGCGTACCGCACCACTTCGCGCGCTCCTTGCTCGGGCCACGTTGCAAGTACGATCGTACGCTAAAACCTTCAGGCGCCTTCGGGGACGATGGCGACGACGACCTTGCCCGCCTTCGTGCGCCCCTGCTCGACGTGGGCCAGCGCCTCGAGCGTCTCGGAGAAGGGGAACGTCCGATCGACGACCGGGCGCAGCTCCCCCTTGTCGTAGAGGGCGCCCAGCTCGCGCAACTGCGCACCGCTGGCCCGCATGAAGAAGAACTCATAACGCACGCCCAGGGCCTTGGCCTGCTTGCGCACCTTGCGGCTGAGGAAGTTCAGCACCACCCCTAGCAACGCCGGCGCGCCCAGTTGCTCGACGAACCCGGCGTCCGGCGGGCCGGCGACGCCGATGGCGAGGCCGCCGGGCTTCAGCACGGTCAGCGACTTTTCCAGGTTCGTCCCACCCAGGGAGTCCACCACCAGGTCGTAGCCGGAGAGCAGCTTCGAGAAGTCTTCCTTGGTGTAGTCGACCGCGACGTCGGCGCCGAGGCCGCGGACCAGGTCGATCGTCGATGTGTTCGCCGTGGTCGCCACCGACGCCCCGAGGTGCTTGGCGAGCTGGATGACCGTCGAGCCGAGACCGCCGGCGCCCGCGTGGACGAGCACCTTCTGCCCCGGCTGCACGTTCGCCCGTTCGACGAGGATCTGCCAGGCGGCCAGCGCCACCAGCGGCACCGCGGCCGCCTCGTACAGCGTCAGCGACTCCGGCTTGGGCGCGACGTCGTCCTGGTCGATCGCGATGTACTCCGCGAACCCGCCGATCCGCAGATCCCGCGGCCGGGCGTAAACCTCGTCGCCGATCCGGAAACCGCGGACGGCCGGACCGACCTTCGTCACGACGCCGGCCACGTCGTGGCCCAGCACGAACGGTGTCTTGTACTTCAGCAGCTGCTTGAACTCCCCGTTGCGCACCATCTTGTCGAGCGGGTTGACGCTCGTGGCGTGCACCCGGACCAGGACGTCGCGGTCCCCCACCGCGGGCACGGGTACCTCCGCGGCGCGCACGGTGTCCTTGCCGTACTTCTCGACGACGAATGCCTTCATGTCAGCCAGCTTTCTGCGTAATTCGGTGAGTGGACCTCAGTGCGCCCTTGTCGATCTTGCCGACCGGGTTCTTCGGGATGGCCTCGAGCACGACCAGCTCGGTCGGCCGTTTGTAACCGCTGAGGTTCTCCGCACAGCGCGCATTCAGCGCCGCGGGGTCGACGGACCGGCCGGGGCGCGGCTGGACGTAGGCGACGACCACCTCACCCCACTTTTCGTCGGGCACGCCGATCACGGCGGCTTCCAGGACGGCCGGGTCGCCGGTGAGCACGTCCTCGATCTCCTTGGGGTAGATGTTCTCCCCGCCGCGGATGATCATGTCCTTCGACCGCCCGACCAGGGTCAGGTAGCCGTCCGCGTCCAGGTGGCCGACGTCGCCGGTGTGCAGCCAGCCGTCGACGACGACCCGGGCCGTGTCTTCCGGGCGCCCGAGGTACCCGCGCATGACGTTGGGGCCGCGCACGACGACGTCACCGTCCACACCGGACTCGACCGCGGTGCCGTCCGGGCCGAGGATCCGGATTTCCTGGCCGGGGAAGGCGACTCCGACGGTCCCGGCCCGCCGGGGGCCGTCGACGGGGTTGATGGTGGAGGCGCAGGTTCCTTCGGACAGCCCGTACCCCTCGACGAGGGGGAACCCGTAGCGGGCCTCGAACCGGCTCAGCAGGTCCGCGGAGGCGGGCGCCGCGCCGCAGATGCCGAACCGCAGGGACGAGGTGTCCGGCCGGACGGCGTCGGGAAGCGCCGCCAGCATGCGGTAGATCGTCGGGACCGCGCTGAAGTAGGTGGGACGGTGGCGTTCGACGACGTCGAAGAACGTCTGCGGGGTGAACCGGTCGGCGATCACGACACTGGCTCCGGCGAGCAGCGGCATGAGCACGCTGACCACGATGCCGTTGACGTGGAAGAGCGGCAGGACCAGCAGGCACCGGTCGCCCGGCCCGATTTTCAGCGCCCGGCGGCCCATCTCGGCCATCGCGTCGAGGTTGGCGTGGTCGAGCATCACGCCCTTCGGGACGCCCGTCGTGCCACTGGTGTAGATGAGCAGCGCCAGCGCCGAGGGGTCCGCAGGGACAGCCTGGTCCCGCTGCGCACTCGCTTCGGACAGGTCGCCGACGGTGACCGTGGTGACCTCGCCGACCGCGGCCGCGCCGGTTTCGGCCACCAGCAGGCGGGCGGCGGAGTCGTCGAGCTGCCGGGCGACCTCGACGTCCGTCATGCTGGGGTTCACCGGCGTCACGGTCGCGCCGATCCGCCACGCCGCGAAGAGCAGGAGCACGAACTCGATCCGGTTGGTGAGCTTGACCGCGACGACGTCGCCCGGGCCGATCCCGCGCTCCCGCAGGTACGCCGCGGTCGCGCGGACCCGGCCGAGCCACTGCGCGTTGGTCAGGGACCGGGTCCCGTCCGAGACCGCCGCGCCCCGCGGATCGGCTTCGGCTCGGCAGTCGGGCAGCGAGGCGAAGTTCATGGCTTGCCCACCGAGCTGGCCGGGTTCAGCTGCCGGGTGAGGAACTCCGTCTGGTCGCGGACCAGCGCCTCGAACGGCTCACCGAGGTAGAAGTCGAAGTGGCCGGCGTCGTAGGTCTTGATTTCGCCGCGGGGTGCGGTCCGGGCGTAGCGCAAGGTCTGCGCGGGCGGCGTGACGCTGTCGGTGGTGCTGACGCAGAAGAGGATGGGGATGGTGATCCTCTTCGCGGCCCGCCCGGGCCGGTAGCCGGCGATGGTCGGCACGACCCGGGCCGCGACTTCGTTGCGGAACGTCGTTCCCGGTGGGACGAGTGCCTGGTACCCGGGTAGGGCGTCCGGCGCGTTCATGAGCGCCGGGGACCCCGGTGCGGCGGCGAGCGGGATCATGGCGGGGTCGGCTCCTCGGAGCCGGGCGACCAGGTCTCGCGCGAGGACGGGACCGAGCTTGAGCGAGGCAACCGGGCCCAGCGCGACGGCGGAGGCGAGACCGTCGGTGAACGGGCACTGGGCCACGGCCGCGCGCAGTTCGGGGTGGCGGGCGGCGACCGTGATGGCGTGGCCGCCGCCGAACGAGCTGCCCCAGACCGCGATGCGCGACCCGTCGACGTCACCGCGAGCCTTGACGTGCGCGATGGCCGCGTCCCAGTCGGCGAGCTGGCGGTTGATCGACAACAGCTGCCGGGGACTGCCGCCGCTGTCGCCGAAATGCCGGTAGGTGAAGGCCAGCACGGCGAAGCCGGCTTGGGCGAACCGCTCGGCGAAGGCGTCCAGCCGCATTTCGCGCGTGGCGCCCAGGCCGTGTCCGAGGATGATCACCGGAGCCGGCGCGGCGAGCCCCTCCGGCACGTAGAGCCATGCGGCGCAGAAGGTGTCGCCGGAGGGGAAATCGACGTCGTGGCGGGTGAAGGAGTGCGAAGCGGTCATGACCGGCTCACCCGGCCCGCCGCGAGCGCGGCTTTGTACGTGTCCGGGTTGTACAGGGGCAGTTCGCCCTCGGCGGCCGTGGTTTCCAGGTAGTCGAGCATCAGCTCCTGGCCTTCGTCGGACAGCGCCCTGGCGAGGAACTCGGCGCGCTCGACGTGCAGGCCGTCCGTCAGCGACATCGAGCCGCCGAAGTACACGGCCCGCTTGATCGCCGCGACCGAGCCCTTCGGCCGGGCACCGAGGTGCAGCGCGAGTTCGGTCGCCCGCGCGATCACCTCCTCCGGCGGGACGACGTCGTCGACCGCGCCGTTGGCGAGTGCCTGCGCGGGGGTGAACGGCTTGCCTTCCAGGATCGCGACCAACGCCTTGTGCGTACCGATCAGGCGGGGAAGCCGCTGGCTGCCGCCACCGCCGGGCATGATGCCGAGGAGTACTTCCGGCTGTCCGATGAAGAAGTCCCCGTCGGCCATGACGCGCAGGTCGTTCGCCCAGGCGAACTCCGCGCCCAGACCGAGCGCCGAGCCGTTGAGCGCGGCGGCGAAGACGACGCCGCTCGAGTTCATCCGCAGGAACGTCTCGTGCAGGCGCTCCAGCTGGACGGCCGGCCACAGCGGCGTCCTGCGGAACGCCGGCGCCAGCACGCGAGCGCGGTCGACGCCCCGCGCCGTGCGCGCCATGGCGGAGGCGCCGCGAGGGCCGACCGACGGCACCGCGGCACCGCCCTCCTGCAGCCACCGCACGTCGGCGTGGCTGACGAACCGCTCGGGGTGGGCCCCGGTGAAGACGACGGCGTGCACGCCGGGGTCGCGATCGACCCGGTCCACCAGCTCGGCGAGCTGGTCGGCGATTGCGGCGTCGAACAGGCCGAGCGGGCCGCCGTCCACCCGGACGATCACGACGGCTCCCCGGTTCTCGACGTCGAGGTGACCTTGTTCGGTGTTTGTCATGGCTGTCACTTCCGGTTGGCGGGCGGCGTTGCGCCACCGTGGCTGTAACGAAGTTACACACGAGTGTAACTTCGTTATACCGCGTCCGGCAAGCTTTTCGGCGGGACGCGCTGGTCGTTCCGGCCGAGTGCTTCGACCTCGCGCTCGAGCGTGGGCACCGCCCGGCTCGCGAAGCGGCGCATCCAGGGCCAGGCCGGCGGCGAGTTGAGCGCACCCTTGAGCCAGTTGGCCACGGCGACCGCACGCGGCACGTAGACACGACTGCGCCGGCGCACGAGCCCGTCGACGATGGCGGCCGCGGCCTTGTCAACGCTCGTGGTGACGTTGCCGGGGTAGGGCAACCGGCCGCGGAGCCGCCCGAACGACGGAAGGTCGGCGTCAGCGCCCCGCACGAGGTCCGTGTCGATCCACGAGGGGTGCACGAGGCCGACGGTGATGCCGAGGTGGGCCACTTCCTGCCGGTAGGTCAGCGCGAGCAGTTCGACGGCGGACTTGCTCGCACCGTAGGCCGCCATCCCCGCCAGGGGCAGGAAGGACAGCGCCGAGGCCACGACGGTCACGTGCCCCCGGCTGCGCTCGAGGTGCGCAGTCGCGTACTTCACCGTGCGGAAGACGCCGTTCAAGTTGATGTCCACGACCCGCTCGAACGAAGCCTCGTCGATCTGCCGGACCGTCCCGTAGGCCGCGACACCGGCGTTCGCGACGACGAGGTCGATGCCGCCCATGGCCTGCGCGCAGCCGTCGATCGCCGCCTGCAGGGCGTCGCCGTCGCACACGTCGGCCTCCCGCCAGACCGTGGCTGGCCCGAGTTCGCCCGCGAGGCTCCGCAGCCGGTCGGGTTCGAGCCCGACCAGGGCGAGGCGCGCGCCGCGAGCGGCGGCGATGCGGGCCACCTGCTCCCCGATCCCGCGGGCCGCGCCCGTCACGACCAGCCTTCTACCTGCCAAGTCTCGTTTCATGACGGACAACGTAACTTCGTTACAACCCGATGGCAACACTTCGTTCGAACCATGGCCGGTCCACTATGTAATTACGGTCATAATCCAAAGCTCTTGCTCCTCGGCGCCGGATCGACTTATGGTAGTACGATCATAATTCAAAGAGATGGGAACCACGATGACCGTGATCACGCGCTACCAGGACGCACCCACCCAGACCATCGACGTCCACGGAGTCACCTACGCCTACCGGCAGCTCGGCCCGGACACCGGCACGCCGGTGATCTTCCTCAACCACCTGGCCGCGGTGCTGGACAACTGGGGCCCCCGCGTCGTCGACGGCATCGCCGCACACCACCGGGTGATCACCTTCGACAACCGGGGAGTCGGCGCGCCCACCGGCACGACGCCGAAGACCATCCAGGCGATGGCGGCCGACGCGGTCACCTTCATCCAGGCGCTGGGGCTCACGAAGGTCGACCTCCTCGGCTTCTCGATGGGCGGCATGATCGCCCAGGTGATCGCCCAGGAAGAGCCGCAGCTGATCCGCAAGCTGATCATCGCGGGGACGGGCCCCGCCGGCGGCGAGGGCATCAAGAACGTGACCAGGCTGTCGCATCTGGACACAATTCGTGGACTGCTCACGTTCCAGGACCCGAAGCAGTTCCTGTTCTTCACCAGGACCGCGAACGGGCGCCGGGCGGGCAAGGAGTTCCTGGCCCGCTTGAAGGAGCGCACGAACAACCGGGACAAGGCGATCGCCCTCAAGTCCTACTTCTCACAACTCTCGGCCATCCACCGCTGGGGGCTGGAGAAGCCGTCCGACCTCTCGGTCGTCAAGGTGCCCGTGCTCGTCGCCAACGGCGACAACGACCGGATGGTGCCGACGAAGAACTCAGCCGACCTGGCCCGCCGCCTGCCGAACGCCGAGCTGAAGATCTACCCCGACGCCGGGCACGGCGGCATCTTCCAGTACCACCACGAGTTCGTCCCCCAGGCCCTCGAATTCCTCGGGCGCTGACCCCCGACGGCCCTGAGCTGGAGCGCGGCCGCCTCGCCACCGCGATCGCGATGATCCGCCACAACGGACGGATTCGTTCCGGCCGAGCGCGGCGGCTCGTCGTGAGTTCTGCGCACCCGGGCTTCAGCGAACGCTCGTCGCCGCGCGCTGCAGCACAGCCTGGTGCGAGGCCTCGGCTCGCTCGCGCGCGTCGCCGAGCGCGACCGCGAAGTTGACCCCCAGCGGCAGCAGCACCTGGGTGACCGGATCGGTGAACTCGGCGAAGTGCTCGGCCAGCTCGAGGGTGACGTAGCCGTGGACGAAACTCCACAGCTGCGCGGCGATGACCTCGGGATCCTGGGCTCGAGCCCGGCCGGCGGCCACCAGCCGTTCACAGGCGCGGGTGACGTGCAGGTGGGCGCCGCGGAAGGCGCGCGAACGCCCGCTCCGCCGCGTCTCCGGCTCGGCGAGCGGCCGGTAGGTCGACCGCGTGGACAGGCCGAACATCAGGTCGTAGAGGTGCGGGTTCTCCCGCGCGACGCGCCGGCAGGTCAGCGCCATCGCGAACAGGTCCGCCACCGGGTCGTCGGTCACCGCCAGCTCGGCGAACGCGCGGTCCAGCTCCCGGAAACCGTGGTCGGCGACCGCGGCCACCAGCTCGGCGATCCCGCCGAAGTGGTGGTAGACGGTCGACGTCGTCAGCCCGATCGCGGACGCCACCGTCCGCGCCTTGATCGCGGCCGGCCCCTGCTCGGCCAGCAGGTCGATCGTGGCCTGCACCAGCCGCTCCGGCACCCCGCCGGCAGTCACATCCCCTGACATGGTCCCCATCGTTCCACCCGGTCCCCTCTCGCGGCCGTCATCGCCGCTCCAGTAGCACTTGCCACAGTACTGTAACCTCGTTACGGTTCAGGATAACTTTGTTACGTTGCGGCTCGCGGACCCCGAGCCACTGGTGCGGTCCTGGTTGGCGCTGAACCCGGACGGTGTCGCCGATCCGGATCGGCGGCAGAAGTGTCATCTGATGACCATCAGGTGACCGCTGCGCGCAGGGCCAGGTGCCGAATTCCGGGAAATGATCGAGAACAAGCCAGCCGCCGACGGCACCGCGCGGACACTGGACCGCGCCGGAAGGACACGTCATGACCGCCTCCGCACCCACGGCCCCGACCGCACCAGGGGTGCGGTCCTGGTGGGGCATCCCGTTCGCCACCGCGGAGCGGTACCGCCGCCCCGTGGTCGCGGCCTTCGACCCGGACCGCCCCTACGACCGCAAGGGCGTCGCCCCGGTTCAGCCCGACAGCGGCGACTGGCTCGAAGCGGACAGCGGGACCGGTGAGGACTGCCTGAACCTGAACGTGTGGGCTCCCGCGCAGCCGGCCGAGGAGGCGCTGCCGGTGGCCGTGTACGTCCACGGCGGCGGATTCGAGTTCGGCGCGAACACGCAGACCACCTCGAACGCCGCCGGTCTCGCCGCGACGGGACGCGTCGTGGGCGTGTCGGTCAACTACCGGCTCGGCGCACTGGGTGCCGTCTCGCTCTCGCAGTACGGCGGACGGCTCGCCGAGGCAAGCAACCTCGGCCTGCAGGACGTCATCGCCGCGCTCACCTGGATCCGGCAGAACATCGCCCACTTCGGCGGCGATCCCGGACAGGTCACCGTCTTCGGCCACAGCGCCGGCGCGTATGCCACGTTCGGGCTGCTCGGTGCGTCCGCCGCCGACGGGCTGTACCGGCGGCTCGCCGGGTTCTCCGCCGGGCCCTCCCGGCTCCAGCCCGCCTGGTGGGCCGAGGAGCTCGCGGACCGGTTCGTCACCGAACTCGGCGTGGCGAGCAATCCCGAGAAGCTGATCGACCTCGACCCGGCCGCCCTGGTGGCCGCCCTGCACCAGGTCACCCCGACCGACCTCGGCGTCCGCGGCGGAATGGACGGCCAGAGCCTCGGCGTCGTCCTGGACACCGGCCAGCCCGGCGCGGTGCTGCACGCCCACCCCATGGACGTCCTCGCCTCGGGCTCGCACCGGGACATCGACGTACTCCTGAGCTTCGCCGGCGACGACATGGGCTGGTGGGTGGCGAACGACCTCGACCGGTTCGACCCGCACACCGTCGACCGCATCACCGACGAAGTCGCGGGCTGGCGCATTCCCCGCTCCCGCGCGAAGAAGATCGTCGAGGCCTACGACCGAGACGGCCGTACCCCGGCCGAGGTCCGCGCCGCGCTCCTGACCGACTACATCTTCGGCCTCCCCGCCGCCCGCGCCGCCCTGGCCCACGCCGCCGTGGGCGGCAACGCCCATCTCCTGATGATCGGGCCCGCCGAGGGGGCGCCTGCCGTGCACGGCACCGAGTTGTACGGCCTGGTCGGCCAGGAACGGCCGGGCCGCAGCCCGGAACAGGCCGTGCGTGACACGCGTATCCGCGACATCGTGCTCGACTTCGTCACCGGCGAGCGGACCCGTCGGTGGCCCGCCGTCACCGACCGGCCCACCTCGGAAAGCGTCGGCAACCCGCCTTTCGAGGCCGGCGCCCACTACCAGGCGGCTCTCGAGTTGTGGGAGAACATCGCCCGCCCCTGAAAGCCTTCGGCATCAAAACGCTGCTGATCCGCGGCGGCACCTCCACAGTCGGGCCGAGCGCGGCCACGATCGCCCAGGCCCTCGGCGCCACCGTGCTGTCCACCACCGCAGCCCGGAGAGGGCCGGGGAACTGCGGGCCGCGGGCGTCGACCATCCCCTCGTCGACGACGGCACCATCGCCGGGTGTCCGTCAGGTGTCGGTTGTTGTTGCGCGGGCTGCGAAGGCGGCCGGGGTGAGGCCGGTGTGGCTGCGGAAGAAGCGGCCGAAGTTCGCGGGATCGGTGAAGCCGAGGTGGAGGGCCACCGTGCGGGCGTCCCACCGGGCGACTCCCAGCAGGCGCCGGGCTTCGAGCAGCAGGCGCTCGTTGATGAGCTCACGCACCCCTTTGCCGGTGGCGTCCTGGGCGGCGCGGCTGAGGGTGCGGACCGAGCAGCCGAGCAGTCCGGCGTAGTCCGCGGCCCGGTGCAGTTCGCGGAACTGCAGCTCCAGGGCGTCCAGGAACCGTCCGTACGTGTCACTTCGGCCCCTGCCGGTCCTCGCCGCGCCGGCGGGTGGGATGCCGGGGGCGTTGGCCAGGCGCAGCAGCAGTGATTCGAGCAGGCTGCGGCGCAGGGCGTGGTGGACGTCGAGCGGGCGGCGCCCGAGCGCCCGGTGTTCGTCCAGCAGCTGGAGGGCCGTCTGCTGGAGCCAGGGGGCGTCCTCGGGGTGCGGGCTCAGCACGGCGGGGGCCTCGTGCGCGGTGAGCGGGGCCAGGAGGCGGGCGGTACCGGGCGTCAGCACGTCCGGCTCGAACAGGATGAACGGGCCGCGGGCGGCGCCGGGTGGGTGCCAGCACTGGGTGTGCCCGGGGCGCACCCACAGCCACTGGCCGGGCGAGACGATGTGCGTGACGTGGTCGACGTCGTGCCGCAACTCGCCCTCGGTGACGAGGATCAGGTAGTGGAAGGTGGCGCGGCCGGGAAGCGGCGGATTCCACGGCCAGTCGTCGTGCTGGGCGAAGAAGTCCTCGACGGTGATCACTTCCAGGCCGTACGGCGTGCCCACCGGGGGCTGGAAACCGTACAGCGGAACCGCGGCGGGGTGTCGCTTGTCGACCATCACGTGTCCGCAGCGTACTGCCCTCTTGATCAGTTTCGAGGGAAGGATGGGACATGCCCCCACGACCGCCGGGAGGCCCCGCCCATGAACGAATCGCCCCTGCAGAAGACCGCCGCCGACCGCGCCGGGGAACTTCCCGGAGCTCGGCTGGAGCATCCCTTCGGCCCCGACTGGGAGGTCTTCAAGGTCCGCGGCAAGGTGTTCATGCTGATGACCGAGGTTCCGGGGCGTCCCGTCGTGATCCTCAAGGCGGACCCCGGCGAGGCCCTCGCCCTGCGGGAGCACAACAGCCACATCACCCCCGGCTACCACATGAACAAGAAGCACTGGATCACGCTGGAGGACGGGGAAGGCATCGACGAAGAGCTGGTCGGAGAACTGGTCACCGACTCCTACCTGCTCGTGGTCGCGCACCTGCCCAAGGCCGAGCAGCCCGTACCGACGGCCCGGACGGTCGTCGATCGGCTACCGCGACGCGACCGCCCCGGTGCACGATGAACGCCACGAGCCTCCCCGCCGGCTGAGCCCGCACCCGTCCCGCCTCCGACCCGAGAGTCCGATGGAACCGACCGAACCGACCCTGCCGCTCTTCGACCAGGAGCCCGCCCGGCCACTCGCCGACCGGCTGCGCCCCACGCACCTGGACGAGGTCGTCGGGCAGGACCACCTCCTGGCCCCCGACGCCCCGCTGGGCCGCATGGTCGCCCAGCAGCGCCTCGGCTCCGCCATCCTGTGGGGGCCACCCGGTGTCGGAAAAACGACCATCGCGCGGCTCCTCGCCGACGGCAGCAACCTGACCTTCGAATCGGTGTCGGCCACCTTCTCCGGCGTGGCCGATCTGCGGAAGGTCTTCGCCGCCGCACGAAACCGGCGCGGTATCGGGCAGGGCACCCTGCTGTTCGTCGACGAGATCCACCGCTTCAACCGCGCCCAGCAAGACAGCTTCCTGCCCTACGTCGAGGACGGCACGATCACCCTGATCGGCGCCACCACCGAGAACCCGAGCTTCGAACTCAACGGCGCCCTCCTCTCCCGCACCCAGGTCCTCGTCCTCAAACGCCTCGACGAAGCCGCGCTGTCCACCCTGCTCGACCGCGCCGAGCAGCTCACCGGCCACCCGCTCCCCCTGGACGACGACGCCCGCCGCGCCCTGATCGCCATGGCCGACGGCGACGGCCGCTACCTCCTCAACCTGGCCGAACAGCTCCAGGCCCTCCCGGACCCCGAGACACCCCTGGACACCACCGCGCTCGCCCACCACATCCAGCAACGCGCCCCGCTCTACGACAAGGCGCAGGAAAGCCACTACAACCTGATTTCCGCGCTGCACAAGTCGATGCGCGGCTCCGACCCGGACGCGGCGCTGTACTGGATCGCCCGCATGCTCGACGGTGGCGAAGACCCGCTGTACATCGCCCGCCGGCTGGTCCGCTTCGCCGGCGAGGACATCGGCATGGCCGACCCGCACGCCGTTCAGCAGACGCTCGCCGCCTGGGACGTGTACGAACGACTCGGCTCGCCCGAGGGCGAGCTGGCGATCGCCCAGGCCGTCGTCTACCTCGCCACCGCGCCGAAGTCCATCGCCGTCCACCGAGGCTTCAACGCGGCCCATCGCGCCGCCCGACGCACCGGCTCCCTCATGCCGCCCGCCCACATCCTCAACGCCCCGACCCGGCTGATGAAGGACCTCGGCTACGGCAAGGACTACCAGTACGACCCCGACACCGCCGACGGCTTCTCCGGAGCCGACTACTTCCCCGACGACATGGACCGCGAAACGTACTACCAGCCCACCCAGAACGGCCATGAAGCCCAAGTCACCGAACGCCTACGCCACTGGGCCGCCGCGCGTGCTCGCCGACAACACGGATGACCGACCACCACCGGAGCGGGTCGCGAACGGGCTTGCCGACCGGCTCGACATCACCGGCGCCCGCTGGTTGATTCCCCTACTTGGACGCTGTAGCCGTTTGAGAGCAGGAGAACGGACTGCTCAGCTCGGCACCATCCGGCTAACACTGGGCTGGACAAAATATCCCTGCAGCCAGCGAATCACCGATTGCGGTCGTTTGACCAGCGACAGTCTGGCCCCCATGTGCCAGCGCCGCGGGGACAATCCCGCACAGCCACGACTCGAGGCCGCCAATCTGCCGACCGCGCAGTTGCAGCACGACTGCCTGTGGGTACCGAAAAGTGTCACATCAGGCGACCTGCTGATATTCGTGGATCAGCCCACCGAGCCGATCACGCTGACGAACCCGTCCGACACCAGTCATTCGGAGGACAACCAGCACCTGATCGGGTGGTCGTTGGCCCAAAGAGCGATAAGGTCGATGGTGGCTGAAGTGATCGACGTACTCGGCCAGCACCTGCTCCAGATGACGCCGGTTGACGACGAGCATCCGATTCAGACACTCGCGACGCACACCTTCCACCCAGCGCTCAGCGATCGCATTCGCGCGCGGTCCTCGAACAGGGCTGCGCAAAATGTCGATGCCGACCAACTCGAACACCGTGGATCGGGTGGGTAGGGATAGTCGGGCAGGGTAAGCCGACCAGTGGTGACGGTCTCCTTCACCTCGACCGCAACGGGACGCCAGGTGGCGGGAGTGTGGCGGATGACGTCGTCGAACAGCCCCTCCGAGGCGATTACCGCCAGCACCCCTGGCGGCCTGGCGGGCGCCGCCTTCGGCGACGGTGCGTCGCAGAGCCGGAAAACCCGGCTCAGCGATGAGGAGGCCTGGTCGGCCCTCTCGCCCCGCCCAGCTAGCTACCTTCCCCATCGCTGTCGACGACCGCCAGGTCGCCGGCCAAGTCCTCCAAAGTCCACGGCAGACTTGGCTTACCCTCGACCGTCACACCGTACATGCGCAGCTCGAGGAGAGTAGTGACATCACCATTGGCTTTCAAGATCCGCTCGACCTTGTCCCAGACATCGGCCCGCCCACGACAGAATGCGACAAGATAGTGATCCAGCGCCTTATCATACCGGTTCTGTCGCACCTGCCGGTCGGCCAGCATGACTCGAGCCGACACATTCCCGGCGTCAACGGCACGCGACAGCAACCTCATCGCATCCTTGGTCCGATCGACTCGCAGCAGTGCCGACACCACATCACCAATTAGGGCAGTCTCCCCTACATCCAGTTCAGACTCGATCATCGCGAGCGCTTCGTCGAAGTGTTTCTCTCTGATCAACGCAACAAGCAGCCGAGGATCCGTCCTGCGCAGCAATCCCGTCGACTGCACCTCTCGCAGCAGCACCAACGCCTCGGACGTGCGATCGAACTCCAGCAGCAACTCTGCCGCTTGCACCCGTGCGGCCGGGTAACCACTGCAAGCCGCCTGCTCGAACCAGTACACCGCACCACCGAACCCACTCAATGGCACGTCCCCCAAAAATTTCGCGGTGTTGGCGGCTTGCTGGAATGACGCGTTCGCCGCCGAGGCCTTTCTCGCGGCCAATGCAAATCCTTCGGCTAGCCACTTCATCGCCGTACCCGGGTCCACTCCATGGCGAGCCGAATACGCCTCGAGCGCGACCACCGCGGCATCACCACGCAGGAAATGTGCCACCGGCAGTACCGTATCCGGGCGGGCCGAATCGATGACACCGATGTACCACCGTAGCGCCTCGTGAACCGTCTCTACCGTGCCGGAACGACACAATGCGACCGCGATCCGCGCCGCTGCTTGCGGCGACGCCGCGCTGCGCGCCCGTCGGTAGTAGTCGGCAGCGGTACGCACCTCGGAGAGGAACGCAGCTTGCTCCGCGGCCGACACCCACGACTCGTCGTGTCCGCGTGATGCGGCGTCGGCATAGCATTCCATCGCTCGACGACGAAGACCGCGCTCCACATGAACTTTGGCGACTTCAGCGAGCGCCTGCGGTTCACCTTGGCTGGCAGCTCGCTGGGCGTGAGCCAGTGCCGTATCGCTGAGGCCGGCACGGGCATACATCCTGGCTGCGTGTATGCGCGCCCCCGCGACCTTCAGCTCGATCGCGCTGTCACACCAACGCAGCGCCTCCTCGATCTCACCGAGGCCAAGCAACAGATCCGCTCCGACCAGGTAGGCATCGGCATCGCCAGATTGCGCGTGTTCCCAAAGCCACTGGACCGCCTGCGCCTCATCGGCATGTTCGACAACGAGCTCGGCGATTCCGGGCAATGTGTTCAAGCCCGTCGCCGTCCTCTGCACGCTGAGGAAACTGACACCCTTTTCATACCCGGATTCCTCGGCGATCATCTCGGCCGCGACGACAGCGGCATTAACGTCGCCACCCTTGGCCAAGCGTCGATAGACCTCGACCGCCTTCTGTCGTCGTCCAGCCTCCACATAGGCGATGGCCTCCAGTTTCAGCGACTCCGCATCCCCCAGTCCCGCGCCTTGACCAAGCCACTCCGCCGCCGCCTCGGGCCTTCCCGCTTCCAACAAAATCTGACCTCCGGCGAGCACTGCAGCAGGAACACGACTACTAGCAGGAGCCCGGTACAGACTAAGCGCCTCATCAAATCGGCCGCAACTGCGCATCATGTCAGCGAGTTCGCGGCGCGCAGCCGACGTTGCACCGTTTCGCACAAGAGTGAAAAACTGCGCCGCTTCGCGAATAAGACCCCGACTCCGGCACTCGCGTCCCATCGGAATCAAACTACTCGGTGCAGCAAACGCAAACAACGAAGGCCACAGATGCCGAGCCGGGAGCGCATGCTTTCCCGCGGCGGTCACAAATTGGCACTCCAGGTAGTCATTGAGGCGGAACATCTGCTCCGCGACTCTCTCGTCGGAGTCATCACCGATGCGCGCCAGCAGCATCCCGGTGTCGCCGACTCCACAAGCTGTCAGCTGGTCGATCGCCTCCTCGAACCAATTTTCACTCAGCCGGGCCCGCTCCCACGCCGGCAGATACTCCGCAGATCCGGCTCTCACCAGCTGCGCTCGCATCCACGGATCGTGGCCGATGATCCGAGCGTCGATGAGGCACTGCATGATCGCTCTGGCGGCCGGACTGGCCATCGAGAACCGGGCCTGAAAATCCGGTGCCTCCACCAGATACTGGATCAGGTAACCATCACTGCTGAGCTCCGCGGCCTCCACGATCCGCGGGTCTTCTGAACTTCGCGCCGCGACGATTTCGGTTTCGGTGAAGCGATCCGGGACGTTGATCACGCTGCCGGCAAGGAGCTGACGCACATGCCCATTGAGCGGCTCCTGAACCGGTGATGACGAGGCGGTCAACCTGTGAATATCGTCTTGACTCAAGGTCAACAACACCATCATCGGCCCACGCCGGACGTCATAGACCAGGTCCCGCAACGCACGAGCCACCCGACCACCCACCTCAGGGCCGTAGTCGAGCAAATAGCGCCTCGCGTTGGGCAGCCACAACACCGTCCGCGCCGGCAACTCACCGATCTGCACCAGCAGAGATCGAGGGTTGCTGGGGCTGGTTCCCGGCCAGATCCACCAACCATCCAATAATGGCGCGAGCATGCCCGGCTTACTCGACCGGATCGCCTCCCACAACGCCCGCTTCATTCCCGACTTTGGTCGGCCGATCAGGGTCACCACGCCGCTCGAACCACAGGCGATCGACGACACCCGCCGTTGGATCTCCTCATCGTGACTGCGACGAAAGTACGTCGTCAACTCGGTCTGTGTCGTCGAGTTCGCTCTGCCCATGCCGACGACTGAGCGGATCTCAAGCTGAGATGGCGTGCAGTTCATCAACGGCATACCCGCCGGCGCATATGTCGACGACACCGTTGCCCGCCCACCGTCGCGTCGTTTCAACTTCTCGCCTTCAATGATCCATTCAGGGGATTGACGTCTCGCAGACGCGACACTGGTGCGCCGCCCTAGCAGGACTACTCCGTCGTACGGTGCCCGAGTAGGCGCGACGCAGTCCAGCCCGGCGACGACTGTTGCGCCGAGCGGCTGTTCCACACGGCGAAACACCCACACACAGTGGGCTATCAAAAAGCTAAAGGATGTCACCCATTGGTGGCCTGTGCCGCCTCGCGACCAAGGAAGCACACTCAAAGTAGGACCGGAGCCACGATAGAGTGTAAACCAGAGTGACTATCATCGAGGTTCTCCCCTCACACGTTGCCCTCCCCCTTTACGCACGGTGCATGTTGCGCTCGACCGCGCAGCTTCAGCTCGACAGGTCACTCCCGCGCCGCTCGACCGCCCAAGCGCGCGATCCCCCGCGTTCAACTATCAACCCGCAGTCCGAGCCGCTATAGCCAGCCACATCGCCGGCTTCTCGCCAACCGTCGCATGCTCGATACCCCGGCAGCATGTACGCCTACCCCGACGCTCGCTACCGTCCACCGCTCCCGACGCATCACAAGCCATGAAGAGCGACTCTCGGACGCAACCGCGACGACTCCAGCGCGACGGCGCGGTCTCCAGAACGTCGTCGGGCATCTGTTGATCTTCTGCGTCGCGCACTGAGCGGCGGCAACGCTTCAATAGGGCAGTGGTCGGCCACTTTGCAGGAGAAGCACTCCCGGTTCTGGGCCGAGCAGACCGAACGAGACGCCGTCGACACAAGAGCGGACGTCAGCGAACGGGGTACAAGATTACGTTGTCGGGCGAGTAGTCGAGTTGTAACCATTCGACGTCGAGCACTTGTCGGGCTCGCGGTTGCGACGCTCCCCGAACAGCGGCGAGCCTCGAAGGACACGCCGAGCGGCGGCATCGGCCCGGCCCCGGCGACGTGCGACAGCCGCGCCTCGTGCCATCTTGCGATCGTTCGGCGAAATAAACCTGCCACAAGGGCACGGTCGCTGCCCTGCCGGGGAGGAATGGAAGCCCGCGACCTGCGGCAGTGCACGTACCCCGTGGTCTGGCCAGGTACCCCACTTCCCTGACACGGAAGAGGCCACTGGTTCAATCCCAGTATCGCGCACCACATGTTTCCTCAGGCCAGAAGCCCTGTCCCTACCCCGAAGGGGCGGGCTTCCACTCGTCAGTCGGCGACGATCCGACGACGACCCCCGAACCCGGAAACGTCTTCCGCGCCGCCGGCATGACCAGCACGGACTTCTGCACCGCGCCACAGTGGCGCACCGATCCCCGCGTGGCCCGTCCCTACACCGTGGAGCCCTCCGGCGAATACGTCGACGCCATCGACCGCAGAGGTTTCATCGGCACTCCAGCCGGTGACGCCTTCTCGACCTGCGCCGACATGGCACGTTCGCCCGTGCGATGCAGGGTTCGAAGCTGCTCAGCCCGGCCTTCACGGCTATCACGCTGGACGGCAAGCTGCCACTCGGCCCGGCGCCCGCCGGCCACAACGGTGGCGCCCCCGGCACGTCGACCGACTTGCAGCTGTACCCGGACCGCGACTGGTGCCGTTGCCCCTGAGCAACCGCGACTACGGCAAAGGCGCGGGACCTCATCCTGGCGTGACTTCGTAGCGCTCCATGCCAGCGTTCTTGGCACGGAACGGAGCGCTCGGGCAATCTTTACGTTCACTGGTCCGTGGTCTGTTACCTGTCCACAGGTGCCGCGGTCACCAGTTCGGCCTGGGTGACCGCGAGTGGTCACGTCCTGTCCGCAGTGGACGGTTGCGCGATGTCGAGGAGAATCTTCAGCAGGTCGTGGGGCGCGTCCCGCATGAGGTTGTGCCCGCTGTCGAGTGCGTGGGTGGTCCATGCCGGGTCCGCGCGCAGGCGCTGGTATACCGGCGTGAAGGGCGACTCGCCGTCCCAGCCGGTGGCGTAGACGTAGTCCCGGCGCCGGAAACCGGTGCTGTCGCCGGACAGGCGGAGGGGCTGGAGCAGTGAGGCGAGCGGGTGAGGGGTGGCCCGCGGGTCGAAGAACGGCAGGGGGCGGGTGGCGTAGCCGTTGTCCACGACATCGAGGTACCACCCGCGTTCTCGGTCGGAGACCAGCGTCCAGCAGGAGTCGCCGTGCGCGGGTACGACGGCGTCGAGGTAGACCAGGCAGTCCACTCGTTCGGGCACGCGGTCGGCGGCCCCGGTGATCACCATTCCGCCGTAGCTGTGGCCGACCAGCACGGCATCGTGGATGTTCTCGGCCGCCAGCAGCGCGGTCACGTCCTCGATGTGCGTGTCGAGGTTGACCCCGCCGTGCAGGAGGTGGGCGCGTTCGCCGAGCCCGGTCGGCGTCAGGGGGTGGACGCGGTGCCCGTGTCCGCGGAGTTGTTCGGTCAGTTCGGCGAAACACCAGCCGCCGTGGCACATGCCGGGGACGAGGACGAAGGTGGCCATGATCGTGCTCCCTGTGGTTGTCGTCGGGGGTTCAGCGGATCTCGACGTCGAGATCCCGGGTGACGCCGGCGGTCGGGACTGCCGCCGGCGCCGCCGCGGCGGCGCACAGGACGGCGGTCCAGGCCAGGGGCGCGGCGGTCGAAGTGTGGTCGGCGAGGAGGCCGGCCAGCCACGGGCCCACGGTCTGCCCGGTGGCGAACAACGTGGTGAACGCGGCCAATGTGCCGGTCCAGCCGGTGGCGGGGACAGCGGTGCGGATGTGCGCGGTGACGGCGGCGGGGACCGCCATGAAGGTCACTCCGTAGGTGAGCGCGGAGGCGAGCACCACCGCGGGTGAGGGTGACACCAGCGGGAGTGCCGCGCCGCCCGCCAGTACGCCGAGCACGACAGCCAGGGCGCGCGTGCCGGGCCACCGCGTGATCGGGCGGCTCCACAGGGCCGGGGCGGCCACGACTCCGGCGCCCAGCACCGTCCACGTCAGTGCCACCTGCCCGGCCGGCGCGTGCCGGTCGAGCAGGTACACGGACAGGAAGGTGATGTAGGTGATGTAGCCGGTCGCGAACAAGAAGTACGCCACGGCGACCCGCCACAGCGGGCGCACCCGCGCCCGGCCGGCCTCACCGATCGGCCGCTCATCACCAGAACCTGCCGCCGTCCGGCTGAGCAGGGCCGCCAGCCCCGCGGCGGCACCCAGGCCGCCCCACGCCGCCTGCCAGTGATCACCCAGTCCCGGGATCGTCACGCCGCCGAGGACGATGCCGGCACCCGTGCCCGCGAAGTACACCGTGATGGGAGCGCTGGACCCGGCACGGGCGGCGATCCGGGCCGCGATCACGCCACCCGCGATGAACACCACCGCCCCGCTCGCCCCCGCCACCGCACGGACCACCAGCAGCACCACGAAAACATGGCCGGCCGCGGTACCCGCCAACGCCACCGCGGTGATGACCATGCCCCAGCGGAACGCCGCGGCGGTACCCCACCGGCGAACCACGGCAGCCGTTCCCACCGCACCGACGAGATACCCGAGCCCGTTCGCGGTGCTGATCGCCCCCGCCTCGGCCAGTGTCCACCGCAGGTCGGCACGCATGGCCGGCACGAGCAACCCGTAGGCGAAGCGCGCGAGCCCCAGCGCGGACGCGGTCCCGAGTGCCAGCCGGATGGCCCGCCCCGCCGCTGTCATGCACCCCCCATAGATCGAACCGATCAGTACGATCCGGACGCTAGCACATAGATCGAACCGAGCGGTACCATCGTGCTATGCCGGTTGCCAAAGGCTCGACCATCGACCCGGAGCGCACGCGCGCCACGATCCTGCTCGCAGCCACCCAGGTGCTCTACGAACGCGGGCTCGACGGCATCGGCGTGGCCGAACTCTGCGCACGTCTCGGCGTGTCCAAGGAAACGCTCTACCGGCACTTCGGCACCAAGGACGGGCTCGTGCAAGCGATCCTCGAAGCGCGAAGCGACCGGGTCATCCGCTGGCTGACCGACGCCGTCACAGCCGCCGGCGACGATCCCGCCGATCAGCTCACCGCCCTGTTCGACGCCCTCCAGGGGTGGTACGACGAGCCGGCCTTCCGCGGCTGCGCACTGGTCAACGCCGCCACCCAGCACCACACCGAGGCCGTCCGCACCATCACCGCACGCCACCTCGGCCGCTACCTCGACCTGCTCACCGGGATCGCCGATCGCGCCGGAGCCACCCACCCGCAGCAGCTCGCGCAGCAACTGCTCATCCTCGTCGAGGGCGCCACCGTCGTGGCCGACCACCACAGCCCCACCCGCGCGGGCGAACACGCCTGCCGGGCCGCCCTCACCCTGCTCGCCGCGGGTCAGGAGGGGCGGAGCTGACGAAGTGTGTAGCCGCGTCCCGCGGGGTCCAGCGCCCTGGTTGCCTGCTTGAACAGGTACTCGGCCCGTTCGTAGGACAACCGGCTCCGGCCCGTGTCCGGGCACAGATCCTCGGCCGCGGGCATCCGGGCCGGCCCGGGCCTGCGCTCGGCCAGGAACAGGGGGCCACGGGTGCGTCCCGCCAGCAGTTCGGGCAGCAGCCGTGCGGTGGCGGAACGCCAGCCCACCCAGGTGCCGTTCGCCGAGGCGCGACGGTCTTCCAGGTCGAGGTCCTCGACATCGAGCGACAGCACGACTCGCACCTGGGCCGCCGACTCGTGGAGCAGGCGCCACAGGGCCTGTTCGCGCACCGGCGCGCCGAGTTTCCACAGGCGTTCGAGGTGCTCGGGGCGGATGGCCGGAATCCGCTGGCGTGTCTCGGTCCGCCGCGGCAGCCCGGCCGCCAGATCCGCCAGCGACCCCCACGCGGTGAACGACCGGATCGCTGACCGGTGCCGGTTCCAGGTTTTCGCCGCAGCGTCGCGCCACGACGTCTCGAACACGTTCGTCACGTCCTGGGCGGTCAACGACTCCAGCGGCCGTCGGTCACCCAAGGACAGGCACAAGCGCCGCAGTGTCTGCCCGTAGGATCGCAGTGTCGCGGCATCGAGGTCTTCGCGCGCCAGGAAACCTGTGGCGGCCTGCGCGAGAGTCACGACGGAGGCGTCCGTCTCCCGTTCGCCGGCCCGACGGAGGAGAAAACCACGTTCGGCCGCGTTCTTCGTCATCGCCGCCGCCCGTTCGAACTCGGCGCGCGCCTCGGCGTGCCGTCCCAGCCGGGCCAGCAGGTCGCCTCGGACGCTGGGCAGCAGGTGGTAGTCCCGCAGCGTGCGGTCGGTCGTCAGCTCGTCGACCAGCGTGAGCCCGGCTTCCGGTCCGCGCGCCTCGCCGACCGCGACGGCCCGGTTGAGCCGGACGATCGGCGTGGGCAGCATCCGGACCAGCGCGTCGTACAGTGTCGCGATCTGTTCCCAGTCGGTGTCCTCCGCCGTGCGCGCCTGGGTGTGGCACACCGCGATCGCGGCCTGGAGCACATACGGACCGGGCGGCCCGCCGATGTCCCGTGCCCGCAGCATGGCCGTGAACCCGCGGCGGATCAGCAACGGGTCCCAGCGCCCCCGGTTCTGCTCGTGCAGCCGGACCGGCTCCCCGGACGGGCCGGTCCGCGCGGCCGACCGCGCCGCCTGGATCTCCATCAGCGCGACCAGCCCGTGCACCTCGGCCTCGTCCGGCGCCAGCTCGGCCAGCAACCTGCCCAGCCGCAACGCCTCCTGGCACAGGCCCGGCCGGATCAGGTCGTCCCCGGAGGTCGCCGCGTAGCCCTCGTTGAAGATCAGGTACACGACCTCGAGCACGGACGACAGCCGCCCGGTCAGGGACTCGCCGGCCGGCAGCTCGAACGGGACTCCCGCCCGCGCCAGCGCCTCCTTGGCCGCGGCGACGCGCCGCGTGATCAGCTGTTCGGAGGTGAGGAAAGCGCGCGCGATCTCGGCGGCGGTGAGCCCGCCGACGAGCCGCAGCGTGAGCGAGACCCGCTGCGGCGTCGGCAACACCGGGTGGCAGGACAGGAACATCAGCCTCAGGACGTCTTCGTGCTCGACGTCCGGAGGCTGATCGAGCTCGCGGGCGAGGTCCTCGTGCCGGCGCTCGAGCCGGGCCGCCCGCCGCAGGTGGTCGATCGCGCGCCGCTTGGCCGTGGTCATCAACCAGGCACCCGGGTTGTCCGGCACCCCGGACTCCGGCCACTGCTCCAGCGCGGCGACGAGGGCGTCCTGGGCCAGCTCTTCGGCCAGTCCGACGTCGCGCACGATCCGCGTGAGAGCGCCGATGATGCCCGCCGATTCGAGCTTCCAGACCGCGTCGACCGTGCGGCGGACGTCGGTCACGGCCCGAAGACCTGCTGGATGATGCTCTCGCCGTCCCCCACGACCTTGCGGAAGCGGCGAGCCAGCTCGATCGCCTCTTCCTCGGAGCGCACCTCGACCAGCGCGAAGCCGGCCACCGCCTCCTTGGCCTCGGTGAACGGTCCGTCGGTCACCGTGATCTCGTCACCGGCCGAGGCGACCCGGATGCCCTTGGGGCTCAGCCCGCCGGTGGCCAGCAGCACCCCGGCCGCGGTCATCTCTTCGATGAACTTGCCCATCTCGGCGTAGAGCTTCTCGTCGGGGGTCTGGTCGGTGGCCTTGGACATCATCAGGTAGCGCATCGGCTTGCCTCTCGTCTTTTGCATGGCGTTTCCGCCTGTCACCCCGACGTCGAACACCCTAACCGACAGGGAACGCAGCCATTCCCTGTCACATCGGCCGGGCGACGTCCGGGCAAGACCGGATTCGGGAAAGGACCGACATGACCACCACGACCCAGCGCCCCACCGCCTCCGCCCGGCTGACCTGCCTGGCCGTCGCGGCGCCACTGTGGGCCACCGTCTCCCTGGCGCAGGCGGCCCTCCGCGACGGCTTCGACCTGACCCGCCACCCGCTCAGCATGCTCAGCACCGGCTCGCTCGGCTGGCTGCAGATCGCCAACTTCGTCGTCGCCGGCCTGCTGATCGTCATCGGCGCAACCGGCCTGCGCCAGGCCCTGACCAGCACTTGGGCGCCACGGCTCGTGCTGGTCAACGGGGTCGGGATGCTCGCGGCCAGCCTCCTCCCGATGGACCCGGCCGACGGCTTTCCCACCGGGACACCGGCCGGGATACCGCAGGCGATGTCGTGGCACTCCTACGGGCACATGGCCGCCGGCAGCATCGCGTTCATCTCGCTCATCGCCGCCTGCTACGTCCTCGGCCGCGACTTCGCCCGCAGCGGCAACCACCGTGACGCCGTGGTCTCCCCCATCGCCGGAACCGCGTTGCTGCTCGGCGACGTCTGGGCGATGACCGGTGGCCCGGCCGGTTCGCTGACCCTCGCCATCGGTGCCATCACCGCGATGCTGTGGGTCGCCGCCGTCGCCGCCCGCCTTCGCTGAACCGCGCGAGCACGGGAAAGCTCACCCTGGGCGGCCCATTGCCGACGGCACTCGGAGTCCGAGATACCGACATTCGGCGGTATCTCGGGGTCCGGCTTGTCTGATTGGATCTCCCCGAGCGTTTTACAACGTTGTAAAAGTGAAGGGGACCTCGCCCATGAGAAGAGCCGCTTCCGTCCTCCTCGCCCTGCTGGTGGGGCTGGGCGTGGCGTCGGGCACGCCGCCCGCGGGTGCCGCCGAGGCCGTGCACGGCCTGAAGGCCGAATACTTCACCATGTCGGCGCCCGGTGCGCGGGACTTCGCGAACCTGGCCGGTACCGCGCTCGACGGGGCGGTCGACCACCCGGATCTGACCTCGGTCTTCGGGCTGGTCGCCGGGCGCACCGAGCACACGACCGCGCGGTGGAGCGGGCAGCTCGCCGTGCCGCAGACCGGCGACTACACGTTCTACGCCATCGGCGACAACGGGTTCCGGCTGCTCATCGACGGCGCACCGGTGATCGACCACTGGGTCGGGGACTGGGACACCGAGCAGACCAGCGCGCCGGTCACCCTGACCGCCGGCAAGCAGTACGCCTTCAAGCTGGAGATGTTCCAGGACACCGGCGGTGCCAACATGTTCCTGCGCTGGTCGAGCCCCACCCTCGCGAAGCAGATCGTGCCGCTCTCGGCGTTCACGCCGCCGGCCGACTACGCGATCGTGCCGCGCACGGCGGAAGTGTCGCAGGACGGCCGCACGCTCACGACCGACTTCGACGGCCGCGTCTCGGGAACGAGCGACCTGAAGGACCACCTGCGCATCGAGGTCGACGCGACGCCCATGCCGGTCTCGTTCATCACGACCACCCGCACCCGGGCCACGATCCGGCTGGCCGAACGAGTCCTGAAGGGCCAGCGGGTCACGCTCTACTACGACGGCGCGGGCGCGCTCACGGTGAACGGCACGAAGATCGGCAAGACCGGACGCACCGTCGCGAACGCTTCGACCGAACGGCTCAGGACGCCGTGGGGCGAGAACGTCGACCCGCGCCACCCCTTGCCGGAGTACCCGCGGCCGCAGCTCGAGCGCGACAAGTGGGTCAACCTCAACGGCCCATGGGAGTTCTCGGCGGCCAAGGAAGGCCAGCAGCCGGCGTTCGGCAAGCGGCTGCCCGAAAAGGTGGTCGTGCCCTACCCGATCGAGTCGCAGCTGTCCGGGCTCGAACGGCACGAGGACCACATGTTCTACCGCCGCACGGTCACCGTCCCGCGCGACTGGAAGATCGGCGGCGGGCAGCGCCTCAAGCTCAACTTCGGGGCGGTCGACTACCAGGCCAAGGTGTGGGTGAACGGCAAGCTCGTCGCCGAGCACACCGGCGGGTACACGGCGTTCGGCGCCGACATCACCGACGCGCTCAAGCGCGGCGACGAGCAGGAGATCGTCGTCGCCGTCACCGACACGACCGGCCCGTACCAGCCCAAGGGCAAGCAGTCCCCCAACCCCGGCGGCATCTTCTACACGCCGTCGTCGGGCATCTGGCAGACGGTGTGGCTGGAACCCGTGGCGGACAAGGGCATCGACGAGATCAAGACGACGCCCGACCTCACCACGAATTCGCTGGCGCTCACCGTCAAGTCCGCGGGGAACGCCACCGTCACGGCGGTCGCCAAGGACGCGCGCGGCCGGCAGGTCGCCGCGGTCAGCGGACCGGCGAACGCGAACCTGAAGCTGCCGGTGCCGAACCCGCACCTGTGGACGCCGGACGACCCGTACCTGTACCAGCTGGAGATCAAGCTGGGCGGCGACAAGGTCAAGAGCTACTTCGGCATGCGGTCCACCGGCATCACCAACGTCGGCGGCACGCCGAAGCTGACGCTCAACGGCAAGCCGATCTTCAACCTGATGCAGCTGGACCAGGGCTTCTACCCCGACGGCCTGAACACCGCGCCGAGCGACGAGGCCCTCGTGTTCGACCTGAAGGCGCAGAAGGACCTCGGCTTCAACGCCGTCCGCAAGCACATCAAGGTCGAACCGGCCCGCTGGTACTACCACGCGGACCGGCTCGGATTGCTGGTGTGGCAGGACTTCGTGTCCGTCGAGGACGGCAACAACCCCGCGGCGCAGCAGGCGTGGCTCAGCCAGGGCCTGGAAGAGATGCACCAGCTGCAGAACTACCCGTCGATCTACGCCTGGATCGTGTTCAACGAGGGCTGGGGCGAGTGGGACAAGACCGCGACCGGCCGGATCACCGACCAGGTCAAGGCCACCGACCCGAGCCGGATCGTCAACGCCCACAGCGGCGTGAACTGCTGCGCCTCCAAGGGCGACTCGGGCCGCGGCGACGTCATCGACCACCACGACTACAACAACACCGACCCGGCCCGCTCCGACGGCACGCGCGTCGCGATGGACGGCGAGCACGGCGGTTTCACCCTGCGCACGCCGGGTCACCAGTGGCCGGGTGCGCCGATCGCGATCTACAGCGGGGTGGCGGACAAGGCGGCGCTGACGGCGAAGTACGTCGACAACACCCGCACGTTCTACCTCGGGCAAGCCCGAGCCGAGCTGTCGGCGTCGGTCTACACGCAGGTCACCGACCTGGAAGGCGAGCTCAACGGGCTCTGGACCTACGACCGCAAGCGCCTCAAGGTCGACCCGGGTCCCGTCCGCGAGATCAACCGGCGCGTGATCGAGGCCGGTGCCAACGCCGGGAAGCCCTACCCGTACGCGGGCAAGGGCTCGTGGAACCTCGACGAACGCGGGGGAACGACGGCGAAGGATTCGAGCGGCGGCAACAACCCGCTGACGCTCACCCCCACCGGTGCGGCCTTCAAGGACGGCGCGCTGCAGTTCACCGGCGGCTCCGCCGACACCTACGGCCCGGTCGTCGACACGACCGGTGACTACACCGTGTCCGCGAAGGTGCGGCTCGACGCGCTGCCCGGCAACTACGCGACCGCGGTGAGCCAGGACGGCCGCGAGCGGGAAAGCCCGTTCTACCTGCAGTACGGGCAGGGCGCGTTCGCGTTCAGCACGCCCGGCGGCAACCGGGCCAGGTACGAGGTCGTGCCGGAGATCGGCCGCTGGTACGAGCTCACGGGTGTGCGCGCCGGCACCGAGATCCGGCTCTACGTGGACGGTGTGAAGGTCGCGACGGCCCCGGCCGGACCGGCGCTGGTCAGCACCGGCGCGTTCACGGTCGGGCGGGCCAAGTACGACGGCCGCAACGTCGATTCCTGGGGCGGCGCGGTCGACGACGTCACGGTGGCCGGCAAGGCGTTGACGGACGCGGAGGTGGCCCGGCTCCCTTGATTCCCGCCCGTGCCGGGGACCGGCGCGGGTGCCGCTCCGAGAATCGCGGCACCCGCGCCACCCGGGAAGAACCGGGATCCGACGAACCGCGTAGGCCGAACGAGGTACCGACCGCGTTGCTCGATCACCTCTCTTGACACGGTGGCGGAAAAGCACCTACATGGACAATGGTTCAAACCACTCGACGGGAGTTGATCTACCGTGGTCAAGCTTGGCCGGATCACCGCGTTGCTGGCAGGCGCCGCCCTCTTGGCGGGCATGACGACCGGCCCGAGCGCGGCCAGTACGTCCGCCGCGCCGCGCAAGGCCGGGCCGATCACCGTGGCCTACGTCGAGGTGAACAGCAACAGCATGCTGAACGTGGGCAAGTACGCGCTCGCCCAAGGCGGCGGCAACGTGTTCGACATCGGCGTCATCTTCGCCGCCAACATCAACTACGACACCGCGACGAAGTCGGCCTACCTGTACTTCAACCCGAACGTGCAGAAGGTCCTCGACAACGTGAACACCCAAGTCCGCCCGCTGCAGGCCAAAGGCATCAAGGTCATGTTGTCGGTCCTCGGCAACCACCAGGGCGCCGGATTCGCCAACTTCCCGTCCCGGCAAGCGGCCGCGGCCTTCGCCGAACAGCTGTCCGCCACCGTGACCAAGTACGGGCTCGACGGCATCGACTTCGACGACGAATACGCCGAGTACGGCAACAACGGCACCGGCCAGCCCAACGCCGGCTCCTTCGTCCACCTCGTCACGGCTCTGCGCGCGGCGATGCCCACCAAGCTGATCTCGCTGTACAACATCGGGCCGGCAGCATCGAGGTTGTCCTACGGCGGCACCGACATCACCTCGAAGTTCAACTACGCCTGGAACCCCTACTACGGCACCTGGGGCGTCCCGAACATCGCCCTCCCCAAATCCGGGCTCTCCCCCGCGGCGGTCCAGATCGCAGCGACGTCCACCAGCACCGCCGCCAGCCTCGCCCAGCGAACCGTGAGCGGAGGCTATGGCGTGTACCTGACCTACAACCTCGGCGCCGCCGACGTGCACACCTACCTCTCCAGCTTCACCAAACCCCTGTACGGCAAGGACGCCGTGTACACGAACTAGCCGCCTCGCGTCGGTTCCCTTGTGCGCACTCGACGCGGGCGAGCACCTTCTCGGAGATCCGGTGCAGCGTCCGCAGTTCGTTCGGACCTGCGCCCCAACGCCGCTGGCAGTCCACAGTAGACTAGGAGTGCTCGTCACCCGGCCGACGAGCTGGCGTCCGGTCGGCCGCAGAGGCATCGGGCGCACGCCTCGACAACGAGGCGCACCGCGCGACGGCCGTCATCCGCACGCCAGGCAACGGCGAGCTCGCTCGGCGAAAGCCCCAGGACCGGGCGGCACACGATGGAGTCCCGCTGGTAGATCTCCGCATTGCCCGCGGACAGCAGCACCACGCCGAGCCCGGAGCCGACAGCTTCGATGGACTCCTCGGCGGTTTCGGCCTCCGCGACGACTCGTGCCGGAGTCCGGCGCTGATCGTTTCCCAACCAGAACTCACGAAGCGGTCCCGCCGTTTGCGGGAGTGCGATGAACGGCTCGTCGGCCAGTTCATCCAGCGGGACGACCGCGCGCGAGGCGAGACGGTGGCCGGAGGGCAGGGCGACCCACCGCTCCTCCGCAGCGACGACCTTCCACGAGAATTCGCCGTGGTCGGGGAGCGGTAGCCACGCGATGGCCACATCGACCTCGCCACTCGCGAGCCCCACGGTGGGATCGCTCCACGAGACCTGCCGGAACAGAAGCTTCCACCCCGGCAGCACCGTCGCCATCCTGGCCATGGCGCCGGGGATGAGACCACGGCCGATCCTGGTGTGGAAACCGATCGTCAGCGCCGTTCGGCGCGCCGCGACCGCGTCGGCGACCGCGCCCTCGGCGGCCTCCCACTGCTCGATGATCTGCCGGGCCCGCGGCAGCAACGCCGCGCCCTCGGCGGTCAACGCGACGGTGCGGTGGTCCCGTTCGAAGAGCGTGACCCGCAGCGAGGTTTCGAGCCGGCGGATCTGCTTGCTCAACGACGGCTGGGCGATGAACAACCGGCCGGCCGCTCTGGTGAAGCTCAGCTCTTCCGCCACCGCGACGAAGTAACGCAGGTCCCGGACGTGGACATCCATAGCCATAGGCTATAGCCACAGGTCTTGGACGGCGGACGCCGAACTGCCGGACGATGAGAAGTGATCATCGACAGCAGGAGGTATCGAGGATGGAACTGGGAGTGTCGGGGTTGAACGCCAAGGCCACGCTCGGCCCGGCCGAGACGGTCAGGCTGGCGCGGCTGGCCGAGGACCTCGGCTATTCGTCGTGGTGGGCGGGCGATCACGTAGTGCTTCCCAGCCCTCGGGTGGCGGACTCGCCGATGGAGCCGACCGACCCGATTCTCGACCCGCTGGTGCACCTGTCCTACGTCGCGGCCGTCACCCGGCGGCTGGAACTCGGGACCGGGATCGTGATCCTGCCGCAACGCAACCCGCTCGTCCTCGCCAAGCAGGCCGCGAGCCTGGACGTGCTCAGCGGTGGCCGCCTGCTGCTCGGCGTCGGCGCCGGGTACCTCGAACCCGAGATGCGCGCGGTCGGTGTCGCGATGTCCGGCAGAGGCCAGCGGACCGACGAGTACATCGACGCGATGACCGCGTTGTGGACCGACCCGGCTCCGTCGTACCAGGGCCGGTTCGTCACGTTCCACGACATCGACGCGCATCCACGCCCGGCGCGGCAAGGCGGGCCGCGCATCGTGATCGGCGGTCACAGCCCGGCCGCCTTCCGCCGCGCGGTCGCCCGCGGCCACGGCTGGTTCGGCAACGGCACGCTCGACGACCTACCCCGGCACCTGGCCGGGCTGCGGCAGGCCGCGAGCGAGGTCGAACGTCCGGCGCGGCTGGGCCGGTTGGAGATCGGTTACCTGCCGCTCGATCCGGTAGCAGTGGAACCCCGCGCCGCGCAGCGCTACGCCGAACTCGGAGTAGACCGCCTCGTGATCTACCCGCTGCCGCTCGAGGATCCGTCGGACGTCGCCCGGTTCCTGGAACACCACGCCACCTTGCCGCACTGACCCTGTTCACACGAAACCGGTGTTGTCCTGCGCCGGCCGTAGCCCGCCGATCAGCAGTCCGAGCTGGTACTCGAAGTCCTGGACGCAGTCGCCCGCCTCCAGCGCGGGCAGCACCCGGTGCAGGCTCGGCAGCTCTTCGGCCGTCACCATCCGACGGAACCACGCGCCCACCGGCTCGGCGCGTTCGGCCTTCGGGCCGGCGCCGGTCGTGCCGGTGAGCACCGAGCCCAGCAGCATTCCCAGCAGGGATCGATAGCTGCGAGCAGCCGCCTCGTCGGACAGGCCCGCGTCGAGCAACGCGTGCAGTACCGCGTCGATCACCCGCAACGCCCCCGCCGAGCGCGGGTTCGCCTCCTGCGCCGCCAGCGCCCGGACGACCACCGGGTGCCGCGTGAAGCTCGCGTGCAGCCCGGAAGCCAGCGCCCGGAGACGCACGTCCCACGGCAACGCCGCATCCGGCAGCGCGACCTCTTCGAAGACCCGCGCCGTCAGCCCGTCCAGCAGATCACCCTTGTTCGAGACGTGGTTGTAGAGCGACATCGCCTCGACCCCGACCGCAGCCGCGACCTTGCGCATCGACAGCGCCGCCAGACCCTGTTCATCGGCCAGCCGCAACGCCGCGTCGAGGACTTTCTCCCGAGTCAAAGCCATACTTACAGTGTATGCATACACTGTAAGTATGGACGCCGAAACCGTGCTCACCACCACCCGATCCGTGCGCCGCAAGCTCGACTTCGACCGCGAAGTGCCTCAGGAAGTGCTGGACGACTGCCTGAAGATCGCCCAGCAAGCCCCCGCCGCGGGTGCCATGGCCACGCAGTTCCGCTGGCTCCTCGTGCGCGATGCCGACCGCAAGGCCGAGATCGCGGCGTACAGCCGCGAGACGGCCGAAGCGGCCTGGGCGCAGTACGGCCACCTCGTCGAGGAACGCGCCCTCAAGTCCGCCCAGCACCTGGTGCGCAACCTCGAACGCGTGCCGGTGCTGGCCATCCCCTGCATGATCGGCCGCCCGCCCGCCGACGCGTTCTCGCAATCCGCGTACTTCGGCTCCGCCTACCCCGCCATCTGGAGCTTCCAGCTCGCCCTGCGCGACCGCGGCCTCGGCAGCTCGATCTGCGGCTACCACCTGCAGGACCACGAAGCCGACGTCGCCGCGCTGCTCGGCATTCCCGAGGACGTCCTGCAGATCAGCCTGCTGGCCGTCGCCTACACCACCCAGCGCGACTTCCGGCCCGCCGCACGCCCGGACCCGGCGGACATCACCTACCTCGACGCCTGGGGCGACCGGCCGGCGCCGGCTCGGAAACCGTGATCAGGGCGGCAGCCGAGGGCGGGCGCGACCCGGGTCCGGGTGGATCGCTTCGACGACCTCGCCCACCGGAGCGCCCCGGCCCGGCCCGTCGACGTGCATCCGCCGGCCGGAGTTTTGGTTTTGCCTGACATCCGGCTGGAACCGAATTGTCAATGCCGACCTACGCTCGGCGGGGATCCCACCCTTCGACCGCGACGGGACGCGCCGATGACGACGACCCAGCCGGAGCGGGGCAGCCGGGGCTGCCCGTTCCACGCCACCGACTTCACCTCCGAACGTCTCGACCTCGACCCCGAATACTCCCGGCTGCGACGGGAAAAGCCGCTCGTCCGGGTGACGATGCCGCACGGCGGGGACGCGTGGGTGGCGACCCGCTACGACGACGTGAAAACCGTGCTCGGCGATCCGCGGTTCAGCCGGGCCGCCACCGTCGGCAAGGACGTCCCCCGTTCGAGCCCGCTGATCCAGCAGGATTCCTCGCTGCTGAGCATGGATCCGCCCCAGCACACCCGCCTGCGCAGGCTCGCCGCCAAGGCGTTCACCGTGCGGCGGGCCAACGCCATGCGGCCCCGGGTGCAGTCCATTGTGGATTCGCTGGTCGACGGGCTGGAGGCGGGCGGCTCACCGGGTGACCTCGCCGCGGCGCTCACCTGGCCGCTCGGCATCACGGTGATCTGCGAGCGGTTCGGCGTGCCCGAGGAGGACCGCGAGCTGTTCCACTCCTGGACCGATCAGATGATGGCGCTGACCGTGGACGACCCGGCGACCATCGTCGGTGCCCGGGAGCAGCTGGACGGCTACCTCGCCGAGCTCATCGCCAAGCGGGCCGCCAACCCGGCCGACGACCTGATCAGCGAACTCGTCGAGGTCCGGGAGGAGGGCGACCGGTTCAGCCAGGCCGAGCTCGCCGTGTTCGCCGTCGACCTGCTCACCGCCGGCCACGAGACGACCGCCAACCAGCTGGGCAACTTCCTGTACACGTTGCTGAGCCGGCGTGACCTGTGGGATCGGCTGGTGGCCGCCCCGGAGCAGGTGCCCGCCGCGGTCGAAGAGCTGCTGCGCTACACCCCGCTGGCCGCGAGCATCGCACCGTTCTCGCGGATCGCCACCGAAGACGTCGAGGTCGCCGGGGAGCTGATCCGCGCGGGCGAGGCCGTGCTGGGCCAGAACGACTCGGCCAACCGGGACGAAACGGTGTTCGCCGATCCGGAGCGGATCGACTTCGGCCGGGCGGAGAACCCGCACGTCGCCTTCGGCCACGGCCCGCACCACTGCCCCGCCGCGTCGCTGGCCCGCGTGGAACTGCAGACCGCCATCGGGACACTGGTCCGGCGCCTGCCGGGGCTGCGGCTGGCGGTGCCGGCCGCAGACGTCGAGTGGACCCGCAACCGGGTCATGCGTGGCGTCCGGAGGCTGCCCGTCGAGTGGTGACCGTCCGAAGAGGCCACGCCGGGACCGCGGCGTGGCCTCTTCGCTCACGCAGCTTCGGGACTCGCGTACGCGCGGACGAACGTGTCGACCGCCGCTTCGGCGATGGACCGCAGCTCCGCCGCCGGGACCTTCCGCGTGCCCAGCCGTGACCGCGCCTCGACCGGGCCGGTCAGCAGGGCCAGGAACTGCTCCGCCGCGGCCACCGGGTCGCAGGACCGCAGCCGCCCGGCCAGCGAAAGCCGCGCCAGCCGGTCGGCCAGCGCTTCGGCGAGCCGGCCGGCGGTCCGCGCCTGGACGACGTCCACGAGTTCCGGGAAGTGCGCCACCTCGGCGTAGGTCAGCCGCCGCAGCGCGCGGGAGCGCTCGTCGCAGCAGGTCTGCAGCATCCGGTGGGCGATGTCCTCCAGCCCGGGGCGCAGGTCTTCCCCCAGGGTCCGCAGCCGTTCGACGACCCGCAGGTTCTCCTCGCTCACCGCGTCGGCAGCCGCTTCCATGGCGTGCCGGAACAGGTTTTCCTTGTCGCTGAGGTGGTTGTAGACGGTCGGCTTGGCCACCCCGGCCACCTCGGCGATCTCCTGCACGCACGCCTGCGCGTAGCCGCGCCGGGCGAAGACGTCGAAGGCGGCATCGAGGATGGCCTGCCGCTTGTCGATCCGCCCGCGGGACGTCTTGCGCCCGGCCGAGGCCGTCATTCCGGTCACCATCGCAGGGTACCCGAACGGAGCCCGATCTGAACTCGCTGGTTCATTCTCGTGAACCCGCTTGTCAGTAAACCGGCCGGATCACTACATTGAACCCGCAAGTTCAATCCAAGCGAACCGGGGAGACAAGGTCATGACACAGCAACCGGACACCGGGCTGGATCCCGCGCTGCGGCGGCTCATCGCCGTGGTCCTGCTCGGCGGGATCATGGGGATCCTCGACGGGTCGATGGCCGCGGTGGCCGTCGACACCCTCGCCTCCCGGTTCGAGACCTCGCTCAGCGCCATCGGCTGGGTGTCCACCGGCTACCTGCTGGCCCTCACCGTCACCATCCCGGTCACCGCGTGGGCGATCGACCGCGTCGGCCCGCGCCGCCTCTGGCTGTCCGGGCTCGTGCTGTTCCTGGTCGGCTCGGTCGCCTCCGGGCTCGCCTGGGACGTCGGCTCCCTCATCGTGTTCCGGGTCGTGCAGGGCGTCGGCGCCGGCATCCTCGACCCGCTCATGCTCATGCTGCTCGCCCGCGCGGCAGGCCCGTCCCGCGCCGGCCGGGTGATGGGGGTGATGGGCGTGGTCGGCTCCTCCGGCCCGGTCCTGGGCCCGATCATCGGCGGGGTGATCCTGCAGAACCTGGACTGGCGCTGGATGTTCCTGGTGAACGTCCCGATCGTGGTCGTGGCCTTCGCGCTGTCGCTGCGGGTGCTGCCCGCCGACCCGCCCGCGGCGGAGCGCCAGAGCTCCCGGCTGGACGTCCTCGGCGTCGCCCTCGTCGGTCCCGGTGTCGCGGTGGGCGTGCTCGCCCTCTCGGAAGCCGCGCAGCGCGGCGCCTTCGTCACCTGGCAGGTCCTGCTGCCGCTGGCCGCGGCAGTCGTGCTGCTCGGCGGCTACGCCGTCCACGCGCTGCGGCGCCGGGAAACCCCGCCGCTGATCGAGCTGCGCATGTTCGCCCGCCGCAACTTCAGCGCCAGCGTCCTGACCGGTGCGCTGGTCGGCGTCGCCACCTTCGGCAGCCTGTTCGTGCTCCCGCTCTACTACCAGCAGGTCCGGGGACACGGCGTGTTCGCCGCCGGCCTGCTGCTCGCCCCGCTCGGCCTGGGTTCGGCCATCTCGATGCCGCTGTCCGGGCGGCTGTCCGACCGGCTCGGCTCGCGGCGGCTGGTCCAGTGCGGTGCCGTCGTCGCCCTGCTCAGCGCGATCGGGTTCAGCCTGCTCGGCGCCGGAACCAGCCACGTCGTCGGCGCGGTCGTCGCCTTCACGATCGGGCTCGGGCTCGGCTCGGTCGGGGCCCCCACGATCGGCTCGCTCTACCGCACCCTGCCCCCGGAACAGGTGCCGCAGGGCAGCTCGGTCCTCTACATGCTCAACCAGCTGGGCGCGTCGGTCGGCATCGCCGTCGTCGCCCTGATCATGCAGAACGCCGCCGGCCCGCTCGCCGGGTTCCACACCGCCTACTGGTGGATCGCCGGCGCGCTGGTGGTCGTGCTGCTGGTGAGCCCGCTGATCCCCGGCCGTCCGGAGCCGGCCGCCGCCGCGCCCGCGCACGAGCCGGTGGCGGCCGGCGCGGAGGAGCACCGGTGAAGACCCTCGTGATCGCCGGCGGCACCGACGGGATCGGCCGCCACCTCACCGAAACCCACGTCCGGCGCGGGGACCACGTCGTCGTGGTCGGCCGCGACGAGGTCAAGGGCAAGGCGGTGGTGTCCGCCGCCGACGGGCCCGGCCGGGCGGAATTCGCCCGCGCCGACCTGAGCCTGCTCGCCGAGACCCGCGCGCTGGTGACCGACCTCGCCGACCGGCTGCCCGCGATCGACGCGCTCGTCCTGTGCGCCCGCCACTACCGCTCCACCCGCACCGTCACCCGGGAAGGGATCGAGGAGAACTTCGCGCTGTTCTACCTCAGCCGGTTCCTGCTCGGCCACGGGCTGCGGTCCACTTTGGAGGCCGCACCGGTCCCGGTGATCGTCAACGTCGCCGGGCCGGGCGGGGACCTCTCGCTGGTTCGATGGGACGACCTGCAGCTGCGCCGCGGCTACCACGGCGGGCTCGCGCTGGGCCAGGGCGGCAAGCTCAACGACCTGCTGGGCGTGTCCTTCGCCGAGCAGTACGCGGGCGGCGCGACGCGGTACGTGCTGGTCCACCCGGGCGTCACGGCGACCGGGTTCTCCGGCACCTACGACCGCGAAACGCTGGCCCACATCGACCACATGAAACGGCACGCCAAGCCGGTCCGGGCCGCCGCCGAGCCGATCTCCCGGCTGATCGAGGCGCCTCCGGCCGCCCCGCTCAGCGCGTTCGTGGAAGGCGAACCCCTCGGCGTGACCGGGCGGGGCTTCGCCCCGGCATCGGCCCGGCGGCTGGACGTGCTGACCCGGGAGCTGCTTTCCGTGACAAGAATTGATCTCCCCTGACACAACCCTGAACCGGCGTGTCTGGCGGAATGCGTGGCAGCGCACCGAAAATAGGGGAAATCCCTTTTCGCGTGAGGAGAACCACCATGCCCGTCGGCCACCGAACCCGCCCGGTGCTCGACCGTCCCGGCGTCGCCGTCGTGCACGTCGGGACGATCGACACCGCCGGACCGGCGCACCAGCAGGACGTCCTGGACGCCGAAACCGGGCGGCGGCGGACCCGTCCGTGGCCGGCCGGCCTGCTGGCGTTCAGCAGTTTCGCCACCGGGGACGGCCGGTCGGTCCTCATCCACACCCAATGGGCTTCGGAGTCCGCTTTGGACGAAGCACTCGGCGAGGTGCCCGACGGCACGGCGTTCCGGCTGCACCGCGTGGTCCGCGGGGGCGCCGTGCCGGACCCCGTGCCGCCCGCCGAGTGCTTCCCGGTCGCCTTCTTCACGATGGACGACGGGCAGGACGGCCGGGCCTGGGTGGACGAAATGCTGGCCGGCGAGGAGGCCCGCGCGGGCAGCGAACGGGCCTACCCCGGCGCGATCGCCGCCTACCTCTACGTCAGCGCGGACGGCGCGCGCGTGCTGAGTTTCTCCGAATGGGAGACCGAAGCGCAGGCCGTCGCCCACATCGAGCAGGTCTGGGCGGACGAGCTCGGCACGGGCGACGATCCCGGGACCGGCGCGAACTACCGGCACCACCTGACGCTCACCGCGGAGTACCTCGCAGCTCGAACCGCCTGAACCCGATCGGGCGGACGCCGGGCAGGCCGGTGGAGACCCGCAGGGTGTTCCTGCGGGTCTCCCCCTCCAGGAACGCGACGTGCGCCTCGTGCGTCGTCCATTCGGCGTAGTTGAGCACGCGAGTACCGTCGACGCTCGCGTGGAAGTACGCCGACAGCATTCCGGGCGGCGCCGGTCGTGACTCCAAAGTGGACACCAGGGCCGAGATCACGGCCTCCTGGCGGTCGGGGCCGTCGACGTCGAAGGTCGCGATCACGATCGCGCCCGGCGAACCACCCGCCGGGACGACGCCACGGCGCAGCCGGTACTCGACGACGCCGCCCGGCACGTCACGGGCCACGGACGTTCCGTATTGGACGTAGCTGAGCACCGTGGTGCCCTCGGTGTCCCGGTAGACACCGGCCGAGCGGACGTCCGGGACGCCCTCCCACTGCCGCGCCAGCTCTTTCACGGCCGTGGCGGCCGCTGCCTCGTCCGGCGCGTACCGGTGTCCCACGAGGACCGCGCCGACACCGGCGCGGCCGATGTCCGGGGGGACGAGCGTCATCTTCGGCTCCTCAGCGTTCGAAGGGATGGGCCGACCGGGCGGCGCTCAGCGCGGCCGCCCACCACGACAGGCGGTCGAGCAGCACTTTCGCGGCCACGTCGGCGTCGTCACCGGCGGGACGGCCGCCCTCGAAGAGGTCCCAGGCGTTCGCGAAGCTCAGCGACTCCCGCACCGAGACCGCGTGCAGCTCGGCGAAGACCTGCCGCAGCTGTTCGACGGCACGCAGGCCACCGCTCGCACCGCCGTAGGACACGAACGCCACCGGCTTGGCCGCCCATTCGTCGAAGAACCAGTCGATGGTGTTCTTCAGCGCCGCCGGGGGCGCGTGGTTGTACTCGGGGGTGACCACGACGAACGCGCCGGCCGCGCCGAGCTTGCCCGCCAGCTCGTCCCGGACCCGCGCCACGGACGGCGCCGGGGTCACGCCGGGTTCGGGCATCACCAGGGGCAGCGGGTACTCGAGCAGGTCGACGACCTCGACGTGGAAATCGGGGTGCGCGGCGGCCACGCCGGCGAACCAGCGCGCGACGGTCGGGCCGAACCGGCCGTCGCGGACGCTGCCGACGAGGACGACGAGTTCATGGGGTTGCCGGGTCATGACGGGCCTTCCGGGGAGTGCGGACGACGGGCAGGACGGCGACCACCGCGCCGAGCGCGGCGATCGCGGTGAGCAGCACCGCGGCGGCACGGGCGCCGCCGCCGGCCAGCAGCAGGGCGACGAACGGCAGCACCAGGGCGGACCCCAGCTGGACGAACGTCTGGTAGACCGGCACCGCGACCCCGCGGGACGCGGCCGGGATCGTCGCGGTGGCCTGGATGTTCAGCGCGGCGAACGCCAGCACGAACCCGGCCTCGACGAACAGCAGCACGGGCAGCACCGTCGTCGCGTACGGCGAAACAGCCGGCTGCGTCAGGAACAGCGCAGCGCCGGCGAACGCGCAGAGCGCGCCGGCCGCGATCAGCCACGGCGTGCCGAACTTCCCCGCCAGCCGCGGCCCGAACGGCGCCGCGACGGCGAGCGGCAGGCTCGCGGGCAGCAGGGCGACCGCGATCAGCCACGGTGTCAGCCCCCGGCCGGCCAGCTCGGTCACGACCACGAGCAGCAGGCCGATGTAGGTCCCGTTGAGCGCCGCGGCGCCGACCCCCGCACGGAGCAGCGAACGGTCTCGCAGGACCGCCGCGCCGGGGCGGGCAGGCGCCGGGCCGCGACCCACCGGGATCACCCGCACCGCACCCGCCAGCAGTGCCGACGCCACGAGCGCGGGCGCGAAGAACACCCAGCGCCAGCCGATCCCGGCCAGGACACCCGAGAGCAGGAGCCCGGTCGTGAACCCGGCCGCGCCCGCCAGCGCGTAGCCGGCGAGCGCCCGGCGCCGGGCCGCGCCCTCGGGAACCGCGGTGGTGATGATGGCCAGCCCGGCCGGGGCGGTCAGCGCGGCGCAGCCGCCCTTGACCACCCGGCTCGCGATCAGCACCGCGACCGAGCCGGTCAGCCCGCCCAGCACCGAGGCCAGCACGAAGACCACCATCGCGGCCAGGTAGACGCGACGGCGTCCCCACCGCGCCGCCGACCACGGGCCGGGCAGCAGGAGCGCCGCGAAGCCGAGGGCGAACCCGCTGAGCAGCCACTGCCCGCCCACGGGCGAGAGCCCGAACGCGGTCCGGGCCGGGGCCAGGGCGGGCAGGACGACCGAGACTTCCACGGCGTCGAGGAGCATGTTCCCCGACAGCACCCACAGCAGGAGCCCGGGCCGTGGTTCAGCCATGTGCCACGGCCCGGTCGCCGGCGCCCAGGAGCGGGGCGAGCTCACCGGTCACCAGCTCGATGTGGCGGGTCACCAGGTCTTCGGGAAGGCCCGCGATGTCGGCCCAGAAGATGAGGTGCGCCAGGGGCAGTCCCCGCGTGCGTTCGCGGATCCGGGCCGCGGCGTCCGCCGGTGTCAGGATCTCCAGCGCTCCCCACGGGCCGTCCGCGGGCCGGTCGCGGAACTCCTCCGGCGTGACCAGCGGGGGCCGGGGCAGGTCGGTGCTCTCGACCGAGCCCTGCCGGTAGGTGTTCATCTGGTGCGCCAGGTGCGGGGCGACGCGCGGCCAGGCGGCGTCCGGGTCGTCGGCGAGGAACACCGGGAGCAGGTCGGAGACCCGCGCGGTCGCGGGATCGTGGCCGCCCTCGACCAGCCCGTCGCGGTAGTGCCCGAACATCTCGTGCGAGATGTGCAGCAGGCCGATGCCCAGCCGCCCGGCCAGGCGCGCACCCCGCGGGCCGTAGAAGCCACCCCACAACGGCACCGGGTCCTGCAGCGGCGCCGGGGTCACCCCGCCTTCGGCCCACAGCCGGCGGACCTCGCGGACGACGTGCTCGGTGCCGGCGAACCGGCGGCCGAACTCCGCGTCGAACAACCGGTATTCGGGCACGCGGTACCCGGCGCCGATGCCGAGTTCGAGCCGGCCGCCGCTGATCAGGTCGACCAGCGCGGCCTCCTCGGCCAGCTGCGCCGGCTTGCGCAGCGCGGGCAGCACCACCGCGGTCCCGATCCGCACGCGGCGGGTCCGCGCCGCGGCCGCCGCCGCGAACGTGAGCGGCTGCGGCAGGTACCCGTCTTCGAACAGGTGGTGCTCGGTGAACCAGACGCCGCCGGCACCGCGCCGGTCGGCCTCCTCGCACAGCTCGAGGTGGTAGGCGTAGTGGTCGGCCCACGGCCGCGGCCACTGCCGCGGGTTGCGCAGGTCGAAGAGGAAACCGACGTCCATCGGGAAGCTCCGTTCTCGGGCGGGGAGTCGTCAGCCGAGCAGCGTGCCGCCGCTGGCGTCGAGGAACGCGCCGGTCACCCAGCGCGCGTCGTCACTGGCCAGGAACGCGACCACGTCGGCGACGTCGCGGGCCTGCCCGACGCGCTTGAACGCCGACAGCTGGGCCATCTGCTCGACGGCCTCCGGGATGTCGAACACCGCGCTGCCGTTGTCGGTGATGCCCGGCGCGACGCTGTTGACCGTGATCCCGCGGGGCGCCAGGTGCCGCGCGAAGTGCAGCGAGATCTGCTCGATCGCGCCCTTGGTCATCGAGTAGGCCACCTGCTCGGGGTTGGCGACCCGGGTGAGCCCCGACGAGATGTTGATGATCCGCCCGCCTTCGGGCAGCAGGCCGATCGCCCGCTGCACGATGAAGTACGGTGCCTTGGCGTTGACCGCGAAGAGCCGGTCGAACTCCTCGGGTGTCACGTCCTCCGGCGCGATGCCGGCCGGGGTGGTCGCGCCGGCGTTGTTGACCACGATGTCCAGGGTGGTTTCGCCGGTCCGTTCCTTGAGTCCCCGTTCCAGCGCGAGGAACAGCTCGTGGACGTCGCCGGGCACGCCCAGCTCGGCCCGGACAGCGAACGCCCGTCCGCCGTCCTTCTCCACGAGTGCCACGGTTTCCGCCGCGGCTTCCTCGTTGCTCGCGTAGTGGACCGCGACCAGCGCCCCGTCGGCGGCCAGGCGCCGGGCGATCGCGCGGCCGATGCCCCGGCTGGCGCCGGTGACCAGCGCGGTCTTGTGGTCGAGCTTGCCCATTTCGGGTCCTTCCGGAGTAGGTGGCGCGGGCACGGTGCCGAGCCCGCTGATCGAGCGCGCGAGGTGCGTGCGGACGCTGCCGAACCGCAGCAGCTCCGCGAACAGCTCCCGCAGCGGTTCCACCTCCGGCCCGCCGAGCAGCAGCAGGGACTGGGCGGAGATGCCGGTGAGCGCGCGGGCGCCCACCAGATGGCGTTCGCGGTGGTAGCCGTCCAGGCCGGTCACGAACGCGCGGGCGAGCGCGGCGGCGTCCTGCAGCGCGAGGTTGAGCGCCTGGCCGCCGACCGGCATCTGCCGGTGGGCGGCGTCCCCGGCCAGCAGCACCCGGCCCCGCCGGTATTCGGTCACCTGACGGCTGGTGGTGCCGAAGGCGTTGAGCCAGAGCGGTTCCCCGTGCCCGATGTCCTCGCCGGTCACGGTGGCCCACGCCCGCACGACCTCCGCGAACGACGGCTCGCCGGAGCGCTGAGCCGGAATCGCGCCGAAGACGTGCACCATGACCCGCGTGCTGCCGTCGGGCCAGCGCGCCGCCGTGGCGAGCCCGCGCGGATGCCGCTCGAACCGCCGGTCCGGGATCTCGATCCCGGCGACGTCCGCCCGCAGCATCTCCCGGGTGGCGTCCCGGCCGGCGAAGTCGAACCCGCCCAGCTCGCGGACCGTGCTCTCCTCTCCGTCGCAGCCCACGACGTACCCCGCCGACAGCCGGCGGCAGCCGCCCGCGTCGTCGGCCGCGTCGACGACGACGTGGTCGCCGAGGTCGGCCAGCCCGATCACCCGGACGCCCCGCTCGATCCGGGCGCCCAGCTCGACGGCGCGGTCGGCCAGCACCGCCTCGAGCTCCGCCTGGCGGCACTTCCACTGGCCCGCGTAGGGATGGGCCGGATCGGCCTCGGTGAGGTCGAGCCGGAGCCCGCCGAAGTGCCCCGGCCCGCCGCCGGGCAAGGCGCCGCCGAGCCTGCCGAGGACACCGCGTTCGGCCAGCAGCTCCATCGTCCGGGCGTGCAGCGTCGAGGCCTTCGACGCCGTGTCCGGAACAGCGAGCCGTTCCAGCACGGTCACCCGGAACCCCGCCGCGCACAGGTCCCCGGCGAGCAGCAGCCCGGCGGGCCCGGCCCCGGCGATCAGGACGTCGGTGTCCGGGCGCACGTCAGCGCCGCGCTTCCGCGTGCTCCTTGGCGTGCGCCAAGGTGGCCCGGCTGTTGCCGCCCAGCGCGTCGCGAATGAACGTCCTGGCCTCGGCGACCCCGGCGTCCGGGCCGAGGATCTTCGTGATGTTCGCCGGGTTCAGCACGACGGTGTGCTGCGAGCTCGCCGTGGTGACGCCGTCGGGGCCCTCCTCGAACTGCCAGTAGCCGGTGTGCAGCGTCATCAGCGCGGGCAGGGTCGTCTGCTTGTAGGCGATCCGGTGGTGCGGGAAGCACACCCGGACGGACTCGGTCGTGTGCGCCGAGCCGTCCTTGGTCAGCGTCTCCATCCGCAGCACCTGCAGGCCCGGCGTGTCCTCGGTGAGCACGACGTCCCGGACGTGCGGCAGCCGCTGCGACCACAGGTGCGCGTCGTTGACGAAGTCGTAGACGTCCTTGGCCGCCCCCTCGATGCGCACACTGTCCACGAAGGACAACGTCAGCTCCGCGTTGCGGGTGGCTTCCTCCAGCCCGGCCTTGACCGACGGGAGCTCGGCCCGGCTGTTGCCGTCCACCGCGCGGTCGATCCACGCCAGGCCGTCGGGGTCGTCGTCGACCGCGCGGTAGGAGTGCAGCAGGCGCAGGCGGGTCTCCGCCGGGCCCAGCGGCTCGATCACCCACGTCCCGCTCATCTCGGCGACCGGGGGCGCCGAGACCTCCTGGATGAACGAAATCCGCAGGCCGTCGGGGTCCAGCTCGCGCCGGGAGGTCCAGTTCTTCGCCTCCCCGTTCGCGGTGGCCCAGATCCGGATCCGCTCCGAGGTGCCGGTGCGCTCGAGGTAGTCGACGTACACCGACGGCGGGAACAGCCGCGGCCAGTTCTCGACCTCGGCCAGCAGCCGGTAGACGTCCGCGGCGGCGGCCTGCACGGTGATCTCGTGCTCGACCTCGCGCACAGTGGGTGCGGTCATGCGTTTCTCCTTGGCAGGTGATCGGGAGGGTCAGAAGTTGCCGAGCCCGCCGCAGACGTTGATCGCCTGCGCGGTGATCGACGCCGCGAGGTCGGAGGCGAGGTAGCCGACCAGCCCGGCGACCTCCTCCGGGGTCGAGTAGCGGCCGAGCGGGATCTTCGCGGTGAACTTCTGCAGGATGGCGTCCTCGCTGGTGTCGTAGGCCGCGGCGTAGCCCTGCCGGACCCGTTGCGCCATCGGGGTTTCGACGTACCCGGGGCAGACGGCGTTGACGGTGATCCCGGTCGGGGCGAGCTCGTTGCCGAGCGCTTTGGTGAAGCCGACGACGCCGTGCTTCGACGCCGAATACGGCGCGCCCAGCACGACCCCCTGCTTGCCCGCGGTCGAGGCGATGTTGATGACGCGGCCGCGCTCCCTGGTCCGCATCCCGCCGGTGTTCAGCACCTCGCGGGTCACCAGGAAAACGCTGGTGAGGTTGGTGGCGAGCACGTCGAGCCACAGCTCGTCGGTGAGGTCCGCGGTGACCCCGCCGCCGCTGCGCCCGGCGTTGTTCACCAGCACGTCGACCGGGCCGTACCGGTCCACCGCCGCGCCGACGAACGCACCGATCGAGGCGGGATCGCGGACGTCGGCGGTCACGCCGTCGACGTCGTGGCCTTCGTCCTGCAGGTCCTTGACCGTGCGGAGCAGCGCGTCTTCGCCACGGGCGCAGACGAACACGCGGTGTCCCTGCTGCGCGAGCAGCCGGGCCGAGGCCAGGCCGATCCCGCTGGTCGCGCCGGTCACCAGTGCGACCTTGGCTTCCTGGGTCATGTACTCCTCCTGGTGGTCAGACGCTCTGCACGGTGGCGAGCTGGGCGTTCACGGCGTCGACGAACGCCCGCGGGGTCAGCGCGGTCGCCAGCAGGTCCTCGTCGAGCCGGATGCCGTACTCCCGCTCGATCCGCCCGCTGGTTTCCAGCAGGGCCAGGGATTCGTAGCCGAGTTCGCCGAACTCCGCCTCGGCGATGTCACCGTCGAGGTCGACGTCTTCGTCGGCTCCGGCGCCTTCGCGCAGGATGCGCTTGAGGTCTTCGAGGGTGAAGATTTCGGGCACGGAAGGTCCTTTCACGGAACGGAACGGACGACCATGGCGGAGTTGAACCCGCCCTGGCCTCGGGCGAGGACGAGCGCGGACCGGAGCGTGGCCGGCCGCGGGGCGCCGGTCACCAGGTCGAGCTCGTAGCGGTCGGCGGGGGTGCTGCCGACGGTCGGGGGGAGCACCTGGTCGCGCAGGGCCAGGAAGGCGGCCGCCAGGTCGAGCGGGGCGGCGCCGGAGTAGAGCCGTCCGGTCGCGGTCTTCGGCGCGGTCACCGGCACGCCGCGGGGCCCGAAGACGGCGGTGATCGCCTCGGCCTCCGCCTGGTCGAGCTCCGGCACGGCGGCGGCGTCGGCGAAGACCACTCCGACGTCCTCCGGACCGGCCCCGGCGTCGGCGAGCGCGAGCTCGACCGCCTTCCGCAGCGTGGGCCCGCGGCCGGCACCCGGCCGAGGGTCCACTGTGGACGCGTACCCGGCGATCTCGCCGTAGATCCTGGGCACGTCGCGACGGCGAGCGTGTTCGGCGTCCTCGAGCACCAGCAAGGCGCCGCCCTCGCCGGGTACGTGCCCCGCCGCGCGAGCGTCGAACGGGAGGTAGGCGCGGTGCGGATCCTCGGACACGCTGAGCCGCCCACCGGCGAGCTGCGCGACCCAGCCCCACGGGCACAGCGACGCGTCCACCGCGCCGGCCAGCACCACCGACGTGCCCTTGCGGATCTGCCGGCGGGCCTGCGCGACCGCGTCCAGGCCACCGGCCTGGTCGCTGACCACCACACTGCTCGGGCCGCGCAGCCCGTTGCGGATCGAGATCTGGCCGCTGTTCACCGCGTAGAACCAGGCGAAGGACTGGTACGCGCTGACGTACTGGCCGCCTTTGCTCCACAACGCCTTCAGCTCGTTCTGACCGAACTCGAAGCCCCCGGAGTGCCCGGCCGTGATCACGCCGGCCTCGTAGTCGCGCAGTTCCGCGGGCACGAGCGCGGCGTCGGCGAACGCCCAGTCGGCGCCCACCAGCGCGATCCGCGTCATCCGGTCGGTCTGCGGCAGGAGCCGGCTCGGCAGGTGCTCCTCGGCGCTGAAGTCGCGGATCTCCCCCGCCAGGCGGGCCGGGTAGGACGACGGGTCGAACCGGGTGATCCGGCCGATCCCGCTGCGCCCGGCCAGCGTCGCGGCCCAGTACCGCTCGAGCCCGAGGCCGGTCGGCGCGGCCACGCCGAGCCCGGTGACGACCGGCGCCGCCGCGGTGCGCACCGTCATGCCCCACCCCGCTCCGGGTCCACGAGCACGACCGCGCTCTGGAAACCGCCGAACCCGCTGCCGACCGACAGCACGGTGTCGGTCTTCCAGTCCCGCGCGGTCAGCGGGACGTAGTCGAGGTCGCACTCCGGATCGGGGGTGTGCAGGTTCGCCGTCGGCGGCACGACGTCGTGCGTCATCGCCAGCACCGAAGCGGCCACCTCGATCGAACCGATGGCGCCGAGGGAGTGCCCCACCATCGACTTGATCGAGCTCACCGGCGTGCGGTGGGCGTGCTCGCCGAGGCTGCGCTTGAACGCCGCGGTCTCGTGCCGGTCGTTCTGCTTGGTGCCCGAGCCGTGCGCGTTGATGTAGTCGATGTCCGCCGGGTTCAGCCGGGCCTCGGCCAGCGCGACCCGGATCGCCTCGGCCATCTCCTTGCCGTCCGGGCGCAGCCCGGTCATGTGGAAGGCGTTGGACCGCGTCGCGTAACCCGCGACCTCGGCGTAGATCCGCGCGCCGCGCCGGCGGGCGCTTTCCAGCTCCTCCAGCACGAACACCGCGGCACCTTCGCCGAGGACGAACCCGTTGCGGCTGGCGTCGAAGGGCCGCGATGCGTGCTCCGGGTCGTCGTTGCGCGGGGTCGTCGCCTTGATCGCGTCGAAGCAGGCGACCGTGATCGGCGAGATCGGCGCGTCGGTCGCCCCGGCCACCATCACGTCGACGGTGCCTTCGCGGACCACGTCGGCCGCGTAGCCGACCGCGTCCAGACCGGAGGTGCACCCGGTGGAGATCACCGTGGCGGGTCCCTCGGCGCCGGCCGCCCACGCCACCTCGGTGGCGAACGAGCTGGGCACGAAGTAGTTGTAGAGGTGCGGCACGGCGTAGGCGTGGTCGACGAGGTCGAGCCGCCCGCCGTCGCTGACCGTGCGGTACTCCTGGTCGAGCCCGGTCGTGGCGCCCACGGCGCTGCCGATGGTCACCCCGATCCGGTGCGGGTCGAGCGCGGAGAACTCCAGGCCGCTGTCGGCGATCGCTTCGCGCGCGGTGACGACCGCGAACTGGGCCGCGCGATCCATCCGCCGGATCTCCTGCGGGCTCAGCCCGGCCAGCTCCGCGTCGAAGTCCACCTCGGCGGCGATCTGCGACCGGAACGGTGCCGGGTCGAACAGCGAGATCCGCCGGGTCGCGGTCCGGCCCTCGGCCAGCAGCTGCCAGAAGTCCTTCACGCCGGGCGTGCCGGGTGCGGTCACGCCGAGCCCGGTGATCACCACGCGGCGGCGGTCCCCGGCGCTCACAGCTGCGCCCAGTGGTAGAAGCGGTGCGCCATCGCGTCGGCCGGTGAACGCCACGTCTCCGGGTCGTAGGCGTCGATGAACGGTTTGAGGTCCGTGCTGATCCCCACGAACCTCGGGTCGGTCTTGGCCTCCTCGATGCGCTCTCCGCCGTTGTCGGAGTCGAAGTCCTGCAGGTGGAAGTACAGGCCTTGGTACTCGAACAGCTGACGGCGGCGGGTGCCCATCCGCGCGGGCAGGTCGGTGCGGTCGAACGCGCCGAACAGCTCCGCCACGTCGCCGGTGGCGCCGGGTCGGATCCGGGCCACGATCAGGGTGCTGTGCATGGGTTTCCTCTTTCGGTGTGTCAACGGGCGGGCCCGAACCAGCGGTCCAGGGCCATCGGCAGGTCGTGGTGGCTGCCCGGGGCCGCCCAGGCGACGTGGCCGTCCGGGCGGACCAGGACGGCGGCGGTGTCCCGGAGCGGGCCGGGCACGGGCGCGAGCGGGGCCGCGGTGACGACGTCGACCCGGTCGGTCCAGCCGTCGGCCCTGGCGCGCAGCCGCGGATTGCCGTCGAAATCGAGCAGCACGCCCCGGCCCGGCCGCAGCAGCTCGGCACTGGCGGTTTCCCGCAGGCCCCGGCCGAGGCGCACCCGCGGCAGCCGCAGGCCGAGCAGGGGGTGCGTGCCGCCGCCGACGTCGTAGCGGATGTCGAGCCCGCTCACCCGGGCCGCGAGATGCCGTTGGACCTCGGGGAACTGCGTCAGCTCGGCCAGGACGGCCTTGAGCGGCCCGACGTCCTCCCCGCCGAGGATCAGCTGGCTCTGCGCCCGGGTGCTGGTCAGCAGCTGCCTGCCGACCGCGTGCCGTTCGGCGTGGTAGGTGTCCAGCAGGGACTCCGGCGCGGTGCCCCGCAGCACCGCCGCGAGCTTCCAGCCGAGGTTGACCGCGTCCTGGATGCCGGTGTTCATCCCCTGGCCCCCGGCAGGCAGGTGCACGTGTGCCGCGTCGCCCGCGAGGAGCACCCGCCCGCGCCGGTAGGCGGTGACCAGCCGCGCGGCGTCGCCGAAAGCGCTCACCCAGACCGGCTCGGCCGCCGAGATGTCCTGTCCGGTCAGCCGTTTCCAGACGTCGGCGACCTCCGCGAACGCCGGCGGCCCGGCCCGGCGGCGCGGCGGCGTGCCGTGCTCGCCGACGATGATCCGCTGGGTGCCGTCGGGCAGGCGGGCGGCCATCACCATCCCGCCCGGGACCTGTTCGCCGATCATCCGCGGCTCGATGTCGGCGCCGCGGAGGTCCGCGAGGAACAGCTCGGTGGTCGCTTCCGTGCCGGGGAAGTCGAACCCGGCGGCCTTGCGGACCGTGCTGCGGCCGCCGTCGCAGCCGACGGCGAAGCGGGCCCGGACGACCTCGTCGGTGCCGCCCAGGTGCACGGTCACGCCTTCGTCGTCTTCGGTGAGCCCGGTGACCTCGCGGCCGCGCCGGATGTCCGCACCGAGCCCGCGTGCCCAGTTCTCGAGCACGGTCTCGGTCACCGACTGCGGCACGGTTTTGGCCGCTTCACAGCCCGCTTCGAGCACCCCGAGATCCAGCGGTATGCCGCCGAAGTGGCCGAAGCCGCCGGTTTCGATGTCGCCGAACCGCGGCAGCAGCCCGCGCTGGTCGAACACCTCCATCGTGCGGATGGTGAACCCGATCCCGCGCGACTCCCCGGTCCGGGCGGGCAGCCGGTCGAGCACCACGACGTCGATCCCGGCCAGCCGCAGTTCCCCGGCCAGCGTCAGACCCGCCGGGCCGGCCCCGGCCACGACGACAGCAGCGTCCATTCGGCTCTCCCGAGTTGAGGTGGGTGACAGATCGGCGGGAACGATTTCCGCCGGGTACACATCCATTTTTCTTGCCCGCGGGACCCGGCACAACTGCACCACTGGTGAATGTCGGCAAAGAATGTCAGGGGAATTTCAGTTCTTACTCAGATCCGGCACCGGGGCGCGGAAGTCGCCGGCGTGTTCCTTGGCCCATTCGACGAAACTCAGCGGAAGCCGGCCGGTGATGTCGGCCACTCCGGTCCGGACCGTCGCCGGCCCGAGCTCGGCCGCCGCCTGCGCCTCGACGAGGAATTCCGCGAAGGCGACCGGCAGGACCGCCTCGAGCTGACGCCGGGCTTCGGCCACGGCGATGCGCTGAACCCGCACGGGACGGCCGAGGACGTCCGAGAGGATCCCGATCTGTTCGGCCTGCGTGAGGGATTCCGGCCCGGAGAGGGCCGGCGCGGTCCCCTCGTGCCCCGGCTCGAGCAACGTCGTCACCACGACTTCCGCGACGTCGCGTTCGTGGATCGGCGCGCTGGCCGCGGCGGGGAACGCGGTGCGCACGACACCCTCCGCGCGGATGCCCGCCGCCCACTGCAACGCGTTGGCCGCGAAGGCGTCCGGGCGGACGAACGTCCAGGGGATGCCCGAGGCCTCCAGCACCTTCTCGACGGCGGCGTGCTTGAGCGCGATCGGGCCGTTCCCCGCTCCCGGGTGGATGATCGCCCCGGAGGACAGCAGCACCACGTGCCGCACCCCGGCCGCCAGCGCGGCGGCGGCGAACCCGTCGGCCCCCGCCGGCTCGGCGTAGAGGAACACTTTCTCCACGCCGGCCAGCGCCGCGGGCAGGGTCGCGGGATCGCCGAGGTCGGCGTGCACAGTGTCCACTTCGGACGGAAAGCCGACGGGCGGACCGGCGGCGCTGGCCGCGCGGACCCGCTCCCCCGCGGCCAGCAGCTGGCTGACGACTTCGCGCGCCACGGCTCCCCGCGCGCCCGTGACCAGAACGGCCATCGCGACACTCCTTCGTTTCCCGGTTTACCGGGAATTCTCCGGCGGCGGCCGTGCAACGGACAAGATATCCCGGATGAAATGATTCGCAGTTCTCTGTCATCGGAGATACAAATCCGGGTTTCGCGCGAATTTCACGTCGGCGGCTGTACAGCCGTCACGA
>NZ_MUMI01000097.1 GCF_002155975.1 Amycolatopsis kentuckyensis
CGGTTTCACGTGAAACCGGCGGACGAGGAGTAGACGGAGTGAGCTTGGAGGAGGCCGCGGAGGCGGTGCGAGCCGCGGCGGGGCGAGTGTTCGGTGAGCACCTCGACCAAGCGGCCGGGTACGTCGAACTCCTGGAGCGGCACGGGGTCGAGCGGGGGCTGATCGGTCCGCGGGAAGTCGAGCGGCTGTGGGAACGGCACGTGCTCAACTCGGCGGTGATCGGCGAACAGATGGTCGAAGGCGCCCGCGTGGTCGACGTCGGGTCCGGCGCCGGGCTTCCGGGTGTACCGCTGGCGATCGCGCGACCGGACCTCGATATCGTCTTGCTCGAACCGATGGCCCGCCGGGTGGACTGGCTGGCCGAGGTGGCCGAGAAGCTGGAACTCCCGATCACCATCGTCCGTGGACGCGCGGAGGAGCGGCCTGTGCGTGAGCAGCTCGGTGGTGCCGACATCGTCACCGCTCGCGCGGTCGCCCCGCTCGCTCGTCTCGCGGACTGGTGCCTGCCGCTGGTCCGTCCCGATGGCTTCCTGGTCGCCCTCAAGGGCGCCAGCGCGGCGGACGAGATCGAGCGGGACGGCGCCGCCATCCGCAAGGCCGGCGGAGCCGATCCCCTCATCGTCGAGTGTGGTGCGGCGGTCCTCGAGGTCCCCAGCACGGTCGTGAAGATCCGTCGCCTGCCGACGGCGAACAAGCCGAAGGCGCGGAGCAAGAAGCGTTAACGGGCCGCGATGTTCCACGTGAAACGAAGCGACTCGACCACCGACCAGACGTCTAGATGGAGGAGGTGTCGAGACCGGTGAATCCCCCGCCGTCCGACTCCACGGAGACCAGCCACGACGTGGGCTGGACGCCGATCGCCGAAGAAGCCGCCCGCGCCGCGCGTCTGCTGCACCCCAAGGAGGGGTCGCTTCCCCGCCCGAGCCGCCGTCGCGTGCTGACCGTCGCCAACCAGAAGGGCGGCGTCGGCAAGACCACCAGCACGGTCAACCTCGCCGCCGCGCTCGCCGTCCACGGGCTCAAGACGCTCGTCGTCGACCTCGACCCGCAGGGCAACGCGAGCACCGCGCTCGACGTCGACCACCGGTCCGGGACGCCCTCCATCTACGAGGTGCTCATCGGCGAGGTGACGCTCGCCGAGGCGGCCCAGCCGACCGAGCAGTCCCCCAACCTCTTCTGCGTCCCCGCGACGATCGACCTCGCCGGCGCCGAGATCGAGCTCGTCTCGATGGCGTCCCGCGAGTCCCGGCTCAAGGAGGCGATCTCCTCGGAGATCCTCGACGAGATCGGCGTCGACTACGTCCTCATCGACTGCCCGCCGTCGCTGGGGCTGCTGACGGTCAACGCGATGGTCGCCGCGCAGGAGGTGCTCATCCCGATCCAGTGCGAGTACTACGCGCTGGAAGGTCTCGGGCAGCTGCTGAGCAACATCGAGCTCGTGCAGCAGCACCTCAACCGCGAACTCCGCGTCTCGACGATCCTCCTCACCATGTACGACGGCCGGACCAAGCTGGCCGACCAGGTGACGAACGAGGTGCGGAACCACTTCGGCGACACCGTGCTCAAGACCGTCATCCCCCGCAGCGTGAAGGTGTCCGAGGCACCCGGGTACGGCCAGACCGTGCTCGCCTACGATCCCGGTTCGCGCGGGGCGATGAGCTACGTCGACGCGGCGAAGGAGATCGCCGAGCGTGGCGCACAGATGGAGAAGGGTAGTTCGACATGACCGAGCGTCGAGGAGGGCTGGGGCGCGGCCTCGCCGCCCTGATCCCGACCGGCCCCACTGGCGGTGGTCCGCTCCCCGCGCCCGCCGACGGCGCAGCGGCGGACAAGAAGGCGGCCGAGGACAAGGGCTGGTTCGCGGCCAACGGTCAGGCGAAGCAGCACAGCGGCGAGGTCGCCGGCGCGGTCTACCGCGAGATCCCGGTCGGCTCGATCAAGCCGAACCCGAAGCAGCCGCGCCAGGTCTTCGACGAGGACGCGCTCTCCGAACTCGAGCACTCGATCCGCGAGTTCGGGCTCATGCAGCCCATCGTCGTCCGCGAGCTCGGGAACGACGAGTACGAGCTCGTCATGGGCGAGCGGCGACTCCGTGCTTCGCAGCAGGCGGAGCTCGAGGCGATCCCGGCCATCGTCCGGCAGACCGCCGACGAGTCGATGCTGCGCGACGCGCTCCTGGAGAACATCCACCGCGTCCAGCTGAACCCGCTCGAAGAGGCGGCGGCGTACCAGCAGCTGCTCGACGAGTTCGCGGTCACCCACGAGGAACTGGCGAGCCGGATCGGCCGCAGCCGCCCGGTCATCACCAACACGATCCGGCTCCTCAAGCTCCCCCTGCCGGTGCAGCGCCGGGTGGCCGCGGGCGTCCTGTCCGCCGGGCACGCGCGCGCGTTGCTGTCGCTGGAGGACGCCGAAAGCCAGGAAGAGCTCGCCGCGCGGATCGTCGCGGAAGGCATGTCGGTCCGGGCGACCGAGGAAGCCGTCACGCTCAAGAAGAGCGAGAAGCCGGCCAAGCCGAAGCCCGCGCCGCGCAAGCCGATCCAGGCGCCGGGGTTGCAGGAACTCGCGAACCGGCTCTCGGACCGCTTCGACACCCGCGTGAAGGTCGACCTCGGCCGCCGCAAGGGCCGGATCACGCTCGAATTCGGGTCGGTCGACGACCTCGAGCGGATCGTCGCGATCATCGACGCGAACGGGACGAATCAGACACCGAAAACCGATTAGGGATCACCCCGGGGTGTTTCGTCACGGTGATGATTGCTCATCGGAGCCGTGACGAACACAGTTGGTGATCACACGAAAAAGGCCGCCACGGACGATCCGAGGCGGCCTTTCGCGTGCGTGAGAGTCAGCGGGAGATGGCCCGCGCGATCAGTTCGGCGAACACCGTGCCGAGCGACTTGCCCGCCGCCTCGATCGCCATCGGCACCGTCGACGTCTCGGTGAGACCCGGCGACGGATTCACTTCGAGGAAGTGGACCGTGCCGTCCGCCATCACGACCGCGTCGGTCCGGGAGATGTCGCGCAGCCCGAGCACGCGGTGCGCCGAGACCGCCAGCTCGGCCACCGCCTTGGCCGCGGCGTCGTCGAGCCGGGCCGGGGTGAAGAAGTCGGTCAGGCCGGCGGTGTAGCGGGCCGTGTAGTCGTACACGCCGCTCTCCGGGACGATCTCGACCGCGGGCAGGGCCTCGGGGCCGTCCTCGCCCTCGATGACTGTCACGGCCACCTCGACGCCGTCCACGAACCGCTCGGCGAGGACGGTGTCGCCGTAGGCGAAGCAGCCGACCATCGCCGCCGGCAGTTCCGCCGCCTCGCGCACGACCTGCGTGCCGAGCGCCGAGCCGCCCTGGTCCGGCTTGAGGATCAGCGGCAGGCCGAGGCGCTCCACCATCGCGTCGAGCACCGCCTGGGCGCCGAGCTCGCGGAACGTGCTGTGCGGCAGCACCACCCAGCCCGGCGTCACGAACCCGGCGTTCTGCACCAACGCCTTCGCGGTCGGCTTGTCCCAGGCGCGACGGCAGCCCTGGGAGCCGGTGCCGACGAACGGCACGCCCAGCATCTCCAGCACCGTCTGCACCGAGCCGTTCTCGCCCTCACCGCCGTGCAGCGCGACGACCACCGCGTCCGGGCGCTGGGTGCGCAGCCGCTCCAGCAGCCCGCCGTCGGTGTCCCACTCCTCGATGCCGAAGCCCTCGGACTTGAGCGCCGCGGAAAGCCGCCGCCCGGACCTCAGGGAGACGTCGCGTTCGTGCGAGAGCCCGCCGGCGAGCACGGCAACGGTACGGTCGACCACCGTGGAAACTCCTTAGCGAAGAAGAATTAGACCGTGTCCGGAGACGGGTTCTGCGGTCCCTGGATCTGGCGCGCGCTCACGTTACCGAAGGTGCGGGCCAGGTCCATTTCGGACTCCAGCACGGCCGCCAGCCGCCGCACGCCTTCCCGGATGCGTTCCGGGGTCGGGTAGCAGTAGGAAAGCCGCATCTGGCGGCTGCCGAACCCGTCCGCGTAGAAGCCGGTTCCGGACGCGTACGCCACCCGGGCGGTCACCGCGCGCGGCAGCATCGCCTTCGTGTCGACGCCTTCGGGCACCGTCACCCAGACGTAGAAGCCGCCGTCCGGCTTGGTCCACGAACAGCCCGGGGGCAGGTACTGGTCGAGCGCGGACAGGATGGCGTCACGCCGCTCGCGGTAGTTCTCGCGGAACTTCTTGATCTGGCCCTTCCAGTCGTGCGTGGCCAGGTAGCGCGACACGATCATCTGGTTGAACGTGGGCGGGCACAGCGTCGCCGACTCCGCGGCGAGCACGAGCTTCTCGCGCACCGCGTGCGGCGCCAGCACCCAGCCGACGCGCAGGCCGGAGGCGAACGTCTTCGAGAACGAGCCGAGGTACACGACGTTGTCGGGGTCGGTCGACCGCAGCGCCGGGTACGTCTGGCCGTCAAAGCCGAGCAACCCGTACGGGTTGTCTTCGACGACCAGGACGCCGTGCTCGCGGCAGATCTCCAGGATCTCCGCGCGGCGCTCGACGGCCAGCGTGACGCCGGCGGGGTTGTGGAAGTTCGGGATCGTGTAGAGGAACTTGACCCGGCGGCCCGCCTTCTCCGTCCGGTCGAGCGCTTCCCGGAGCAACGAAGGCACCAGGCCGCGGTCGTCCATCTCGACGTGCACGACCTGCGCCTGGTAGGCGGCGAACGAGCCCAGCGCGCCGACGTACGACGGGCCTTCGGCGATCACGACGTCACCCGGGTCGCAGAACAGCCGCGTGACCATGTCCAGGCCCATCTGCGAGCCGACGGTCACCACGACGTCGTCCGGGTGTGCCTTGATGCCCTCCAGGGCCATGATTTCGCAGATCTGCTCGCGCAGCACCGGGACGCCGTGCGCCGAGCCGTACTGCAGCGCCACCATGCCGTCTTCGGCGATGATCTCGGCCACCTGCGCCGACAGCGTGTCGAGCGGGAGCGCCGCCAGGTTGGGCATGCCGCCGGCCAGCGAAACCACCTCGGGCCGGCTGGCCACCGCGAACAGCGCCCGGATCTCGGAGGCGGTCATCCCGGCGGTGCGCGCGGCGTACCGCTCCAGGTGCGGGTCGAGGTTCTGGCGGCCGCTGTGCGGCTTGCTGGGGCGGTTCTCGGTCATCGACGTTCACCCGGGGCTAGGCGGACACGGTCACTCCCGCGGGAGCTGGTAGATCCCATCGAGTGTAACCGGGCACCCATCAGGACCCCCTGGCCTTTCGGTGCTCGTCACATCGGCCTATCCTCGACGATGGCTCCTGTGTTCGTGCCGCGGATCCTGCGCGGCCTGACGAGCGGGGCAGCCGGTCGGGAGCGCAGGTCAGGGAGGTCGCGGGTGTCGCGTCGCGTCGTGGGCGTCACACTGGACAACCTGGAGCACCTGCCGAAGAGCTGCCGGCGGTGCGTGTACTGGGAACTCGCCCCCCACCTGAAGCACCAGGCCGAGGAGTTCGGCGCGACCGAGGTCGAGAAGGAAGCCTGGGTGTCGAGCGTGCTGCTCGAGTGGGGTTCCTGCGGCCGGATCGTCTACAGCGACACGCTGCCCGTCGGGTTCGTGCTGTACGCCCCGCCGAACGCGGTCCCGCGCGCGCTGGCCTTCCCGACGTCGCCGCCGAGCGCGGACGCCGTCCTGTTGACCGCGTTCCAGGTGCTGCCGGAGTTCCGCGGCGGTGGCCTCGGCCGGATGCTCGTCCAGGCGGTCGCCAAGGACCTGACCAAGCGCGGTGTCCGCGCGATCGAAGCGTTCGGCGATGCTCGCCCGGACGAGGCGGACCCGGACGGCGGGCACAGTTGCGTGCTGCCGGCGGCCTTCCTGCAGAGCGTCGGCTTCAAGACGGTCCGCCCGCACCAGAAGTGGCCCCGCCTGCGCCTCGAGCTGCGGTCGGCGATCACCTGGAAGGAAGACGTCGAGGCGGCCCTCGAGCGGCTGCTCGGCCAGGTGACGATCACCACCGCCGAGCCGAGCCTCGGCCGCGCCTGATTCCTCGCTCGCAAACGTTTGCGCCTGTGCTTCGGCACGCCTGAAACAGCGGTGTGCACAACTGTGGAAGAAGTGCCGAGTTATCCACAGAGCGCTGATAGGAGCGGTGGAAAACCTGTGGAGAACTGCCCCGAAACCTGGGGACGCGCGCGTCGCGTCCCCAGGGGTGGTGGGGCAGGTGAAGGAGAGCCGCTAGGGGTTGTGGTCGGCCCTATTCGGCCTTGGCCAGCTCGTGCGCCAGGACGTCCGCGAACGTGAACGTGCCCGTCGGCTGGTCGCCCTCGCCGAGCAGGTACAGGCGCTTCACGGCGATCAGGATGCCTTCCGCGACGATGTCGCGGAACGCCGGGTCGCCGAGCTTCCGGGCGTCGTCCGGGTTCGTCAGGTAGCCGATCTCGACCCGGACCGCAGGGCAGCGGGTGCGGGTGAAGATGTCCCACGACTTGTAGTGCGTGCGGCAGTCCAGCATGCCGGTGCGGGCCGCGACCTCACGCTGGATGAAGCCGGCCAGCAGCTCGCCCACCGTGGACGTCGTGCCGTTGCCGTTGCCGAAGTGGAAGCTCGCGACACCCTGCGCGCGCGGCGAGGGGTTCTTGTCGCTGTGCAGCGAGAGGAACAGGTCCGCGCCCGCGTCGTTGGCGAACTTGGCGCGCTCGAGCTCGGTGGGGCTGTGGTTCGGGCCGCGGGAGATCAGCGCCTCCATGCCCGTGGCCTTCATCCGGCCTTCGAGCCGCCGGGCGAGGTCCCAGGCGATGTCGGCCTCGCGCAGGCCGCCGGCGACCACGCCGAGGTCGTCGCCGCCGTGGCCGGGGTCGATCACGATGCGCTTGCCGCGCAGGCGCGGGCCGGCCTGGCGCACCTGCTCCTGCTCGCGCAGGAACACGGGGCGCCCGCCACGGGCCCGGGGCGAGGACAGGCGGTGCAGCTCGCGGATGGTCGCCGGGCCGCACATGCCGTCCGGCGTCAGGCGCATGTCGCGCTGGAACGTCTTGAGGGCGCGCTCGGTGGCGGGGCCGAAGTAGCCGTCGGGACGGCCGGCGTCGAAGCCGAGCTCGGTGAGCCGCTCCTGCAGCGTGAAGACGTCGTCGCCGTGCACGGGGGACGCGATCATGTACGACAGCGGGCGGCTGCCCAGGTGGTAGCTGGCGCCCTTGAGCGCCTGGAACGTCGCCGGACCCACGATGCCGTCGGTCATCAGCCCACGGCGCTGCTGGAAGGCACGAACGGCGTGCTCGACGGCGACGTCGAACGTGCCGTAGTCGTCGTCGGTACCGGTGACCGGCGGGAGCAGGTCCATCCCGGCCAGGATGGACCTGATCTCGGCGACGTCCGGACCGGCGTCACCGCGGCGGAGTACCCGCATGCACTCCTCGCTCTTTCCTCAGGCACCGACTCGGGGGCTCGGTGCGTGGCAGGACTTTCGGAAAACCATCGCTGGGACGAGCCCAGGTCCTCTATTGTGCCTTGCCAACTCTGGGTGACAGCGTAGGCCCGGTAGGTGCGTCAAGAACCCGTTAGTGCAGTACCCGCGGTGGCCACCATCACGCTCGATCGATCCCATGTCGGGAAGATTCCCCCGAACGAAGACGAACCCGGGGCCGCAGGAGGATTCCCGCAGGCCCCGGGTTCGCCGGGCTTGTTCGGTTCAGAGGACGTCGGCGAGGTCCGACAGCAGCGCGGCCTTCGGCTTCGCGCCCACGATCTGCTTCACCGGCTTGCCGCCCTGGAACAGGATCAGCGTCGGGATGGACATCACCTGGTAGTCACGCGGCGTGTTCGGGTTCTCGTCGATGTCGATCTTGGCGATGGTCAGCTTCTCGCCGTTCTCGGCCGCGATCTCCTCCAGCACCGGGGCGACCATCTTGCACGGGCCGCACCAGGTGGCCCAGAAGTCGACGAGGACCGGCTTCTCGCTGGTCAGGACCTCGTCGACGAACGTCGCGTCGGTCACCTTGACGGTGTTGGCCATGGTTTCTCCTTCAGGGATGGTTGGAAGCCGGTAAGTCAGTTGGTGCCCGCGCCGTAGCCGCCGCCGACGAGCTCGGCCGCCTCGTGCGCGTCCGATTCGCCGTGCTCCGCGAGCCATCGTTCCGCGTCGATCGCCGCGCTGCACCCGGAGCCCGCGGCGGTGATCGCCTGGCGGTACGTGCGGTCCACCAGGTCGCCGGCCGCGAAGACGCCGTCGAGGTTGGTGAAGGACGTCTTGCCCTTCGTGACGACGTAGCCGTCCTCGTCCAGGTCGACCTGGCCCTTCACCAGCTGGCTGCGGGGGTCGTGGCCGATGGCGACGAAGAAGCCCGACACGTCCAGCGTCGACTCGGAGCCGTCCCGGGTGTCCTTGAGCTGCAGGCCTTCGACCTTGCCGTCGCCGAGGACGCCGGTGATCTGCGAGTTCAGCTGCCACTTGATCTTCTCGTTGGCGCGGGCGCGCTCGAGCATGATCTTGGACGCGCGGAACTCGTCGCGCCGGTGGACGATCGTGACGGACTTCGCGAACTTCGTCAGGAAGGTCGCCTCCTCCATCGCCGAGTCGCCACCGCCGGCGACCACGATGTCGTGGTCGCGGAAGAAGAAGCCGTCACAGGTCGCACAGGCCGACACACCGCGGCCGAGCAGCTCCTGCTCGCCCGGGACGTTCAGGTACCGCGCCGCGGCACCCATGGCGAGGATGACCGCGCGGGCGGCGTAGCGCTTGCCGTTCGCGTGGACGTACTTGACGTCCCCGGTCAGCTCCAGCGACTCGACGTCCTCCGCGCGCAGCTCGGCGCCGAAGCGCTCGGCCTGCTTGCGCATCTCCTCCATCAGGTCCGGACCCATGATGCCGTCGCGGAACCCGGGGAAGTTCTCGACCTCGGTCGTCGTCATCAGCGCGCCGCCGAACTGCGTGCCCTCGAACACCAGCGGTTCAAGCTGGGCCCGCGCCGCGTAAACGGCAGCGGTGTATCCGGCAGGACCCGACCCGACGATGATCAGGTTCCTGATTTCCTCGGCAGCCACCCGTGACCTCCGCTCGTAGTGACCCGTGTACCAGGCTCAACACGATGGTAGGTGGCCATGTTCCCAGCCGTGACAGCCGCTACTTCTCCCCAACGACCTTGTCGAACAGCACGGCCGGATTTCCCGGCCCGCAGTCGGCGCCGAAGGCCACCAGGCGGAACTGGGCCAGCTTGCCGGTGGTCAGGATGATCATGACCCCGGCCTTGCCGCCGACGTTCACCGGGCGGATGCCCTCGGGGCGCACCTTCGGGTCCAGTCCGGCGGCCGCGATGCAGGCGTCCAGGCGGTCCTCGTTCTGCAACGGGCCGAAGTCGCGGACGCCGATCGCCTTGCCGACCAGGGCCTGCGCGCCGGCGCCGTCGTTGCCGACGGACGGGCCAGTCGGGGCCGGGGCCGCGACGTTCGGGGTGCCTGTCTGCTGCGAGGTGTTCGGGATCGCGATGGTCACGGCGACGATGGCCGCCGCGGCCGCGGTCAGGACGCCGGCGGCCCAGCCGAGCCGCTTGTTCCGGCGTCGCCGCGCCGCCGCGAGGTCCAGTACCGGGGCGTCCCCGGGCCCGGCCTGCCGCGGTGCCTGCGTGGCGCCCTGAGGCCGCTGCTGTGCTCGTCCAGGAAAGGCGGCGGCTGCCTCGGCGGCCAGCGCCGCGTCCAGCCGGGCGGCGAACTCCGCGGGCATCGGCGGGGCCGGCGCGTCGGCGAGGGAGGCCAGGTCGGCCTGCGTGGCGTCGAGAGCGGCCAGGATCTCCCGGGCTTCGGGATCGGCGTTGACCAGCGGCCACAGCTCCGCCGCCTGCGTGTCGTCCAGGACACCGGCGTGGAGGTCGGCGAGCACGTCGACAGACCAGGGCGGACCGATGGTCCCCCCGATCCCCCGGCTTTCGTCCGTCATCGTCCCTCCCCGCTACCCGGCTGACGCCCGGCCCGTTTGCTTTCGTGAGTTGGGACGTTCGCAATCGCATCGGGGTTCCGCAGGTGCCCGAGAACCTTCGCGAGTTTCCCGCGGCCCCGTGCGCACCGGCTCTTCACCGTGCCTTCGGCGATGCCGAGCATCTTCGCCGTCTCGGCGACGGAGTATCCCTCGACGTCGACCAACACGATCGGGGCACGTTGCTCCTCGGGCAGCTGGTCGAGCGCCTCGCGCACGAGCAGGCTGGTTTCCCGCTCGGCCATCGAGTCTCGGGGCGTGGCGGGCTCGTTGAAGCCGGTTTCCGGCAGGGGCACGGTCGGGCGCGCCTGGCGGCGGCGGATCCGGTCGAGGCAGGCGTTCACCACGATCCGGTGCAGCCACGTCGTGACCTGCGACTCCGCTCTGAAGTTCCCGGCCGCGCGGAACGCCGAGATGAACGCGTCCTGCAACGCGTCGGCGGCCTCTTCCGGGTCGCGGACCGTGCGCAGGGCCACCGCCCACATGCGGTCGCGATGTCGCTGGACGAGTTCGCTGAACGCATGAGGGTCCCCCGCGGCGTGAGCCGCTATCAGATCCGCATCCGTGGGAGCTGCAGCTGTCACCCGGGAGAGCCTACTGACCCTGTCGGGTAACTCACCCCGCAGGCAGGAAGGACAGGTCGCCGATTTCGGTCAGGTACTGCCCGTCGACTTCGCCCAGCTGGGTGATCCAGACGATGAAGTACTCGCCCTGCGTCGGCTGAGCCAGCGGGATCGTCGTCTCGCCGTCCTTCAGATCGCCGTTGCCGACCACCTTCGTGTCCGCCAGTTCCGGGTTCTTCCCGGTCGCCGACCGGATCTCGACCTTGGTGCCGGGGGTGCCCCCGGTGACCTTCACCTGGCTGAGGTTGATCGGGTTTTCGAACGTGACCAGCAGCCCGACCCCCGGCTTGATGGTCGGGAACTGCTGCTTGTACTTCTCGGTCCGCCACTCCGTCTCGGGCTTGCCGTCGGTCGCGTACTTCGCCCGGCCGGTGTTGTCGCCGCGGCCCTCGGGGTTGTAGACGGCCACCGACTGCGCGGGCACCGGAGCACCCACCGATGGCGAAGGCGGCGGGGCCGGAGCCGACGACGCGGCCGGCGACGAACCGGCGG
>NZ_MUMI01000098.1 GCF_002155975.1 Amycolatopsis kentuckyensis
GTCTTGTCGCGGATGCGGTCCAGGTAGGACCGGACCGTGCGGACGCTGATGTTGAGGATCTCCGCCACGTCGACGTCCCGCTCCCCCGCCGCCACCAGGCGGAGGACCTGCTTTTCCCGTTCGGACAACACGATCTTCGGGCCTGCGTGGCGCTCTTCGCTGTCCTGGATGATCATCCCGGCCAGCGTCGGCGACACGTACGCGTTGTCGTCGGCGATCGTGCGGATCGCGCGCAGGAGCTCGTCGCCGTCGACGTCCTTGGACAGGAAGCCCTTCGCGCCCGCCTGCATCGCGCCGAGCACCTCCGGCTGTTCCGCGTGCGCGGACACCACCAGCACCTTGTGCCCCATCTGCCCCACTTCCAGGACCGCGGCCGCGTCCTGGACACCACGGAGCTTGAGGTCGAGGACGACGACGCTGCCCGCCGGCTGGTCCTGGACCGCGAACCGGGCCACCGAGTCGGCGACCGCGCCGAGCTCGATGTCCGGTGCCTCGGTCAGCACGCGGCTCAGCGCGTACCGGTAGAGCGGGTGGTCCTCGATCACGCCCACCGGGATGCGCCGCGCGGAGTCGCTCATTTGCGGCCGCCGCGCCGGGGGCCGGCCTCGCCGATCAGGCCGCGCCGGATGGCCTCCTTGACCAGGCCCGGCCGCCGCCGTTCGCCGGTCTTGTCGCGGATGCGGTCGAGGTAGCCGCGGACCGTCCGGACGCCGATGCCGAGGATCAGCGCGATGTCGACGTCCCGCTCCCCCGCCGCCACCAGCCGCAGCACCTGCTCCTCGCGCGGGGACAGCTCGGCTTCGGCCGACACGGCGGGCCGGTCGGCGTTGTCCTTCATGATCATCCCGGCGACCACCGCCGAGACGTACGCGCCGCCGCCGGCGACCGTCTTGATCGCGATCAGCAGCTCGTCGGCGTCGACGTCCTTCGACAGGAACCCGCGGGCCCCCGCCGCGATCGCGCCGAGCACCACCTCCGGTTCCGCCTGCGCGGAAACCACGAGCACGTGGTGGCCGAGTTCGCACACCTCCAGCACGGCCGCCGCGCCCGCGACGCCCGGCAGGCCCAGGTCGAGCAGGACCACGCTGCCCGGCGGCTGCCGGTGCACGTGGAACCGGGCGACCGAATCGACGACCGCACCGAGCTCGACGAAGTCGGCTTCGGCCAGCACACGTTCGACGGAGACGCGGTACAGCGGGTGGTCTTCGATGACCGCGACCCGGACCCGCCCCTGGCCCAGTTCACCCTCGGTCGAACGCTCTTCTGTCATTTGCACGACTTTCACCCCGTTCCACCCGACGGAGCCGGCCGTCCGGCCGTGGCCGGGTCCAGCGCGGGGCCCGTCGGCACCAATGCCAGCAAACTACCCGTGACCGGCGGTTTGGCGACGCCTCCGTAGCCGAGCGAGGCCAAGGCCTGCGTGTTCACCACCGGGTACTTCCGGCCCGTGTCGGTCACCAGGTACGCGGTGACCGAACCGGCTTCGACGACGACGGCTCCCCCCGAGGGAGGTACGAACACCTCGTCCGCCACCCTTGCTTCGGTCCGGGTGGCGACCTGGATGGCTTTGGCCCCAACGGGAAGCGGGAATTCGGCCGAAACGAGCAACCGGCTGCCCTGAACGCACAGCGCCACGGAGTTCCCGGTGATCGGCGCCTTGCCGGGGATGCGGTCGGGGTAGGCGGCCGGATCGGCACCGCCGGCCCGCGGCGCGCCGACCTTCGCGACCGCGGCGACGTCGGCCGCGCGGACCTCCACCGGCGCGGGCGGCCCGGGGTAGGCGGCGGCGTTGGCGTCCGTCGTCACCAGCAGGCTCGCCTCGGTCTGCCCGACCGGTTCGAGCCCGTCGCGGCGGACCAGGTAGTACGACGTGGCCGCGCCGGGCGCGGCCATCGCGTCCACGACCGCGAGGACTTCGCCGACGCGGGTGCCGCGGCCGCCCACCGCCGGTCCCGCGTCACCGGCGCCGTCGACCGGCAGCGCGGTGAGGTCGCGGCCGGCCGGGACGGTGTCGATCCACCGCGACGACACCGCGATCGTCGGGTAGCTGTCGAACTGCAACGCGGTCGCGGCCTCGTCGCTCAGCTTGTAGCGCCGCCCGCCGGCGAGCAGGAAGCGCTCCCCCTGCGGCAGCCGCACGATCACGCCCTGGTCCGGTGGCAGCTCGACGCCGGAGGCGGGCGCGGCCAGCAGGACGGCGGTGCGCGGCTCGGCGGACGCGGGCGCGTCCCGGGTGGTCCGGCTGCAGCTCGTCCACGGGACGCTCACGAGCGCGTTCGCCGACGGCAGCGAGTCGGGCGCGCCGGGGATGCCGATCTGGTTGCCGCGGCCGGCCTTGCCGAGGTTCTCCGGTGAGACGGACACGGTCGCGTCGCCGTTGCCGCCGGCCAGCAGCCGCGCGGACGCGTAGTTGAGCACCGGGTGCAGGACGCCGTCGGCGCCGAGCACGAACCGCGCGCCGGTGCCCTCCTCGACGATCACCTTGCCGCCGGCCAGCCAGTCCTTGCCGCCGGAGGGGTTCAGCAGCCCGATGATGCCGAAGACGGCGGTGACCAAGAGGGCGGCCACGACCCCGAGCACCGTGCCCAGCACGAGCCGGCGGCTGGGCGAGACGGGGTGGTTGGCGTCGGCGGCGACGAGCGCGGAGACGAGCCTGCGGCGGAGGAACTGGTACGCCTGGATCTGGTCCCGCTGCGTCCACACGCTGCTGTGCCCCCCGGCTGTGTGCGTCGACCCTCCGAGCAGCCGATGCTAGGCACCGCACCAGCGGGCGGCGAGGGTAATTTTTACGCCCACGCGGTATCCGGGCAGCCAGTAGCGTCGAGACCGGGGAAAGGGGAGCCCGTGTCCGTCGATACCGCCGTCCACCAGGCACCGTCCCGGCCCGCGTCCACGCCGTTGCCGTGGCTGCTGCCGATCCGACCGCTGCAGGCGGCGCTGTGGGAGCTCGCGGCGATCGCCGTGCTGCTCGCGTGGCTCGTCGACGGCGTCACCCAGCCGGTGCGGCTCGGCATCAGCATCGGCGCGGGCACGGTGGTGCTGCTGACGTCGGTGCGCTTCGCCGGGCGCCACCTGGCGGGCTGGGCGCTGACGTGGACGGCGTTCCGGTTGCGCCGCCACGACACCCGCCGCGACGGCCCGGATCCCCTGCTGCACGTGGCCGGCCCGGTGAAGGTGCGCCAGCACGTCGACCGCGCGGGCAACCGTTTCGGCGTCGCGGAGATCGACGGAGGATGGAGCGCACTGGTCCGCCTGATGCCCGGCCCGGGAGCGCCGGGCCCCCTGGTCGAGGCCCTGCGCTCGGCATTCGGGCGCGCGGACATCCCGTTGGCCTCGGCGCAGCTGCTGACGTGGGCGATTCCCCGCGGCGACCAGGTGCTGCGGGTCCGCTGGCTGGCGGTCCGCTACCGCCCGGACCTGGCCCCGATCGCGGCACTCGCCCGCGGCGGCGGCGAACTGGGGGCGCTGCGCAGCACGGCATCGGCGGCGTTGAGCTTGATGGGAGCACTGGCCGAGGCCGGCTACCAGAGCACGGTGCTGGAGGCCGGAGAGCTGGCGAAGGAGCTTCGGGTGGCACTGGGCGTCCAGGGGGCCCCATCGGGGGCACCGGACCGCTGGAAGTCGTGGGTGTGGGGCGATTCCACCCAGGCGTGCTTCACCCCGAGGTCCCCCCGAGTGCTGGATCCGGCGGTACCCGGAGCGGCATTCACGGCAACGTCGTACACGCTGACGAGAACGGCGGGCGGCAAGGAGAAGGCGGAGGTGACGATCCGCGTGGGAGCAAGGCCGGGCACACAGGTCCCGGTACCGCAGGCAGCGGTTCCATTGCACGGCCGCCACGGAGCAGGAGTCCGCAAAACTTTGCCCCTCGCCCTGGACGGCTGACCACCGACCACCCACCCCCGGACGGCGGACGCGGACGGCCAACGGCGACACCCTCCGACCACACCCCCCTGCCGACCCGATACGCAGCCGAATCAGCGGCCGGCAGGCCGTGTCAAGGCACGCTTTCCCGCCTTGACACGGCCTGCCGGCCGCTGAACAATCCGGCGTCGGGCCGGCGGGGAACTCAGTTCACGACAAAGGTCCGAATACTCCGACCACCCAGCTGAGCATTGAAAGCCCCATTCGAAACAGCCACATCAGCGGACCGGGCAAGATTCGCACTCCCACTGGTCACCCACGTCTGAGCAGTCGCGGAACCAATGTCCCGGATGGTGAACGCAAGGTCCACAGCTGCATCGTTCTTGTTGATGGCGACGACAACAACTCGAGCCCCGCTCTTGAACGCCGAAACGTAGACATTCGCCTGCGGATTCGCGGTCGCCGTGATCCGCGAGAACCCGGGCCGCACCCACTTCGAGAACTGCGCCATGCAGGCGCCCCGCTTGCTGATCTGCCCGTCCTCCCGCATCGGACCGTACGAGCGCCGGATGTACCACCACACGTAGGTCTGGAACCGCCCGTCGACCAACGCGCGGTGGATGTGCTCGCCGACGTCGAGCGCCTGCGGCCACAGGTCGGCCGAGTCGGTGCTGTTGGGGTAGTAGACCTCCGTCATCCACAGCTCCTTGCCGCCGCCCTTCTGCTGGAAGAGTGGATAGGGCAGGTCCGCGAACCGGGTGCCGTAGAGGTGCGCGCCGATGATGTCCACGTTCGCCAGCGCGGCGGCGTCGTTGAGGATGGGATCGGACATGGCCTTCCGGTACTGGAACGACTCGGGCGCGATGACCCGGGTGCTCAGCGAGCCGGCGTTCTCGCGCAGGAACCGGACGATCTCGGCGGCGGTCCACGCCGTCCAGTCGTGGGCGTAGTCCGGCTCGTTCTGGACCGAGATCCCGTACAGGGGCACCCCGTTGTTCGCCATGAACGCGGTGAAGTCGTTGAGGTGCTGCGCATAGGCGCCGTAGGCGTTGTACCGCAACCGCTTGCCCCCGGAGAAACTTTCAGTCATCGACGCGGGCGGGTTCCACGGCGAAGCGATGACCTTGGCCCCGAGCTGGCTCGCCCGCTTGGCCGTCGCGACCTCGCGGCTCCAGTTGTTGCGGTCCTCGTGGACGGGGATGCGCAGCACGGTGAAGCCCAGCTGCCCGGTCCCGTTGCCGAACGCCGTCTCGCGCTGGGCGGCGGTGAGATCGCTGATCCAGACGGTGTGGTTCATCCCGCCGAAGCCGAGGATCGCCTGCTGGACGTTCGACGGTTCGACGACCACCGCGGTGGCCGCCGCGGCCGGTGTCCCGCCCGCCAGCACCGGCAGTGCGGCGCCCGCCGCCAGCACGGTGCGCCGGCGCAGCAGCGGCGAACCCGCGATTTCGGACTGGTCTCGACGTGCTGTCATGCGCATCTCCCTGGAGTCGACGGCGAACATCCTGGGAGCGCTCCCAAAGCAGTCTTAACAGTGTCCGGGTGGCACCGTCAACCCCGGACGGCTTCGTACACCCCCGCGATCATCGCCACCACCGGCACCAGGGAAAGCAGCACGAGGAACTCCGAGACGTCCAGGAGCCGCGACCAGTACGGCGAACGCAGCCCGCGCGCCACCCGGGTCGCGTACACCAGGCAGACCACCGCCGCGAGGACGACCGCGCAGCCCACGGCGAAGATCGCCGTGCGGTGACCCGAAGCCACCAGCCAGACCCCGGCGCACACCAGCGTCGGGACGCCGAACCCGACCAGCACCAGCCGCTGCGCGCGCCCCGCGTACGACCGCGACCGCAGGATCCACGCCACGCCCAGCAGGGCCGCCAGGCCCGCTTCCCAAGGCCCGCCCGCGGAAAGCACGATCGATGCCGCCAGCACCACCAGGCCGAGGGCCACCAGCAACCCGGTCAGCACCGCCTGGGCCCGGGACGTGCGGCCGATCATCTCCGTTCCCAGCGACGGCTGTTCGTCCGCCCGGAACGCCGCCATGTCGTCCGGCACCCTCGGCAGCGGCAGGCGTGCCAGGCGCAACGCCAGCATCGGGGCCACCGCCGCCAGCGCCGTGCACAGCACCGCGACCACGGCCGCGGCCGAACCCGCGGAAACACCGCCCAGCAGCACGACCCCGGCCGTCACCGCCCCGAAGCCCGCCGCGCCCGTGATCGCCACGAACCACGGCAGGCGGTCGGCCACCGAGACCGCCGCCAGCACGCCGTACACCGTCACCGCCGCGAACCCGGCCGCGAGCGGGCCCGCCGACAACGAGAACAGCGGATGCGGTGGCAGCACCGACATCCCGGCCAGCAGCGCCACGCCGACGCCGGCCAGCGACCCGGCCGCGCCCGCTTCGGCGTCGCCGTACGCGCGGCTCAACGCGCCGCCGCCGAGCAGCAGCACCAAAGCCAGGAGCCCGGTCCCGATCGGGGCCAGCACGCTGCCGGACGCCGCCGCCTGCACCAGCAGGCCGCCCGCCAGCAGCAACACCACCGCCGCGACCAGGCCGGACCGCCGCGCGACCGACGGGCCCCAGCCGCCGTCGGCATCGGCGACGCTGGCGATCGAGTCGACGACGTCGTCGAACAGCAGCGGACCCCGCGGGCGCTCCCGCGGGGTCAGGTGCAGCACTTCGCCGTCCCGGATCTGGGCGGCGGCGACGCTCAGGCCCAGCGCCAGTGGTGCGCCGCCCAGCCTCGAGAGCACCCAGCCGGGGTGCTCGGCCGAGGCCTGCCCGGACGCTCCCGCCAGCCGGACCAGCTGCGGCACGAGCTCGGCGAACGTCGACTGCTGCGGCAGGGCGACGTCGACGCGGGCCCGTGGCGTGACCACCGTGACCCGCCGGGTCGTGCCAGTCAGCGAAGCCGTCATCACACGTCTTTCGCGGCCGCGATGACCGGGGCGAACTTGGCGCTCGAAGCCTCGGCGAGCTTCTGCAGCCCGGCGTTCACCGCCTCCAGGACGATCTCCGAGAGGTTGCGGGCGTCGTACTCGCGGATCGCGCGGGGGTCGATGTCGATCGAGGTGAAGCGGCCGTCACCGCGCAGGGTGACGGTGACCTCGTTCTGCCGCGAGTGCGCCTTGATCTCCATCGCCTCGACCGTGCGCTGGATCCGCTGGACCTCTTCGGTCTGCTTGCGCACCTGGGCGAGCAGCTCGTCCATGTCGGGCACCGCGTACGGATCGGTCACTGTTGCTTCCCTTCGTGCTGGCGGACGTGGACGCTGGCCACGAACCGCTGGAAACCGGGTGAGAGCCGCCGGGCGGCCGCGGGGGCGGCCGTGCAGGCGAGCTCGAGCACCAGGCGGTCTTCCGGGCCGGCGCCGGGGACCGTCAGGTGCACCTGGGTCTGGATCAGCTCGGTGCCTTCGCCGGTGCGCAGGCGCAGGAGCTGCATCACGGCCGGGGCGGCCGCGTCGCCGACGTCGCGGCGGCTCAGCACGTCGAGCCCGGCCAGCGTCCGCGAAAGCCGCTCGACGGCTTCGGCCGCGATGGCGTCGATCGTCGCTTCGTCCGGCCGCTGCTGCACGCCGACCGTGATGTTCGGCGTGAACTCCTCGCCCGGCACCGGGTGCACGGCGACGAACACCGCGCCGGAGTCGCCCGGGTCGACGGCGGTCCAGCCGTCCGGGATGACGAAGTCGAGGGGAAGCGTCATCACAGCCCCACGTACGCGACCGCGTCGTCCCAAGCGGCACCGACGGCGTCGGCCGCGTCCGAAGCGGCGTGGCTGACGGCGTCGACCGCCGCGCCGCCGTACTCGCCGATCGTGTGGCCGAGTTTCGGCAGGTCGATGTCGATCTTCGCGCCGACACCCAGGCCGAGGCCGAGCGCCGCGCCCGCCTTGAAGCTCACCTTGAGGTGTCCCGCGTCGTAGACGGCCTGGGCGTCGAGCTGCGCGCCGAGGCCGTACTGCAGCGTGCCGTTCGCGCCTACACCGATGCCGGCGACGTCCGCGGCGACTTCGCCTTCGACCTTCCCGCCCACGAACGCATTCGCGTGCGCGCCGACGCCGTGGGCGCCGATGGTGCCGGACGCGCTCGCCTCGCCGCCGGCGAACACCGTGCCCTTGGCGTGGGCTTCGGCGACGCCCCACTCCTTCTTGGCTTCGGCCTCGCCGTGCAGCGCCGCGAGTTCCGCGTGCCCGGACGCGGACGCGTCCCAGCCCTTCGAGGTGATCTTCCCGTCGTACTCCGGGGACCAGCCGTCCTGTTCGTGCTGGAACTTGTAGTACGTGATCTCGGTGTTGCGGGCGATCTTGTTCTTCAGGCCCTCGGCTTCCGGCTGCCCGAACGGCGTGTCGGCCTTCTTCGGCGCCCGGGTGCCTTCGAGACCGTCCCAGGTGAGCTTCTTCCAGCCGGAGTTGCCGAACCACGACGGCACGGTCCGCGGCCGCTTCCGGCCGTCGAGGGGCTCGCCGTTGAGCCAGTGCAGCGGCCCGCGGGCCCACTTGCCGAGCTCGTGCTCCAGCCGTCCGACGCCTTCGGGCGGGAACAGCTCGGCGAGCGCGTCGGAGAACTCGTCGACGACCTGGCGGGCCGCCGCCACGCTCTGTTCGCCGAGCTGCCGCGCGGCCTGGATGAACGCGCCGACCGAAGTGGAGTTCACCGCGCGGGCCTGGGCGGTCAGCTGGGCGGCGTACTGGTCGAACTGCGCGAGCACCGAGTCCACGGCGGCTTCCGCGGACTGCACGAGCCGGGCCGCGGTGCCGAGCCGGTTGGCCTGGTCGCCGAGTTCCGCGGCCGTGTCGGCGAGTTCCTTGCCCAGCTCGCCCGCGGCCGTCGCGAACGCGGTGTAGGCATCGCCGTCCCAGTCGGCGTGCAGCGTCTTCGCGGACTCGTCGATTTCGCGCGCCCGGCCCGAAACCGCCGTCGCCCGGGTCGCCACCCGCTGCGAGGCGGCGCTCAGCGCCCCGGGATCGCCGGTGACGCGCCGGCGGCACTCGACGAGCACGCGCCGGTACCCGGACAGCACGGAGCTGACCACCCCGGACGCGTCGACCACCCCCGAGCCCGCCACCGGCTAGTTCCCGGCCGCGTCGTAGCCGACGTGCTGGCTGAAGTGCTTCCCGTTGAAGTCCAGGTCGATGTCGAGGTCGAAGTCCTGGCCGCCCGGAGCCTCCACAGTGGACTCACCGGTGGTCAGGTTGGTGTGGATGACGACCTCGTCGGCGTGCCCGGACGCCGGAGCGGGCACCGAAGGCGCGGGGGCGGGCGCGGGCACCGAGGGCGGCG
>NZ_MUMI01000099.1 GCF_002155975.1 Amycolatopsis kentuckyensis
GCCGGCAGCCCGACTGCGCGGAGGGACCCACGCGTGGTCCGACCGTCTCTGCCTGCATTCATTGTCTCGGCTTCTCCTGCCTTGGTGCGGTTTTCTTGTGTGGTGGGGAAAGGACGACGAACGCTAGCAGAGGAAGCCGGGCGCCCACCGGGAAATTCCGGAATCACTCACGCTTTTCGGGCGGTCAGCAGGACGTACCCCACCGCCGGTTCGTCGGCGAACTGGCGGAACCGCGAGAGCGTGGTTTCGAACTGCTGCACGCCGATGTGCCGCAAAGCCTGCTCCCGCAGCGCCTCGAACCGTTCCGCCGCCTTGCCCCACGAGGGCCGGGTGTGGTCGCTGACGTCCTCGACGGCCTCCGGTTCCAGCCCGGCCTCCCGGAGGCGGGCGCGGTATTCGTCGAGTCCGACGAGCTTCAGCGCGCCCATCTTGACCAGGTCCACGCTGGAGGCGTCGGCCGTTTTCCCGCCGCTGCGCAGCATGAAGTCGCCGATGGCGATCCGGCCGCCCGGCCGCAGCACCCGGGCCGCCTGCGCGACCACGTGCCACCGGTCCGGCATGTGGTGCAACGATTCCAGCGCCCAGACGACGTCGAACGACTCGTCCGGGAACGGCAGCTCCATCGCGTCGGCGAGCTCGAACGACAGCCGTCCGGTCAGCCCGGCGGCGGCCGCGCGGGCGTTCGCCCGCTCGATCTGCCCCGCGGCGATGGAGATCCCCACGCCGGTGATGTCGTGCGCCGCGGCCAGCCGGATGGCCGGTTCGCCGATGCCGCAACCGATGTCGAGCAGCCGGTCGCCCGGCTCGATGGTCAGCAGCCCGGCCAGCTTGCCGGTCAGCCGGGCGGTGGCGTCCTCGAGCGTCGTGTCGCCGGCGGGATCGTCCCAGTACCCGTGGTGCAGGTTGTCGCCCCAGAGCTGATCGAGCAGCTCCGCGAAACTGTCGTAGGCCTCGCCGACCTTGAACGGCGCCGGATTCGTCGTCACCTGTGCTCCTCAGCAGAAGTTCTTCGGGCGGGTCGCGCTCAGCCGGGGAACCCGGTCAGCAGCGGGAGTTTGTCGATCCCGGTCATGATCGGGATGGTCTTGAACACCGGCCGGTCCTGCGGATCGGTGCTCAGCCGCGGGAAGCGGTCCAGCAGGGTGTTCAGCGCGACGCGGCCTTCGAGCCGCGCCAGGGGTGCGCCCATGCAGAAGTGGACCCCGCGCCCGAAGGACAGGTGGTTGTTGGGGTCGCGGCCCGGGTCGAAGGTGTCGGGGTCGGGGAACGCGGTCTCGTCCCGGTTGGCCGCCGCGAGCCACACCATCAGCAGCTCGTCGGCGGGGATCCGCTGCCCGCTCAACACCACTTCCTCGTTGGTGAGCCGGGAAACGGCGGCGAACGGCGGGAGCAGCCGCAGGGACTCCTCGATCACCGGCGGCACCAGCGAGCGGTCCGCGCGCACCCGGTCCTGCCACTCCGGGTAGGTGTCCAGGCAGAGCACCGCGTTGCCCAGCAGCATGGTGGTGGTGATGTGCCCGGTGAGCAGCAGCACGAAGCCGAAGTTCACCACTTCGGCGTCGCTGAGGCGTTCCCCGTCGACCTCGGCTTCGACGAGCTTGGAGAGCAGGTCGGCACCGGGGTTCGAGCGGCGCTGCGCGACGTGCTCGGCGATGTAGCGGAGGACTTCCTCGGCGCCGTCCATGACGACCTTCTCGTCGCCGTCGGCCTCGATGAAGATCTCTTCGCGGCCGCGGAACATCATGTCCACCCACTGCTTGAACAGCGGGTGGTCCTCGGCGGGCACCCCGAGCAGTTCGGCGATGACGATGACCGGCAGCGGGTAGGCCAGCTGCTCGACCAGCTCGAACCGGTCGCGCTCGCCGACGTCGGCGAGCAGTTCCTTCGTCAGCTCGGTGATCCTCGGTTCGAGCCCCGCCACCACCTTCGGGGTGAAGACCCGGCTCACGATCTTGCGCAGCTTGGCGTGCGGCACGCCGTCCATGCGCAGCAGGTTGCCCTCGTTGACCCGGTCGTCGATCGGGATCTTGCGCTGGACCGCGGAAGAGAAGGTCGCCGGCTCGTTGAGGATCCGCAGCGCGTCGGCGTGGCCGTGGACGTTCCACACCTTGGTGGCCGGGTCGAAGGTGACCGGTTCGGCCGGCGTTCCCCCGTGCAGCCAGAACAGCGACTGCGGGGCTCCCCAGGTGTCGGCGACAGCGACCATGACGTTCCCTTCGGTGGAACGGATCTTCGGTGGTGGCCGGCGGTCGCGGGACGCGGCCGGCCGGTGACGGCACCCCAGCCTGCCCGCCCACCCGGGGCCGGGACATCCTCAGTCCTGGTGGAATCGGTGCGCCGCACGACGGCCGTCACCCCGCGCCGGCCGGGCGGAGCAGCGGCAGGACGATCGTGTCGAGGATTTCCTCGAGAGCCTCGACGGGCACGGTCTTGAGCGTGGTGAGCAGTTCCAGCTGCAGCAGGGTGAACGGCAGCGCCCGGACCCGGGCGGAGAGCCGGGCGAGGTCGACTTCGCCCCGCGCCGCGGCACGCTCGTACACGACGTCCAGCGCGTGCGGCCGGTCGTGCCCGATGACCCCGCGCAGCGCCGTGGGATCGGTGCCGGTCTCCTCGAAGTACCCGGCCAGGTGGACGCTCATCACGGTGACGAACTCGGCCCGGGTCCGGCTGATCTCCGACATCAGGGCCAGCAGGTCGCCGCGCAGGGAGCCGGTGTCCTCGGGCGCCTGGACGCGGTTGCGCTGCAGGGCGTGCACGATCGTCGCGCGCAGCAGCTCGGACCGGTCGGCCCAGCGGCGGTACAGCACCGGGCGGCTGGTCCCGGCGCGCGCGGCGACGGCGTCCATGGTGAAGCGCGCGTAGCCGCCCTCCTCCAGCTCCTGCCAGGAGGCGTCCAGCAGCGCCTGCTCCAGGACCGCGCCCCGTCGCCGCTCACCCATGCCCGCCTCCTTCAAGAAACACTTGCGCATCTTATTCACACCAGCTTACGATGAGGCAAATAAGAAACACAGACGTATCTTAGGAGGTGTCCGTGTCTTCGTCCAGCGAATCCGATCCCCCCGCGCCGGCCGGTACCGACCGCGTCGATCCCGCGGTGTGGCGGCTGGCGTTCACGATCATCGTCGGTGCGCTGGCGGCGATGTTCGACACCACGATCGTCAGCGTGGCCATCAACGACCTGGCCGCCGAACTGCACGCCCCGCTCGCCACGATCCAGTGGGTGAGCACCGGCTACCTGCTGGCCATGTTCGCCACCATCCCGATCGTCCGGTGGGCCCAGGCCGCGCTCGGCGGGAAGCGGCTGTGGCTCGGCTCGCTCGGGCTCTTCCTGACCGGCTCGGTGCTCTGCGCGGTGGCGTGGGACGCCACCAGCCTCATCGTGTTCCGGGCCGTCCAGGGCGTCAGCGGCGGCCTGATGATGCCGCTGATGATGACCCTGATCATGCAGGCCGCGAAGGGCCGCCACACCGGCCGCGTCATGGCGACCATCTCCCTGCCGATCGCGCTCGGCCCGATTCTCGGGCCGGTGCTGGGCGGCCTCCTGCTGGCCACCGGCGACTGGCGGCTGCTGTTCCTGGTCAACATCCCGTTCTGCGTCGTCGGCCTCTGGCTGGCGTACCGGAACCTGCCCGACGACCGGCCCGCCGGCGACCGCGGCCGCCTCGACGTCGTCGGGCTGCTCCTGCTGTCCCCGGGCGCCGCCGCCGTCGTCTTCGGCCTGTCCCGGACCGGCGGCGCCGGCTTCGGCAGCGCCGAAGTGCTGGTCCCGCTCCTGACCGGGCTCGTGCTGGTCGCCGGCTTCGTCGCCTGGGCCCTGCCGCGGGGCGCCGGGGCGCTGGTGAACGTCCGGCTGTTCGGCCACCGTTCGGTCGCCTCGTCGTCGGTGCTGTACTTCCTGAGCGGCGCGACCCTGTACGGCGCGATGCTGCTGCTCCCGCTGTTCTGGCAGCAGGCCCGGGGCGTGGACGCGCTCGGCGCGGGACTGCTGCTCATCCCGCAGGGCGTCGGCACGCTGCTGTCCCGGTGGGTCGCCGGTCGCTACACCGACAAGATCGGTCCCCGCACGGTCGCGCTCTTCGGGTTCGCCGCCGTGGTCCTGACCACCGTGCCGTTCGCGTTCGTCACCGCCGGCACCCCCGACCTGCTGCTGATGGCCCTGCTGCTGGTGCGCGGCCTCGGCATGGGCGTCGCGACGATCCCGCTCGGCAGCTCCGCCTACATCGGGCTCGACCACGCCGAGATCCCCAACGCCACCATCCTCGTGCTGATCGTCCAGCAGATCGGCGGGTCGCTGGGGATCGCGGTCCTGGCGATGATCCTGCAGCACGCCTCGGCCGGCGTGACGACGCCGGACGCGCTCATCCACGCCTACGGCACCACCTTCTGGTGGTCGATCGGCTTCACCGCGCTGGCGGTGCCGCTGTGCCTGTTCCTCCCGGGCCGTCCCAAGCCCGCGCCCGCGCCCGGCAAGGCGGAAGCCGGCGTGGCCGCCGAAGCCTGAGCCGTCAATCTCCCCCGTTGACAGCTCAGTCGAGAGGCCTCTTCAGTCCGGCCGGCCGGACTGAAGAGGCCCTCGTTTCTTGCGGCGGAAGTCCTATCAGGATGGGGGATCCTCGGCCGGGCGCGCATTCCTATCGTTCTCCGGCGGAGCCGGTTCCGGTGACGCGGCTCCTTCCTCGAGGAGAAGCCCTGATGACCGAACCCGTTGCCTTCCCGCAGAACCGGACGTGCCCCCACCGGCCGGCGCCGGGCTACCGGCTGCTGGCCGACCGGCGTCCGCTTTCGCGGATCACCCTCTACGACGGCCGCGAAGCCTGGGCCGTCACCGGGTACGCGCTGACCCGCGAGCTGCTGGCCGATCCCCGGATTTCCAGCGACCACAGCGATCCCGCGTGGCCGGTGGCCAATGCCGCGGCGGCCGCGGCCCGGAATTTCGGCCCGGACCAGAAGAAGGTCATCGGCCGGCTCACCGCGCTCGTCGGCGTCGACGACCCCGAGCACCGTGCCCGGCGCGAAGTGGCGGAAGCGGGCTTCACGCCCGGGCTGATCGACGCCCTGCGGCCGAAGATCCAGGAAGCCGTCGACCGGCAGCTGGCCGAGCTGGTCGCCCACGGTGCGCCCGCGGACCTGGTCTCGGCGTTCGCCTCGCCCGCGGCTTTGCGGTCGCTGTACGAAGCTCTGGGCATTCCGCGCGAAGACCAGGAGTACTTCAAGCAGAAGACGGGCCAGCTGTTCGGCCCGGCCGCGACCACGGCCTACGACGAGCTCGTGGCGTACGTGGCCAAGCTGGTCGGGCAGCCCTCCGGCGAGAGCCTGCTCGACGCCTACCGCACCGTCGTCACGGACCGCGGCACCCCGGCGGACGCGGTGCCCGCGGAGGTCCTCCAGCTGCTGCTGATCATGCTGGTGAGCGGCCACCACACGACGTCGAGCTCGATCGCGATCGGCGCGAGCGCGCTGCTGCACCACCCCGAGCGGCTCGCCGAGCTGCGCGCCGACCCGTCGCTGCTGCCCGCGGCGGTCGACGAGCTGAGCCGGCTGGTGGCGGTCACCGACGGCATCCAGCGGGTCGCCGCGGCCGACATCGAGGTCGACGGAACCACCATCGCCAAGGGTGACGGCGTCTTCTTCGTGCTGTCCCTGATCAACCGGGACGAGGAGCACTACCGGCAGCCGGAAGTCCTGGACTGGCACCGCCCCGACCCGGGCGACCACCTCGGCTACGGCTCGGGCCCCCACGAGTGCGTGGGCATGGACCTGGCGCGCGCGATCATGGAGATCGCCTTCGGCACGCTGCTGGAGCGCCTGCCGGACCTGCGCCTCGCCGTGCCGGCGGACGAAATCCCGGTCCAGCCCGGGGAATCCTTCACGGGCCTGGTCGAGCTCCCGGTCACCTGGTCGTGAGCGGTGAGGCGGGTTCCGGCCCGCCTCACCGCTCATGACGGCTACCAGGTGACCGGCAGGCTGAACACTCCGGTGATCGTCGAGGTCACCTTGAACGGCACCGCCTCGACGTCGACGGCCAGCTGCAGCGTCGGCATCCGGCGGAACAAGGTGCTGAACACGATCTCCAGCTCCACCCGGGCCAGGTTCTGGCCCAGGCACTGGTGGATCCCGTGGCCGAACGTGATGTGGTGGCGGTCGCCGCGGTGGGCGTCGAACGTGTCCGCGTCGGCGAACCGGGCCTCGTCGCGGTTGCTGGAACCCAGCGCCAGCACCACGCCGTCGCCCGCCTTGATCGTCACGCCGCCGATCTCGATGTCCTCCTTGGCCACCCGGACCATCACGTCGAAGATCGGGTAGTAGCGCAGGATCTCCTCGACCGTCGAGACGATCAGGCCCGGGTCGGCCTGCAGGGCGGCGATGACCTCCGGGCGCTGCAGCAGGCCGATGGTGCCGAGGGCGATCGCGTTGATCGTGGTCTCGTGCCCGCCGATGAGCAGGTTCTGCGCCATGCCGACCAGCAGGTCGTGGGTGTACACCCCGGTCCCCCGGTTGCGGACGATCAGCCGGCCGAGCACGTCGTCGCTCGGCCGCAGCTCCTTCTCCGTGACCAGCTCGTCCAGGAACTTGTTCAGGTCTTCGGCCGCCGCCAGCTGCTGCTGCGGGGTGCTGCCCGGCAGCTGCAGGACCAGGGTGCGGTCCTGGAAGAACTCCCGGCTCTCCAGCGGGACGCCGAGCAGCTCGCAGATCATCCGGGACGGCACCTGCGTCGCCAGGTCGCCGACCAGGTCGGCCGGCGGGCCCGCGGCGAGCATCGCGTCGATCCGCTCGTCCACGATCTGCTGGATGACCGGCCGCAGCGTGTTGATCCGGCGGAGGGTGAACTCGTTGGCCAGCATCTGCCGGGGCGCGGTGTGCTCCGGCAGGTCCAGCGCGAGCAGCGACTTGGCCTGGGCGCTGAACCCCTTGCGCAGCACCTGCTGCACCGGCCGGCGCAGCGGGAAGTTCGGGTGGCTGCGGTCGGCGCTCATCCGTTCGTCGACCAGCAGCGCCCGGACGTCGGCGTGCCTGGTGACCAGCCAGGCCTCCTGCTCGGTCGGCAGCGAGACCTTGATGATCGGGTCCTCGGCGCGCAGCCGGCGGTACTCGGCGGCCGGTTCCGGCGGGGACAGGCGCTCCAGCGGGAAGGCCACCGGGCAGCGGGCGTCGACGGTCGTTTCAGTCATGCGTACTCCATTGTGTGACGTTCTCCCTCTCGCCGGATCCGCCGGCGATCAGGCGGGCGAGTGCCACCGCGCCGCGCAGGGAGGACAGGCCGCCCAGCGCGGCCGGTGCCAGCGGCAGCGGGGACAGACCGGGGCGGGCCAGGGCGTCGAGGTGCCCGGCGACCAGCCCGGTGAGTTCGGGGATCCCGGCCGCGAAGCCGCCGCCGAGCAGCGCGCGTTCCGGGTGGACGAGCTCCTGGACACTCGTCACCGCGGCGGCCAGGGCCCGGGCCGTGGTGTCGATCGCCTCGATCGCCCACGGCTCTTCGCCGCGCACCGCCTCGCGCAGGTCGTCGAACGTGACGTCCGCTCCGCGCAACGATCCCGCGCGGCGGAGGGTCGCCGGCCCGGAGGCGAGCGCCTGGAGGCAGCCGCGGCGGCCGCAGACACACCGCGTGCCCGCCAGTTCGACGAGCACGTGCCCGATCTCGAACGAACCGCGGCCGAGCCCGGGGCACGGCACGCCGTCGAGGACGAGGCCGCCGCCGATGCCGGTGCCGACCCCGAGGTACAGCAGGTTTTCGCAGCCCGACGCCTGTGCTTCGGCGAGCGCGCCGAGGTCGCCGTCGTCCGCCCAGGCGACGGCCGCTCCGGGGAACAGCTCGCGCAGCACCGCCTTCAGGTCCACGCCGGTCCACTCCGGACGGCTGGGCCAGGTGACGACCCGGCCGTCCGGCCCGACCGTGCCCGGCATCGCGACGCCGACCGCCGCCGGTGGCCCGCCGAGCCGGTCGCGCAGCCCGGCCACGTGCGTGGCCAGCTGCGCGAGGTCCGCCTCGGCGCTGTGCCGCGGGCCCCAGCCGAACGACGTCTCCTCGACGCACGCGGTGCCGCTTTCGACGCGGAACGCGACCTTGGTGCCTCCGACGTCGATGCCGAGGTGGTGCCGGTTCTCCACGTCGGTCAGCGGCCGGGCACCGACGGGCAGAGCGCGAGCAGGTCGGCCGGCTGCCGCAGCACCACGTCGGGCCCCGCGGCGAGCAGCTCGCCGATGTCGTCCGGGGGCGCCCACAGCGCCGCGGCCGAAGCGACACCGGCGCCGCGCGCGCTGGCCAGGTCGGTGGGCGCGTCGCCGATCATGATGGCCCGCTCGGGCGGGACGTCCATCAGGTTCAGCGCGTGCCGCACGATGTCGGGGGCCGGCTTGGGCCGGGCGACCTCGTCCGAGCCGATGACGTGCTCGAAGAACGGCAGCAGGCCGAGGTCGTCCAGGAGGGACCGCGCCCGCGGCCCGCTCTTGCCGGTGGCGATGGCCAGCCGCAGGCCGCGCGCCCGCAGCGTCACCAGCAGCTCGGTGACCCCGGGGAAGACCTGGACCTCGCCGGCGAGGCGGTAGCTCTCGCGGACGAAGGGTTCCTCCATCTCCAGCGGCAGGTCCATGATCCGCATGATGTCCGGGAAGTAGCGGCCGAGGTGGCGCCGGTACTCCTCGAAGGGGGCGGGCCCGTCACCGACGACTTCGGCGTAGGCGATGGCGAAGGCCTCGCTCATCACCGCGAAGCTGTCGACGACGACGCCGTCGAGGTCGAAGATGACCGCGTGCCGGACCGGAACCGAGGGATCGGCCCCGGTGTCCGGCCGGTCGACGATCGGGAAAGTCATGGAGCGCCCTCTCTACTGGTACGCCGGGACCGCGCCACGCGCCGAGCCCGCGGAGGCGTAGAAGTTTTCGATCATCGAGACGATCGGCCGCGCTTCGGCGACGGCCCGGCCACGGCTGCCGGGGTCGGCCAGCATCGCGGCGAGGTCGCTCACCTGGCGGGTGTATTCGACGCCGATGCGTTCGAGCGGCACGGGAAGCTGGGTGGTGGTGCCCTCGCGGGTCACCGTCAGCACCGGTTCCGGCTCGCGGTTGGGGCTGAAGCCGAAGGTGCACCGCAGGTCCGCGGTGCCGGCACTGCCCTCGACGTGGATCACCGAGACGTCCCGCGCCTGGTGCGAGGCCCAGCTCGCCCGCAGGGAGACCGAGACGCCGTCGTCGCGGACCAGGAAGCCGCGCGCGGTGTCCTCGACGTCCGCGGCGTCGGCGCCGAGCTGGTCCTGCCGCCACGCGGCACGCCAGGCGCCCGCGTTGACGAAGTCGTCCGACGTCACGCCGATGACCTGGGTGAAGGCGGCCGGGCCGAGCAGGAACGCGAGCGTGTCGAGCAGGTGCCAGCCGAGGTCGTACAGCGCTCCCCCGCCGGCCTTTTCGCGCTGGGTGAACCAGCCGCCCGCGCGCGGCACGCCCCGCGCCCGGATCCAGCCCATCGCGACGTGCCGGATGTCGCCCAGGTCCGGGAGGACGTCCCGCAGCGCCCCGACGTCACCGCGGTAGCGGGCGGCGCTGCCGGCCAGCAGCATGCCGCCGCTGCGTTCGGCCGCCGCGAGGACGTCGATCTCGGCCGAGGTCAGGCACACCGGCTTCTCGAGGAAGACGGAGATCCCGGTGGCGAGCAGCGCGCCCGCCACCTCGGTGTGCAGGTAGTTGGGCACCGCGACGACGGCGAGGTCGACCTCGCGCGCGGTCAGCGCGGAAACCGCGGCGTGCGTGGGGATGCCGGTCGCCTTCGTGAACGCCTGCCGGGACGCCGGGTCGGCGTCCACCGCGGCGACCACCTCGAAGTCCGCGTGCTCGCGCAGCAGGGGCAGCCACAGTTCCCGCCCGGCCCAGCCGAGCCCGACCACCGCGGCCCGCACACTCATGCCCGGGCCACTTCGTCGGCGATGATCTCCGCGGTGGCGTGCAGCGCCGCCTCGTCGGCCAGCAGGACCCGGTGGTGCAGCCAGACGCAGTCCCGGCTGATCGCGTCGGTGTGCGGGCAGCGTTCCGCGATCGCGTCCACGCTCTCGTCGGGGGCGCCGAGCTCCCAGAACGCGTCGGTGCGGTAGATCGCGCGGAACGCCGCGAAGGCGGGCAGGCCGGCTTCGACGAGCCTGTCGACCAGCGCGTTGCGCCGCTCCTCGGTGAGCCCGGGGACGCGGAACATGGCCATGTAGTGGGAATTGCGGTCGGCGCGCACGTCGCCGCCCTGGGGCACGACGCCGTCGATCTCGCCGAGCAGCCGGGACAGCAGCGCCCAGCGCTCGTCGCGCACGGCGATCTGCTCGTCGAGGCGGGCCAGCTGCGCGCGCAGCACGGACGCGGAGAACTCGTTGAGCCGCATGTTGGAGCCGGCGATCTTGTGCAGGTACCGGCGGTCTTCGCGGGGACGGCCGCAGCTGTGCCGGAGGAACGCCGTCTCGTACTTTTCGGTCTCGCCCTCGGGGAAGACCACCGCGCCGCCTTCGCCGGCCGTCATCAGCTTGCCGTTCTGGAAGCTGAAGGTGGCGATGCTGTCCAGCTCGCCGACGCGCTTGCCCTGCCAGCGCGCGCCGTGCGCGTGCGCGGCGTCCTGCAGCAGCGCGACGCCGGTGTCGGCGGAGATCTTCGCCAGCGCGTCCATGTCGGCGATCAGCCCGGCCATGTGCACCGGCATGATCACCTTGGTGCGCGGGGTGACGGCGGCCGCGACCGCCTCCGGGTCGAGGTTGTAGGTGGCCGCGTCGACGTCGACCGGGACGGTGACCGCGCCGAGCCGCTGGGCCGCCTGGGACGAGGAGATGAAGGTGAAGGCGGGCACGATGACCTCGGTGCCCGGGCCGACGCCCATGATCTGCAGGGCGAGTTCCAGTGCGTGGGTGCCGTTCGTGACCGCCAGCGCGTGCGCGGCGCCGTGGTGGGCGGCGAACTCGCGCTCGAAGGAGTTCACCTCGTCCCCGCCCATGCGCCACCACTGACCCTGTTCGAGCGCGCGGACCAGGCCGTTCCGCTCGGCGTCGTCGTACTGCGGCCACGCGGGGAATTCCGGTGCCTTTCGCGCGTTCATGGTTCTCCGAATCTCCGCTGGGGTTCGAATGGCAGAAAAAGCCCGTGCCGTGTCCGGAATGCTGCGAAATATCAGCGTCATCACCAGGCTAGGTCGGCCCCGGCCGGCTCACATCCCCCGGCTTGGTAGTGCCGATCTTCAGCCCAGGCCGAAGAAAGCGCGGTAGGAGTCCAGCTGCCCGCCGAGCATGTGGATTCCATAGTGGACGTCGTGACCGAGAGCGGCCGCTTCGCGGAGAAGGCGCGTTTCGTGGGGTTTCATGATGATGTCGGCGACCACGCAACCCGGGGCCAGCTCGGCCGGCCGGAACGGCAGCGGGTCGTCGGGGCGCAGCCCCAACGGGGTGGCGTTCACGACGATCTCGGCGCCCGCGGTGTCCGGTTCGGCCGAAACCGAGGTCAGGCCGGGCCAGTGCGCGTCCAGCCGTGCTTGCAACGCCGTCAGTTTCGCGGTGTCCGGATCGCACACGGCGAGCCGATCGGCGCCCGCGGCCAGCAGCGCGGCCGCGATCGCGCTGCCCGCACCGCCCGCGCCGACGAGGGCCACCGGCCGGGCCTTCGGGTCGTGACCGGCTTCGACGAGCCCGGTCACGAAGCCGGTGCCGTCGAAGTTCTCGGCGTACCACCGGCCGTCGGCTTCCCGGCGCAAGGCGTTGGCACTGCCGGTGATCTCCACCATCGGGCTGCGCCGGTCGGCGAGCCCGGCCACGGCCACCTTGTGCGGCACGGTGACGAAGATGCCGTCGAGGTTGGCGACGCACTGCAGCCCGGCGACGATCCGCGCGAGGTCCGGCGCCGGCGCGTGCACCGGGACGAGCACCGCGTCGACGTCCAGGTCCGCGAAGAGCGGGTTCATCAGCCCGGGCGACTGGACCTGGGCGACCGGATCGCCCAGCACGACGTACAGGCGGGTGGTGCCGCTGATGGTCATCTCGGCCTTCCCGCTGCGGCTAGCGCAGCATCTTCGCGATCGCGTGGGCGAGTTCGACCGACTGGTCGGCGTTGAGCCGCGGGTCGCAGGCGGTCAGGTAGCGGTCCGGCAGGTCGGCCTCGGCGATCCCCGCGGCCCCGCCGAGGCATTCCGTCACGTCGTCGCCGGTGACCTCGACGTGGATGCCGCCCGGGTGGGTGCCGAGCTGCCGGTGCACGGCGAAGAAGCCGGCGAGCTCGTCGGCGACGTGGCCGAAGTGCCGGGTCTTGTAGCCGTTGCCCGACGTGCGGGTGTTGCCGTGCATCGGGTCGCACTGCCAGATCACCTCGTGCCCGGAGGCGGCGACCTTCTCCACGATCGGCGGGAGGAGCTCGCGGACGTGGGCGTGTCCCATCCGGCTGACCAGCGTCAGCCGGCCCGGCGTGCGGTGCGGGTCGAGCCGCCGCACGTATTCGACGACCTCCTCCGGGGTGCAGCTCGGCCCCAGCTTCAGGCCGATCGGGTTGGCCAGCAGCTCGGCGAACGCGATGTGGGCGCCGTCGAGCTGCCGGGTGCGCTCGCCGATCCACAGGAAGTGCGCCAGCCCGCTGGACAACCGCGGTTCCGGGCCGCCGGAATCCGCCCACAGCACGGCCCGCTCGTAGTCGAGCAGGAGCAGCTCGTGGCTGACGTAGATCTCGGTCGGGCGGACCGGCCGGGCGGCCTCGGCGAACCGCGGTTCACCCCGGTGCGGCGCACCGGCGAGGGCCGGCAGGGGTTCTTCGATGCCCTCGGCGCAGAGCTTGCGGACGAGGTCCATCGCGCTGGCGGAGTGGGCGTAGGCCATCAGCATCCGGTGCGGGTCGGGCGTCCGGGCGGCGGCCGTGCACTCCGGGGAGTTCACGATGTCGCCCCGGTACACCGGCAGGCCCAGCGCATCGACGGTCTGCGACCGCGGCTTGGCGAACTGCCCGGCCATCCGGGCGATCTTGACCACCGGCAGGCCGGCCGCCTCGGCCAGCACTTCGCCCATCCGCGCCAGCACGCCCAGGTTGGCCCGCAGGTGCGGCTCGGTGTTGCCGGCGAACGTCTCCGCGCAGTCCCCGCCCTGCAGCAGGAACGCCTCACCGCGGGCGACGGACGCGAGCCGGGCGCTCAGCCGCGCCGTCTCCTCCGGCGCCACGATCGGCTCGGCGTTGTGCAGCAGCTCGACCACCGCCTCCGCCCGGCCGGCGTCCGGCCAGCTCGGCTGCTGCGCGGCCGGCCGGGCCAGCGCCGCGCTCAGCCGGCCGGCCAGCACCCGGTCGAGCGCCCGGCCGTGGGCGGCGAGGTCCGGCAGCCGCTTCACGTCGCCGCCGCTTCCGTCGCCCCCACCAGGTTTTCCAGGCGGTCGCGGGGCATCCCGGCCAGGACGTCCGCGACCACCTCCGGCGGCACGTCGCTCACCAGCTCCGCGCCCCGCGGCCCGGTCAGCACGAAAGCGAGCCCGGTGATCGCCTTCTTGTCGCGGTGCATCTGGCGCACGAGCACCGCCGGGTCGACGTCCTCGGGCAGCGCGGCAGGCAGGCCGTAGTGGCGGACGACGTCGAGGTGTTCGTCCACTCCGGACTCGTCGATGCGGCCCAGCGCGCCCGCCAGCCGGCCCGCGAAGACCGTGCCGATGGCCACCGCCTCGCCGTGGCGCAGCGCGAAATCCGTCGCGATCTCCAGCGCGTGCCCCAGCGTGTGGCCGTAGTTGAGCAGGTGCCGCAGCCCGGTGTCGCGCTCGTCCTGCGCGACGATGCCCGCCTTCAGCGTGACGCTGGCGGCGATCTGCTCCGGCAGCGGCAGCCCCCGCAGGCCGGGCGCGCCGATGAAGTGGCAGCGCGCGATCTCGCCGAGGCCGTTCAGCAGTTCCCGCCGCGGCAGGGTGGTCAGGTAGTCGGTGTCGCACAGCACCGCGCTCGGCTGCCAGTAGGCGCCGACGAGGTTCTTGCCGTCCGGCAGGTTCACCGCGGTCTTCCCGCCGACGCTGGCGTCGACCTGCGCGAGCAGGGACGTCGGCAGGTGGACCACGGCGACGCCGCGGTGGTACAGCGCGGCCGCGAGCCCGACGACGTCCGTGGTCGTGCCGCCGCCGCAGGAGACGACGACGTCGGACCGGGTGAGCCCGAACCGCGCGAACTCACCGCACAGTTCTTCCACTGTGGACAGCCGTTTGCCCGGCTCGCCGTCCCGCGCCGGCAGCAGCAGTGTCTCGACGCCGGTGTCCGGCACCCAGTCCGCCGGGCGGGCCGAGACGACCACGGCCCGCCGGGCGCCGAGCCGCCGGACGACCTCGGCCAGCGAGTGCCGCACCCCGGGGCCGACGAGCACGTCGTAGGACCGTTCTTCCAGGCGTACCGGAATCGTCGTCGTCACGGCGACGGCTCCCGCGGCTCCGGCAGCGTCAGGTAGGGCAGGTCGGCGATCCGGGACACCGGCTCGCTGCCGTGGTGGAGGTATTCGCCGCCGTAGAAGAAGTTCAGGTAGGGGACGTAGTGCTGCTGGTACGCGGTCCGGCACAAGCCGGCGAACCTCGCCAGCAGGCCCTCTTTTTCCCTCATGGTGGTGCCTTTCCCCAGTTCAGCCGAGGTCGCCGGACAGCACGCGGGCCACCAGCGTCCGGTGTTCTTCGTCGTCGGTGATCGTGCGGACCTGCTCGCGGCCGTTCTCGACGGTCAGGTAGCGGCGTTGCCGCAGGAAGACCTGGCCGTTCCCGAACGCCCGGCCGCACAGGGTTTCCTGCGTGTCGGTGCGGGTGGTGTCCCCCACCAGTGCCCGGAAGTTGTCCTCCAGTTCCTTCCAGTCGCTCCACTCCCGCGGTTGGGTCGTGAAGGTGTAGACGACGCTCCAGCGGGTGACCGCGCCCCGGCGTTGCAGCGCGTACCCGGATTCCTGCTCCACCAGCCGGAACTGGCTCCCGTACTGGGTCTGCACCGCGGGTGACACCGGCAGCGGCTCGACGTAGGTGGGGCCGGGGTAGCCGACGTCCACGAGCCAGTCGCCGCCGTCCAGGGTGACCAGGTTGAACATGTGCTCGACGTCGGTCGCGAAGGTCTCCCGGCCTTCGGCGGTGCTGCCCGCCAGCGGCGTGACGTCGTAGCCCAGTTCGGTCAGGAGCCGGTGGAACAGCCGGTTGAGGTGGTAGCAGGCGCCGCCCCGGCCTTCGGCGATGCTGGTCACGAAGACGTCGTCCTCGTCGAGGTCGACGACGTTCACCGCGTCCCGGAGTGTGTAGGCGAGGCTGTTGTACGGGATCGCCATCAGGTGGCTCTTCTGCAGCTTCGCGAGCGTCTCGAGGTCCACGCCGGTTTCCCCGGCGCAGCCGATCCGCTGGAGGTAGGTCTCCACGTCGAACACGTCCATCCACCTTCTTTCAGAGCAGCTCGGTCAGGTGCGCGGCGAGCAGGGCCGGCGTCGGGTGGTCGAAGACGACGCTGGGCGCGATCTTCCGTTCGGTGCGGGCGCGCAGCCGGTTGCGGAGTTCGATCGCGGTGAGCGAGTCGAAGCCGATCTCGAACAGGCCCTGGTCCGGGTCGACCTGGTGGGCGGCGCGGTAGCCCAGCACCGCGGCCACCTGGGCGCGCACGAGTTCGAGCAGGACCTTCGCCCGCTCGGCCGGCTCGAGCCCGGCCAGCCGGCCGGCCCAGTTCTCGTCCACTGTGGACGCCGTACGGGCCTGCTGCCGGGCCACGCGGACCAGGCCGCGCAGCAGGTGCGGCACTTCGCTGCCGCCCGCCGCTTCGGCGCGCAGGCCGCGCAGGTCGAGCTGCGCGGGCACCAGCTGCGCCTGGCCCGCCCCGATGGCGGCGTCGAAGAGGTCCATGCCGTCCGCGGGTTTCATGGCGACCAGGCCGCCGCGCCGGGTCATCCGGGCCCGGCCGGCTTCGTCGGTCCCGGCCGCCATGCCGCCGGTGGTCTGGTCCCACAGGCCCCACGCCAGCGACTGGCCGGGCAGGCCGGCCGCGCGCCGGTGGGCCATCAGCCCGTCCAGGTACGCGTTGGCCGCGGCGTAGCTGCCGCTGCCGGCCCCCATGAACACGGCGGACACCGAGGAGTAGACGACGAACGCGTCGAGTTCCAGGTCACGCGTCAGCTCGTCGAGGTGGTGGACCGCATCGACCTTCGGCCCGAACACCTCGGCCAGCCGGTCCGGGGTCACCGTCCCGATCACCCCGGCGTCCGAGACGCCGGCCGTGTGCACCACGGCGGTCGGCCGGTGCTCGGCCAGCAGCGCGGCCACCTGGTCCCGGTCGGCGACGTCGCAGGCGGCGACCGCAACGTCGGCGCCCAGTGCGGTGAGGTCGGTGACCAGGTCCTTCGCGCCCTCGGCGTCCAGGCCGCGCCGGCTGGCGAGCACCAGCTGCCGGACGCCGTGCCGCTCGACCAGGTGCCGGGCGGCCAGGCCGCCGAGCGACCCGGTGCCACCGGTGATCAGCACCGGCCCGCGGGTCGTGAACCCGGCGGGCGAGTCCGGCCGGGCCACGCGGGCGAGCCGGGGGATGGCCGCCGTCGTGCCGCGGACCGCGACCTGCGGCTCGCCGTCGGCCAGCACCGAAGCCAGCAGCGGCGGCACGTCGGCTCCGGGTTCGACGTCCAGCAGGACGATCCGGTCCGGGTTCTCCGCCTGGGCGGCGCGGACCAGTCCCCACACCGCGGCCGCGGCGGGGTCGGTCACCACGCCGTCGCCGGCGGGCACCGCGCCGCGGGTCACGATCGCGAGCTTCGTCGCTTCCAGCCCGCCACCGGCCAGCCAGCACTGGACGACGTCCAGCACCCGGACGGTGAGCGCCAGCACCGGATCCGGGCCGGCGACCGCCTCCATGACGGCCACCGCCGGTGCCTCGGCCACGCCGGTGAGCACGTCGTCGGCGAGCGTCGCCACCTCTTCCGCGGTGGCGACCGGAACCCACGACGGCACCGGTCCCGAGGTGTCCACGGAGGACAACGGCGTCCAGTCCACCCGGTACAGCGATCCGGCGCCCGCCGGGCCCGCCGCCGTCGTCAGCTGGTCGTTCGACACCGGACGGCCGACCAGGGAATCCAGCGTCACGACCAGGCCGCCGGTTTCGTCCACGGCTTCCAGGGACAGGCTGTCCCGCTCGGGCTTGGCGACGCGCACCCGCAGCACGGAGGCGCCGGCGGCGTGCAGCCGCAGCCCGTTCCAGGCGAACGGCAGCCGCACCTCGTCGCCGTAGGACTCGGTGTCCGCCGCGGCGCTGACCATCGTCGAGTGCAGGGCCGCGTCCAGCAGCGCCGGGTGGATGCCGAACCGGCCGGCCTCCGCGTCTTCGGGCAGCGCGATCTCGGCGAAGGTCTCGGTGTCGTCCCCGCTGCCACGCCGCCACACCGCCCGCACGGCCCGGAAGGTGGGCCCGTAGCCGTAGCCGACGTCCGCGAGCACGTCGTAGCCACCGGTGATGTCGATGGGCTTCGCCTCGGGCGGCGGCCAGGCGGCGAAGTCGAAGGTGGCGGTTCCGCGCGGCCGGTCGTCGGGGTTGAGCACGCCGGTGGCGTGCCGGATCCAGCTGTCGGCGTCTTCGCGCAGGGAGTAGACGTCCACCGTGCGCGAGCCGTCCGCGCCGGGGCCGCCGAGCGCGACCTGCACGCGGACCCCGCCGCGGCGGGGCACCACGAGCGGTGCCTCGATCACCAGCTCGTCGAGCACCGGGCAGCCGGCTTCGTCGCCGGCCCGCACGGCCAGCTCGACCAGTCCGGTGCCGGGCACGATCACGACGTCCCGGACCGCGTGGTCGGCCAGCCAGGGGTGCGTCTTCAGCGACAGCCGTGAGGTGAAGACGAGGCCGTCGGACTGCGGCAGCTCGACGACCGCGCCCAGCAGCGGGTGGTCGGCTCCGGCCAGGCCGAGCGAGACGGCGTCGGTGGCCGGCTCGGCGGCGCGCAGCCAGTAGTGCTCGTGGTCGAAGGCGTAGGCCGGGAGGTCCGCCCGGGCGGGCGGCACGAGCGACGTCCAGTCGACGTCGACACCGCGGACGAACAGTTCGGCCATCGACGTCAGCAGCCGGCGGCGGCCGCCGTCGTCGCGCCGCAGCGTCCCGGTGACGACGTCGTCGGTGAGCTCGGTGATCGGCTGGACCAGCACCGGGTGGGCGCTGACCTCGACGAACACGCCGTGGCCCTGCTCGATCAGGGCGGCCACGGCCGGGCCGAACCGGACCTGGCCGCGCAGGTTCCGGTACCAGTAGCCGCCGTCGACGACCCCGTCGCCGGTGATCCACTCGCCGGTGAGGGTGGAGAGGAACGGCACCAGCGGCGCCCGCGCGTCGATCCCGGAGAGGGCTTCGGCCAGGGTCTCCTCGATGTCCTCGACGTGCCGGGTGTGCGAGGCGTAGTCCACCGCGATCTGCCGGACGCGGACGCCTTGGCCGGTCAGCGTTTCGAGGGCTTCGGCGAGGGCTTCGGCGTCCCCGGCGACCACCACCGACGTGGGGCTGTTGACCGCGGCCACCTCGACCCGGTCCGCCCACGGCGCAAGGCGCGTGACGGCGTCTTCTTCGCTGAGGGCGACCGACGCCATACCGCCGCGGCCGGAGAGTTTCGCGGCGATGGCCTGGCTGCGCAGCGCGACCACCTTCGCCGCGTCTTCGAGCGACAGGGCGCCCGACACGCACGCGGCGGCGATCTCGCCCTGGGAGTGGGCGACCACCGCGTCGGGCACCACCCCGGCCGCCGACCACACCGCGGCCAGGCCGACCATCATCGCGAAACTCGCGGGCTGGAGCACGTCCACCCGGTAGAGCAGCCCGGGGCCTTCGCCACGCAGGACGTCGAGCAGCGACCAGTCGACCCACGGCTCCAGCGCGGCCGCGCACTCGGCGATCCGCTCGGCGAACACCGGCGAGGAGTCGAGGAGCTCGCGGCCCATGCCCGCCCACTGCGTCCCCTGGCCCGGGAACACCCAGACGAGCTTGCCCGGGAGGCCGGACGCGGGCACCCGGCCGGTGACCAGGCCCGGTGCGTCCTCGCCCCGGGCGAGGGCCGCCAGTCCGGTGCGGGCCTCGTCGGCGGACTCCGCCACCACGACCGCGCGCTCGCCGAACCGGGCGCGGCCCGGCAGGGCACCAGCGACGGCGGAAAGGGGCTCGTTCTCCAGGAACGCGGCCAGCCGGCGTGCCTGACCGGCCAGGGAACCGGCGCTGCGGGCCGAAACCACCAGCGGCACCACCCCGCCGTCGTGCGGTCCGGCGACCGGCTCGGGCCCGGCCGGTGCCTCTTCGATGATCAGGTGGGCGTTCGTGCCGCTGATCCCGAACGAGGACACCCCGGCCCGGCGGGGCCGGCCGGTCCGCGGCCACGCACGCGCCTCGGTCAGCAGCGAGACCGCGCCCGCGGACCAGTCGACCTGGCTGGTGGGCCGGTCGACGTGCAGGGTGGGCGGCATGACGCCGTACCGCAGCGCCTGCACCATCTTGATCACGCCCGCGACACCGGCGGCCGACTGCGTGTGCCCGAAGTTCGACTTCACCGACCCCAGCCACAACGGCGTTTCCGGGTCCCGGTCCTTGCCGTAGGTGGCCAGCAGGGCCTGCGCCTCGATCGGGTCGCCCAGCGCCGTCCCGGTGCCGTGGCCCTCCACGACGTCCACATCGGACGGTGCCAGCCCGGCGCCGGCGAGGGCCCGGCGGATCACCCGCTGCTGCGACGGCCCGTTGGGGGCGGTCAGGCCGTTGGACGCGCCGTCGGAGTTGACCGCGCTGCCGCGCAGCACGGCCAGGACCCGGTGGCCGCGTTCGCGGGCCACCGAAAGCCGTTCCAGCACGACGATCCCGACGCCCTCGGCCCAGCCGGTGCCGTCCGCGCCGTCCGCGTAGGCCTTGCACCGGCCGTCGCCGGCCAGGCCGCGCTGCTTCGAGAACTCGACGAACGTGCCGGGCGTCCCCATCACCGTGACGCCGCCGGCCAGGGCCATCGAGCATTCGCCCTGCCGCAGGGACTGCCCGGCCAGGTGCATCGCGACCAGCGACGACGAGCACGCCGTGTCGATCGTGACCGCCGGTCCTTCGAACCCGAAGACGTAGGACACCCGGCCCGACACGACGCTCGAAGCGCCCGCGGTGCTCGCGTAGCCCTCCACGTCGGCCGCGTCCGCGCCCATCCCGTAGCCCTGGTTGGACACGCCGGCGAACACGCCGACGTCGGCGCCCTTCAGGGAGCTCGGGTCGACGCCGGCCCCCTCCAACGCCTCCCAGGACGCTTCCAGCAGCAACCGCTGCTGCGGGTCCATGGCCAGCGCCTCGCGCGGCGAAATCCCGAAGAAGCCCGCGTCGAAGAGGCCGGCGCCGTCGAGGAACCCGCCCTGGCTGGTGTACGTCGTGCCGGAGCTGTCGGGGTCGTCGTCGAACAGGTTCTCCAGGTCCCAGCCGCGGTCTTCGGGGAAGGGGGACAGTCCTTCGAGACCGTCGCGCACCAGGCGCCACAGGCCTTCGGGGTCGGTGACCCCGCCCGGCAGCCGGCACGCCATGCCGACGATGGCGATCGGCTCGCCGGCGTCCGCGGCGGTCGCGGCGACCGCCGGGGTGGCCGCCACGGTGCCGCCGAGTTCGTCCCGCAGGTAGCGGGCCAGCGCGACCGGGGTCGGGTAGTCGAAGACCAGCGTGGCGGGCAGCTTCAGGCCGCTCGCCTCGCGCAGCCGGTTCCGCAGTTCCACCGACGTCAGCGAGTCGAACCCGGTGTCCTTGAACGCGGTGTCCGCGCGGACGGCCTCCGGTCCGGCGTGCCCGAGCACGAGGGCGACCTGCGCGCGGACGACGTCGAGCAGCAGCGCCTCCTGCTCCGCGGGGGCGAGCCCGGCGAGCCGGCCGGCCAGTCCCTTGTCCACAGTGGATGCCGGACGTGCCTGCTGCCTGCCCGGGCGGACCAGGCCGCGCAGCAGGTGCGGCACCGTCCCGGCGGCCCGCGTCTTGCGCAGGTCCAGCTTGACCGGGACGACGAGCCCGGCCGGCGCCGCGTCGAACAGCTCCATGCCTTCGGCGGGCGAGATGGCGAGGACTCCGCCGCGACTCGCCCGCGCCTGGTCGGCGTCGCCGAGGTGAGCGGTCATCCCGTCGGTCTGTTCCCACAGGCCCCAGGCCAGCGACGTGCCGGGCAGGCCCGCGGCCCGGCGGTTCGCGACCACGGCGTCCAGGTAGGCGTTGGCGGCGGCGTAGTTGCCCTGCCCGGCGGAGCCGAAGACCCCGGAGGCGGAGGAGAACACGACGAACGCGCGAAGATCCAGTTCCCGGGTCAGCTCGTCGAGGTGGCGGACCGCATCGACCTTCGGCGCGAAGACCTTGGCCAGCCGCTCCCGCGTCAGTGACTCGAAGACGCCGTCGTCGAGAACACCGGCCGTGTGCACGACGGCGGTCGGCCGGTGCTCGGCCAGCAACGCGGCCACCTGGTCCCGATCGGCCAGGTCGCAGGCGACCACGGAAACCTCGGCGCCCTGGGCGGTGAGGTCCGCGGTCAGTTCGGCCATGCCGTCGGCGTCGGGGCCGCGGCGGCTGACGAGCACCAGCCGCCGGACGCCGTGCCGGGCGACCAGGTGCCGGGCGGTGAGCACGCCCAGCGAGCCGGCGCCCGAGATCAGGACCGTTCCCGAACCGGACACGGCCGGGGCTTCCGCGGCCTCGGCGCGGGCGAGCCGCGGGGCCGTCAGCGTCGTGCCCCGGACGGCTACCTGGGGCTCGCCGGTGGCCAGCACCCGGCCCAGCGGCACTTCACCGTCGGTGTCCAGCAGCACGATCCGGTCCGGGTTTTCCGCCTGCGCGGCCCGGATCAGGCCCCACACGGCGGCACCGGCCGGGTCGGTCACCTCGTGGACGGCGCCGCGGGTCACCACGACCAGGCGAGCGTCGTCGGCTGCGTCGGCGAGCCAGCTCTGCACGGCCTCCAGGACCCGGCCGGTCAGATCCAGGGGATCCTCGCCGACGGCTTCGAGCACCTCGACGTGGTCCGCCGGAACGTCTCCGGCCGAGGGAATCTCGGTCCACTCCACGCGGAACAGCGCGTCACGGTTCGCCGCCGCACCGAGCTGTTCGGCCGACACCGGCCGGGAGACCAGCGAATCCGCCGTCACGACGAGACCACCGGCCTCGTCCGCGGCCTCGACCGACAGGGCGTCCGGGCCGCTCGGGGCGAGCCGGACGCGCAGCGCCGACGCCCCGGCGGCGTGCAGGGCCAGGCCGTTCCAGGCGAACGGCAGCACCGGGCGGCCGGGCTCTTCCGTCGTGGCGGCACCGGCCATGCCCGCGTGCAGGGCCGCGTCCAGCAGGCCGGGGTGGATGCCGAAGCGGGCCGCGTCCGCGCGGTCGTCCTCGGCCAGGGCGACCTCGGCGAACACCTCGTCGCCGCGCCGCCAGACCGCCCGCAGACCGCGGAAGGACGGCCCGTACGCGTACCCGCGCTCGACGAGACCGTCGTAGAAGTCCTCGACGTCGACGCGCTCGACGCCGGGCGGCGGCCAGGCGGTGAAGTCGAACGGTTCGGCCGCCGAGCGCGTCGCCGCCAGGAACCCGGTCGCGTGCCGGGCCCAGACCTCCGCACCGGCGTCCTCGCGCAGGGAGTAGACCTCGACCGTGCGCGAACCGGTCTCCCCCGGCGCGCCCACGACGACCTGGATCCGGACCCCGCCGTGGTCGGGGACGACCAGCGGGGCCTCGATGACGAGTTCCTCGAGCACCGGGCAGCCGGCCTCGTCCCCGGCCCGGACGGCCAGCTCGACGAGGCCGGTGCCGGCGACGAGCACCACCCCGCCGATGACGTGGTCGGCCAGCCAGGGGTGCGACTTCAGCGACAGCCGCGCGGTGCAGACCAGGCCGTCCGACTGCGGCAGCCGCACGACCGCGCCGAGCAGCGGGTGGTCGGCCGCGACCTGCCCGAGCGAGGCCGCGTCCGTGGCCCGCGCGATCGGGTGCAGCCAGTAGTTCCGCTGGTCGAAGGCGTACTTCGGCAGGTCGACGAACCCGGTCACCGGCGGCAGCAGCGCGGACCAGTCGACGGTGGCCCCGCGGACGAACAGCTCGGCGACTGCGGCCAGCAGGGCGGTGTCCTCCGGCCGGTCGTCCCGCAGCGCCGCGACGCAGGTGACGTCGGCCGACTCCTCGACGAGGGCGGTCAGTGCCGCCCCCGGCCCGAGTTCGACGAACCGCGTGGCGCCGGACTCCGCCGCGGCCGCGACCCCCTCGGCGAACCGCACCGGCCGCCGCACGTGCTCGGCCCAGTAGCCCGGCTCGGTGAGTTCGCCGGGCGCGGCGAGCCGGCCGGTCACGTTGGAGACCACCGGGATCTCCGGCTCGTGCCAGGTCACGCCGGCCAGCTCGGCGGCGAACTCGGCGAGCATCGGCTCCATCCGCGCGGAGTGGAACGCGTGCGAAACCTTGAGCTGCTTGGTCTTGTGCCCGCGCTCGCGCATCCGGGCGGCGGCCGCGAGGACGGCGTCTTCGTCGCCGGAGAGGACCACGGCCGACGGGCCGTTGACGGCGGCGAGTTCGACGCCCTCGCCGAGCAGTTCGGCGATCTCGGCTTCGGACGCGGCGACGGCGACCATCGCCCCGCCCGGCGCCAGTGCCTGCATCAGCCGCCCGCGGGCCGCGACGATCCGGGCCGCGTCCGGCAGCGAGAACACGCCCGCGGCATACGCGGCGGTGATCTCCCCGATGGAGTGGCCGAGCACGACGTCCGGCCGGACGCCCCAGGACTCCGTGAGCCGGAACAGCGCGCTCTCCACCGCGAACAGCCCGGCCTGCGTGAACATCGTCTGGTCCAGCAAGCCGGTGCCGGCCGGCACCTCGCCCAGCACGACGTCCCGCACGCGGTGCCCGGCCCGGCCGGCCAGGCAGGTGTCCAGCTGCGCGCAGGCCTCGTCGAACGCCGCCGCGAAGACCGGGTACCGGTCGTACAGCTCGCGGCCCATCCCGAGCCGCTGCGAACCCTGGCCGGGGAAGACGTAAGCGACCTTGCCCGGCGTGCCGGACCCGGTCACCACGCCGGGTGCGCGTTCGCCGCGGGCCAGCGCCCGCAGTCCGGCCACGGCTTCCTCGTCCGTTCCCGCGACGACGACCGCGCGGTCGCCCAGCAGCGCCCGGCTCGACAGCAGCCCGCTCGCCAGCCGGGCCCGGGACGCGCCCCCGGACTCCAGGACCTCCGCGAGGCGACCGGCCTGGGCCGCCAGGGACGTCGGGCTGCCCGCCGAGACGACCAGCGGCACCGGACCCTCGACCAGGGGCTCGTCCGGGACGGCCGCCGGCTCCGGCGCCTCCTCCAGGATCAGGTGCGCGTTCGTGCCGCTGATCCCGAACGCGGACACCCCGGCCCGGCGGGGCCGGTCTTCGCGCGGCCACTCGCGGGCGTCGGTCAGCAGTTCCACCGCGCCGGCCGACCAGTCGACCTCCGGCGTCGGCTCGGCCACGTGCAGGGTCGGCGGCATGGCGCCGTGCCGCAGCGCCTGCACCATCTTGATCACGCCCGCGACACCGGCGGCCGCCTGCGTGTGCCCGAAGTTCGACTTGATCGAGCCCAGCCACAACGGCCGCTCGCGACCCTGGCCGTAGGTCGCCAGCAACGCCTGCGCTTCGATCGGGTCGCCCAGCGCGGTCCCGGTGCCGTGCGCCTCGACGATGTCCACATCGGACGCGACCAGCCCGGCCCCGGCCAGTGCCTTGCGGATCACGCGTTGCTGCGAAGGCCCGTTCGGGGCGGTCAGGCCGTTGGACGCGCCGTCCTGGTTGACCGCGCTGCCGCGGATCACCGCCAGGATCCGGTGCCCGCGTTCCTGCGCGACCGAAAGCCGTTCGAGGACGAGCACCCCGGCGCCCTCGGCCCAGCCGGTGCCGTCCGCGGTCGAGGAGAAGGCCTTGGACCGGCCGTCGGCGGCCAGCACCCGCTGCCGGGAGAAGGCCACGAACGTGCCCGGCGTCGGCATCACGGTCGCACCTCCGGCCAGGGCCATCGAGCACTCGCCCGCGCGCAGCGCCTGGGCGGCGAGGTGGATGGCCACCAGCGACGACGAGCACGCCGTGTCGATGGTGACGGCCGGTCCTTCGAGCCCGAAGACGTAGGACACCCGGCCCGAAGCGACGCTCGACGCCGCCCCGATGCCCGCGAAGGCCTCCAGGTCCGGCGTGATCGCCCCGGCGCCGTAGCCCTGGGTGAAGACGCCGGAGAACACACCGACGTCGCTGCCCTTCAGCGAAAGCGGATCGACCCCGGCGTCTTCCAGTGCTTCCCACGACGTCTCCAGCAGCACCCGCTGCTGCGGGTCCATGACGAGGGCTTCCCGGGGCGAGACGCCGAACAGGCCCGCGTCGAACTGCCCGGCGCCGCGCAGGAAGCCGCCCTGGCTGGTGTACGACGTCCCGGGGTTGTCCGGGTCCGGGTCGAACAGGCCGTCCAGTTCCCAGCCCCGGTCGTCCGGGAAGCCGGAGAGGGCGTCGACGCCGCCGGCCACGAGCCGCCACAGGTCTTCGGGCGAGGACACGCCACCGGGGAACCGGCAGGCCATGCCGACGACGGCGAGCGGCTCGTCGGCGTGCCGGGCCCCCTGCTTGCGCAGGCTGTGCAGCTCCGCCGTGACGCGCTTGAGGTACTTGAGGAGTTTCTCGTCCGTGGCCATTCCTGTGTCCTCACAAAGGTTTGCTGGAGCGTGGGTCTCGAACCGGGATCAGGTGAGGCCCAGCTCCTCGTCGATGAAGTCGAGGACTTCGTCGGCGGACGCGGCTTCGAGCCGGTCCGCCAGCGTTTCGCCGTCCGGGTCGTCGCCCACCCCGTTGCACCGGGCCACCAGGCCCTGCAGCCGGAGGGTGAGACCGGTTTTCGTGGATTCGTCGAGGACCAGCCCGCCGAGCAGCGCCTCGACGTCTTCGAGCCGGGCGTGCACCACCGAAAGCGCGTCGTCGCCGGCGCCGAGCTCGTCGCGCAGGTGCCGGGCGAGGACCAGCGGGGTCGGGTAGTCGAAGGCGAGCGTCGCGGGCAGCTTCAGCCCGGTGCTCTCCCGCAGCCGGTTGCGCAGGTCGACCGAGGTGAGCGAGTCGAAGCCGGCGTCCTTGAACGCGGTGTCGGCGCGGACGGCGTCCGGCCCGGCGTGCCCGAGGACCGCCGCGACCTGGTTGCGCACCAGGTCGACGAGCAGGGCCTCCTGCTCGGGCGCGGCCAGTCCGGCCAGCTTCCGCGGCAGGTCGTTGTCCACTGTGGACGCAGCTTGCGCCTGCCGCCGCCCGGTGCGGACGAGGCCGCGCAGCAGGTGCGGCACGGCGCCACCGGCCCGCACCTCCCGCAGGTCGAGCTTGACCGGCACGAGCAACGCGGGCTGCGCGCCCAGCGCCGCGTCGAACAGGGCCATGCCCTCCTCGGCGGTGATCGGCCGCACGCCGCCGCGGCTCATCCGGGCCTGGTCGGCGCCACCGAGGTGCGCGGTCATGCCGGTGGCCCGCTCCCACAGGCCCCACGCCAGCGACAGGCCGGGCAGGCCCGCCGCCCGGCGGCTCGCCATCGCCGCGTCCAGGAACGCGTTCGCCGCGGCGTAGTTGCCCTGGCCGGGCGAGCCGAAGACGCCGGAGCCGGAGGAGAACACGACGAACCTGTCGAGGTCCCGGTCGCGGGTGAGCTCGTCGAGGTGGCGGACGGCGTCGACCTTGGGCGCGAACACCTTCGCCAGCCGCTCTCGGGTCAGCGTCCCGATGACGCCGTCGTCCAGGACGCCCGCGGTGTGGATGACGCTCGCCGGGCGGTGTTCGTCGAGCAGGGCGGCCACCTGGTCGCGGTCGGCCAGGTCGCAGGCGACGACGGACACGTCCGCACCCTCGCCCGTCAGGTCGGTGACCAGGTCTTTCGCGCCGTCGGCGGCCAGGCCGCGCCGGCTGGCCAGGACGAGGTTCCGCACGCCGTGGTGGGTGACCAGGTGCCGGGCGACGATCTCCCCGAGCACCCCGGCGCCGGAGACGAGGACCGTCCCTTGCAGACCGGACACCGGCGCCGCGTCGGCGCGAGCCAGGCGCGGCACGAAGAGTGCGCTGCCACGCACAGCCACCTGCGGCTCCCCGCCGGCCAGCACCGCACCCAGCGGGACCTCGCCGTCGGTGTCGAGCAGGACGATCCGGTCCGGGTTCTCCGCCTGCGCGGACCGGACCAGGCCCCAGACCGCGGCCGCGGCCGGGTCGGTCAGCGGGTCGTCTCCGGCGGGCACCGCGCCGCGCGTGACGACGACCAGCTTTTCCGCTTCCGCCTCGGTCAGCCAGGTCCGGAGCTTCTCCAAGACCCGGGAGGTCGCCGCCAGCGGGGAGTCGCCGCCGGGCACTTCCAGCACTTCGACGTCGTCCGCGGCCGCTGCCCCGCTCTCGGGCAGCTCGATCCAGTTCACCTGGAACAGCGAGTCCTTCGTGGTGGTGCGCGGCTGCTCGATGGTCACCGGCCGCAGCGTCACCTCCTTGGCCGTGACGACCAGGTGGCCGGCGCCGTCGGCCGCTTCGAGGGACCCGCCGGGCACCAGCCGGACCCGCAGCGTCGACGCCCCCGCGGCGTGCAGTGTCAGGCCACGCCATTCCATGGGCTGCGTCAGTCCGTCTTCGCCGGGCAGGGCCGCGGCCAAGAGCGCGGGGTGGATCCCGAACGCACCGGTGTCCGCGTCGTCGGGCAGGGAGACTTCGGCGAAGATCTCGTCGCCGTGCTGCCGCGCGCTCGGAGGCGGCCAAGTCGTGAAGTCGAACCCGCTGCCTTCGTACGGGGTCGCCGACAGCGTGCCGGTGGCGTGCCGGGTCCACTCGTCGGTGGCGTCGTCCGGCTGGGCGTGCACTTCCAGGGTCCGGGTGCCGTCTTCGGCCGGCCCGGACACGCTGACCTGCACCCGGATCGCACCCCGGTCGGGCACGACCGGCGGCGTCTCGATGACGAGTTCGTCGAGCACCGGCGTGCCGGCCTCGTCGCCGGCCCGGATGGCCAGCTCGGCCAGTGCCGCGCCGGGCACGACGACCACGTCGTCCAGGGTGTGGCCGGCCAGCCACGGCTGCGCCTTCAGCGACCACTCGGTGGTGAAGACCAGGCCACCGGTCTGGGGCAGCCGGACCACCGGGCCGATCGCGTCGGCCGCCGTCTCGACGTACCGCAGCCAGTAGTGCTGGTGGTCGAAGGCGTACGTCGGCAGATCCACCCGGGCGGGGGGCACCAGCGTCGCCCAGTCCACGTCGACGCCGTGGACGAACAGCTCGGCCATCGACGTCAGCAGCCGGCGCAGGCCACCGTCGTCGCGCCGGAGCGAGCCGGTGACGACCGCGTCGTCGGCGATCTCGCTGATCGCCTGCACGAGCACGGGATGCGCGCTGACCTCGACGAACACGCCGTGGCCCTGGCGGACGAGCTCCGCCACCGCCGGGCCGAAGCCGACCTGGTTGCGCAGGTTCCGGTACCAATAACCGCCGTCGAAGACCCCGGCGCCGGTGATCCAGTCACCGGTCAGGGTCGAGAAGAACGGCAGGGTCGGCGCCTGGGCCTCGATCCCGGCCAGTGCCTCGGCGAGGGGCTCCTGGATGTCTTCGACGTGCCGGGTGTGCGAGGCGTAGTCCACCGCGACCCGCCGGACCCGGACGTCCTGCCCCGCCAGCGCTTCGAGGACCTGGTCGAGGGCTTCGGCGTTGCCGGCGACCACCACCGACGACGGGCTGTTGACCGCGGCCACCTCGACCCGGTCGGCCCACGGCGCCAGCCGCGCGATCGCGTCTTCCTCGCTCAACGCGACCGAAGCCATGCCCCCGCGACCGGCCAGCTTCGCCGCGATGGCCTGGCTGCGCAGGGCGACCACCTTCGCCGCGTCCTGCAACGACAACGCGCCCGACACGCACGCCGCCGCGATCTCGCCCTGCGAGTGGCCCACCACCGCGTCCGGCCGCACACCGACGGACTCCCACACCGCGGCCAGCCCCACCATCACCGCGAAGCAGGCGGGCTGCAGCACGTCGACCCGATCCAGGTCGCCCCCGCCGCGGAGGACCTCCGGCAGCGACCAGTCGACCCACGGTTCGAGGGCGGCCGCGCACTCGGCGATCCGCTCGGCGAACACCGGGGACGCTTCGAGGAGCTCCCGGCCCATGCCGACCCACTGCGAGCCCTGACCCGGGAAGACCCACACCACCTTGCCGGGCGAACCCACCCGGCCGGTGACAGCGGCCGCCTCTTCCCCGCGAGCCAACGCTTCCAGGCCCGCCACGGCCTCGTCCCGGGTGCCCGCCACCACGACGGCCCGGTCGTCGAACCGGGACCGGCCGGCGATCAGCGCCCCGGCGACCTCGGACAAGGGCGCGTCGGATGCGCGGAGGAACGCGGCGAGCCGCTCGGCCTGACCGGCCAGGGCACCACGAGCCGACACCACCAAGGGCACCACACCCGCGGAGGGCGTCGCGGCGAGAGGCGTCTCCTCCTCGGGCGCTTCCTCCAGGATGAGGTGCGCGTTGGTCCCGCTGATCCCGAACGAGGACACCCCGGCCCGGCGCGGGCGGCCGTCGCGCGGCCACTCCCGTGCCTCGGTCAGCAGCGAGACCGCGCCGGCCGACCAGTCGACCTCGGTGGACGGCTGGTCGACGTGCAGCGTCGGGGGCAGTACGCCGTGGCGCAGCGCCTGCACCATCTTGATCACGCTGGCCACGCCCGCGGCGGCCTGCGTGTGCCCGATGTTCGACTTGATCGACCCGAGCCACAACGGCGTCTCGCGGTCCTTGCCGTAGGTGGCCAGCAGCGCCTGCGCCTCGATCGGGTCACCGAGGGTCGTGCCGGTGCCGTGGCCCTCGACGGCGTCCACATCGGACGGTGCCAGCCCGGCCTCGGCCAGCGCGGCGCGGATCACCCGCTGCTGCGACGGGCCGTTGGGCGCGGTCAGGCCGTTCGAAGCGCCGTCCTGGTTCACCGCGATGCCGCGCAGGACCGCCAGCACCTGGTGCCCGCGCTCGCGGGCAACCGACAGCCGCTCCAGCACGACCACGCCGACGCCCTCGGCCAGCCCCATCCCGTCGGCGCTGTCGGCGAACGCCTTGCAGCGCCCGTCCAGCGCGAGCCCGCGCTGCCGGGAGAAGGACACGAAGGAGCCGGGCTGGGCCATCACCATCGCGCCCCCGGCCAAGGCCATCGAGCACTCGCCCCGCCGCAGCGCCTGCGCCGCGAGGTGCATCGCCACCAGCGACGACGAGCACCCGGTGTCGACGGTGACCGCCGGGCCCTCGAAGCCGAGGACGTACGACACGCGGCCGGACGCGATGCACGGCGCCGCGCCGGTGCCGACGAAGCCCTCCAGCTCCGGCGCGACCACGCCGCCGCCGGCGCCGTAGCCCATGCTGGCGACCCCGGTGAACACGCCGACGTCGCTGCCCTTCAGCGAGAGCGGGTCGGTGCCGGTGCGCTCGATGGCTTCCCAGGAGGTTTCCAGCAGCAGCCGCTGCTGCGGGTCCATCGCGACGGCCTCGCGCGGCGAGATGCCGAAGAACCCCGCGTCGAAGAGGCCCGCGTCGTGGAGGAAGCCGCCCTGGTCCGTGTACGTCGTGCCCGGGCGGTCGGGGTCCGGGTCGACGAGCCCGTCGACGTCCCAGCCGCGGTCGCCGGGGAACGCGGAGACGGCGTCGGTCCCCTCGGCCACCAGCCGCCACAGGTCTTCGGGCGAGGACACCCCGCCCGGGTAGCGGCACGCCATGGCGACGATGGCGATCGGCTCCCGCGCCTGCTCCTCGACCTCGCGCAGCCGCGTGCGGGCGTCGCGGGCGTCGGCGATCGCCCGCTTGAGGTAGTCGCGGAGTTGTCCCTCGTCAGCCACTGAACTCAACCCCTAGAAGTTTCATGTGTGCGGTTTCAGTCGAGCCCGTCGACGAGGGCGAAGAGCTCCTCGTCGCTGGCCGTGTCGAGATCGTCGGCCGGGTCCGGCCGGGCGTCGGCCGCCTCGGCGGTCTTGAGCAGTTCCCGCAGCCGCGCGGTGATCCGGTCGCCGTCCGGGCCGTCGGACGCGGCCGTGATGGCCGCCTCCAGCCCGGCGAGCCCGGCCAGCACCGTGTCCGCGGGGGACGCCTCCTCGACGGCGAGTTCCGTCCGCAGGTGCCGGGCCAGGACCAGCGGGTTCGGGTGGTCGAAGACCAGCGTCGCGGGCAGTTTCAGGCCGGTCGCCTCGCGCAGCCGGTTGCGCAGCTCCACCGACGTCAGCGAGTCGAACCCGGCGTCCTTGAACGCCGCGTCCGCGCGGACGCGGGAGCTGTCGGCGTGCCCGAGCACCACGGCGACCTGGCCGCGGACGAGGTCGAGCAGCAGCGCTTCCTGTTCGGCGACGGTCAGCCCGGCCAGCTTGCGGGCCAGGCCGCCGTCGTCGCCGGACGCCGTGCGCGCCGCCTGCCTGCCCGCCCGGACCAGCCCGCGCAGCAGGTGCGGCACCGTGCCGCCGGCGGCCGCGTCGGCCCGCACCTCGCGCAGGTCGAGTTCGATCGGCACCAGCAGTGCCTCCCCGGCCGCGAGGGCGGCGTCGAAGAGTTCCATGCCTTCGGCGGACCCGAGCGCCCGGACGCCGCCGCGGCCTTCGCGCCGGCTCATCCGGGCGAGGGTGAGGTCGTCGATGGTGTCCGCCATGCCGGTGAGCTGTTCCCACGGACCCCAGGCCAGCGAAAGGCCGGGCAGGCCGGCCGCGCGGCGGGCGGCCATCAGGCCGTCGAGGAAGGCGTTCGCCGCCGCGTACCCGCCGCTGCCCGCGCCCATGAAGATCGAGGACGCGGACGAGTAGGCGATGAACGCGTCGAGGTCCAGGTCGCGCGTGAGCTCGTCGAGGTGCCGGGCGGCGTCGACCTTGGGCGCGAACACCTTGGCCAGCCGCTCCCGGTTCAGCGCCCCGGTGACACCGGCGTCGAACACGCCCGCCGTGTGCACCACCGCGGTCACCGGGTGTGCCTCGAGCAGTGCGGCCACCTGGTCCCGGTCGGAGACGTCGCAGGCCACCACGGACACCGACGCGCCCTGCCCGGTCAGTTCGGTGACGAGGGCTTCGACGCCCTCGGCGTCCCGGCCGCGCCGGCTGGCCAGGACCAGTCGCCGGACGCCGTGCCGGGTGACCAGGGCACGGGCCGCCAGCGCACCCAGCGTCCCGCCGCCGGAGACGAGGACCGTCCCGTCCGGACGGAAGGTCAGCGGTGTCTCCGCCGGTTCGGTGACGCGGGTGAGCCGGGGCACCGAGAACGTCTTGCCGCGCAGCGCCAGCTGCGGTTCGCCGGTCGCCAGCACGGCTTCCGGTGACACGTCGCCGTCGGTGTCGAGCAGCACGATCCGGTCGGGGTTCTCCGACTGGGCGGCCCGGACCAGGCCCCACACCGCGGACCCGGCCGGGTCGGTCACGTCGCGGACGGCGCCCCGGGTCACCACGACCAGCCGGGCGTCTTCCGCCGCGTCGGCGAGGAACGCCTGCACGGCTTCGAGCACCCGGCCGGCCAGCTCCAGGGGCTCCTCACCGGAAGCATCGAGCACCTCGATGTCACCTACCGGCGCCGCACTGTCCACAATGGGCAGTTCGGGCCAGTCGACCCGGTACAGCGAGCTGGTGCGCGCGGTGTCGAGCTGGTCGAGGGCGACCTCGCGCAGGATCAGCGAGTCCATGGTCAGCACGGGAGTGCCGGTCTCGTCGGCGGCTTCGACGGTCAGCGCGTCCGGCCCGCCGGGGGCGATCCGGACCCGCAGGCCCGCGGCGCCCACCGCGTGCAGGGCCAGCCGGTTCCACGAGAACGGCATCACGGGCTTCCCGGGCTGTCCGGACGCGGCCGCGGCGATCGTCCCGGTCTGCAGGGCCGCGTCGAGCAACGCGGGGTGCAGGCCGAACCGGGCGGCGTCTTCCCGCCGGTCGCCGGGCAGGGCGACCTCGGCGAACACTTCGGTGTTCGCCCCGCTGCCGCGCTGCCACACCGCCCACACGCCCTGGAACAGCGGCCCGTACGCGTATCCGCGCTCGGCGAGGTCGGCGTAGAAGTCGCCGATCTCGACGCGCTGCCCGTCCGGCGGCGGCCACGCGGTGAAGTCGAAGCCGGCGCCGCCGGCCGGGGTCGCCGAAACCGTGCCGGTCGCGTGCCGGGTCCACCCGTCCTCGCGCTGGGAGTGGACGTCCACCGTGCGCGCGCCGTTCTGGTCCGGGCCGCTCACCGTGACCTGGACGTTCACCCCGCCCTGCGCGGGCACGACCAGCGGCGCTTCCGTCACGAGTTCGTCGAGGACCGGGCAGCCGGCTTCGTCGCCGGCCCGCACCGCCAGCTCGACCAGCCCGGTGCCGGGGAAGAGCACCACGCCGCCGATGGTGTGGTCGGCGAGCCACGGGTGCGTCCGCAGCGACAGCCGTGAGGTGAACACGAGGCCGTCCGACTGCGGGAGCTGCACGACCGCGCCGAGCAGCGGGTGCCCGGCCTCGGCTTGGCCGAGCGAGACGGCGTCCGCCTGCGCGGCCGGCCGGAGCCAGAAGTGCTGCCGGTCGAAGGCGTACGTCGGCAGGTCAGCGCGTGCGGGCGGCACGAGCGTGGCCCAGTCGACGCGGACGCCGCGGACGAACACCTCGGCCATCGACGTCAGGAGCCGCCGCAGGCCGCCGTCCTCGCGCCGCAACGTCCCGGTGACGACCGCGTCGGTGAGCTCGCTGATCGGCTGCACCAGCACCGGGTGGGCGCTGACCTCGACGAACACGCCGTGGCCCTGCTCGATCAGCGCGGCCACGGCCGGGCCGAAGCCGACCTGGTTGCGCAGGTTCCGGTACCAGTAACCACCGTCCAGGACCTCGGCGTCCCGCACCCACTCGCCGGTGACGGTCGAGAAGAACGGCACGACCGGCGCCTGCGCGGTGATCCCGGCCAGGGTCTCGGCGAGGGTGTCGCGGATGTCCTCGACGTGCCGGGTGTGCGAGGCGTAGTCGACGGCGACCTGCCGGACGCGGACGCCGTCCCCGGCCAGCACCTCCAGGGCTTCGTTCAGGGCCTGGGCGTCGCCGGCGATCACCACCGAGGCGGGGCCGTTGACCGCGGCGACCTCGATCCGGCCGTCCCACAGCGCCAGCCGCGCGTTCGCCTCGTCTTCGCTCAGCGCGACCGACGCCATCCCGCCGCGGCCGGACAGCCGCGCCGCGATCGCCTGGCTGCGCAGGGCAACGACCTTCGCGGCGTCGTCGAGGGTGAGCGCCCCGGACACGCAGGCCGCGGCGATCTCGCCCTGCGAGTGCCCGACGACGGCGTCCGGCCGGACCCCCACGGATTCCCAGACGGCGGCCAGCCCGACCATCACCGCGAAGCACGCGGGCTGCAGCACGTCGACGCGGTCCAGGTCGCCTTCGCCCCGGAGGACGGCCAGCAGGGACCAGTCGGTCCACTGGTCCAGTGCGGCCGCGCACTCCTTGATCCGCTCGGCGAACACCGGCGAGGAGTCCAGGAGCTCGCGGCCCATGCCGGCCCACTGCGTTCCCTGCCCCGGGAACACCCAGACGACCTTGCCCGGCTGGCCCGCGGTCCCGGTCACGACGCCGGGCGCGGCCTCCCCGCGGGCCAGCGCACCGAGCCCCGCGCGGGCTTCCTCGTCCGAACCGGCCACGACCACCGCGCGTTCCTCGAGCACCGCGCGCCCGGACACCAGCGCCCCGGCGAGGTTCGCCGTCGGCACCGCCACCCCGGCCAGCCGTTCGGCCTGCCCGGCCAGGGAGCCGGTGCTGCGCGCCGAAACCACCAGCGGCACGACGGCCGCGGAAACCGGCGCGGCCGCGGCCGGCTCCTCGGGCGCCTCCTCGATGATCAGGTGCACGTTCGTGCCGCTGACGCCGAAGGAGGACACCCCGGCGCGGCGCGGCCGGTCGCCGCGCGGCCACTCGCGGCTCTCCGTCAGCAGTTCCACCGCGCCTTCGGACCAGTCCACCTGCGAGCTGGGCTCGTCGACGTGCAGGGTCGGCGGCATGACGCCGTGCCGCAGCGCCTGGACGACCTTGATCACGCTGGCCACGCCCGCGGCGGCCTGGGTGTGGCCGATGTTCGACTTCAGCGAGCCGAGCCACAACGGCGTCTCCCGCTCCTGCCCGTAGGTGGCCAGCAGCGCTTGCGCCTCGATGGGATCGCCCAGGCTGGTGCCGGTGCCGTGGGCCTCGACGAGGTCCACATCGGACGGTCCGAGGCCGGCGTTCGCCAGTGCCGCGCGGATGACGCGCTGCTGCGAAGGGCCGTTCGGGGCGGTGAGGCCGTTGGACGCGCCGTCCTGGTTCACCGCGCTGCCCCGCAGCACGGCGAGGACGTGGTGCCCGCGCCGGCGCGCGACCGACAGCCGCTCCAGCACGACCACGCTGATGCCCTCGGCGAGCACCATGCCGTCGGCGCCGGAGGCGAACGCCTTGCAGCGGCCGTCGGTGGCCAGTCCCCGTTGCCGGGAGAAGACGACGAAGGAGTCGGGGCCCGACATCACCATCGCGCCGCCGGCCAGTGCCATCGAGCAGTCGCCCTGGCGGAGGGCCTGCGCGGCCAGGTGCATGGCCACCAGCGACGACGAGCAGGCGGTGTCGATGGTGACCGCCGGGCCTTCGAACCCGAAGACGTAGGACACCCGGCCCGACGCCACGCTCGACGCCAGCCCGGTGCCCGCGAAGCTCTGCATCTCCGGGCCGGTCAGGCCGCCGCCGTAGCCCGAGCCGCCGGCGCCGGTGAAGACGCCGACGTCGGTGCCCTTCAACGAGGTCGGGTCGAGGCCGACGCCTTCGAGGGCTTCCCAGGACGTCTCCAGCAGCAGCCGCTGTTGCGGGTCCATGGCGAGGGCCTCGCGCGGCGAAATCCCGAAGAAGCCCGGGTCGAACAGGGCGGCGTCGTGGAGGAAGCCGCCCCGGTCGGTGTAGGACGTCCCCGCGTGGTCCGGGTCCGCGTCGAACAGGGTGTCCAGGTCCCAGCCGCGGTCGGTGGGGAACCCCGACACGGCGTCGCCGCCTTCGGCCACCAGCCGCCACAGGTCGTCCGGCCCCGCGACGCCCCCGGGCAGCCGGCACGCCATGCCGACGATCGCGATCGGCTCGCTGGCGGCGTTGACCCGCTTCTTCAGCGTGCCGACCTCTTCGAGGGACTTCCGCAGCGCCTCGACGACCTTTTCATACGACGCACTCACCACTTGCTCCCCATCACTCGTCGCCGAAAGCCAGTTGCACGAGGTCGTCGACGCCGAGGTCGGCGATCGACGGCTCCTCGCCCGCGATCGACGCGAGCGCGTGCCGCAGCCGGTCGTCATCCCCGTTGCGCCCGTTCCCGTTGCTCTCCGGCACCATCCGTGCGCTGAGGTAACGGGCGACGGCCAGCGGGTTCGGGTAGTCGAAGACCAGCGTGGCGGGCAGCTTCAGCCCGGTCGCCTCGCGCAGCCGGTTCCGCAGTTCCACCGACGTCAGCGAATCGAACCCGGTGTCCTTGAACGCCGTGTCCGCGCGCACCGCGTCCGGCCCGTCGTAGCCGAGCACGACCGCGACCTGCCCGCGCACCAGGTCGACCAGCGCCGCTTCCCGCTCGACCGCGGGCAGCCCGGCCAGTCCGCGGTCCACAGTGGACACCGACCGGGCCTGGGTCCGGCTCGGCCGGACGAGACCGCGGAACAGGACCGGGACCGTGCTCGCCCGCATCGCGGCGAGGTCGAGCTTGATCGGCACGAGCAGCGACTCGGCCGTTCGCAGCCCGAGGTCGAACAGCTCCAGGCCCTCGGCGCGGGTCAGTTCCAGGACGCCGTTGCGGCTCGCCCGCGCGTGGTCGACGTCGCTGAGGTGGGCGGCCATGCCGCTGCTGCGTTCCCAGAGGCCCCAGGCCAGGGACAAGCCCGGCAGGCCAGCGGCCCGGCGACTCGCCATCGCCGCGTCCAGGAAGGCGTTGGCCGCCGCGTACGGGCCTTGGCCGCCACCGCCCATCACGCCGGCAACGGACGAGAACACGACGAACGCGCCGAGGTCCCGGTCGCGGGTGAGCTCATCGAGGTGAACGGCGGCGGTGACCTTGGCCGCGTAGACGTTCGCCAGCCGGGCGGGGGTCAGCGCCTCGATCACGCCGTCCTCGAAGACGCCGGCGGTGTGCACCACCCCGGTCAGGTCGGGCAGGTCCGCGAGGAGGGCGGCCACCTGGTCCCGGTCGGAGACGTCACAGGCCACGAAGGACACGTCCGCGCCTTCGCCGGTCAGCTCGGTGATCAGGTCCTGGGCGCCGTCGGCGTCCCGGCCCTGCCGGCTCGCCAGCACCACCCGGCGCACGCCGTGCCGGGTGACCAGGTGCCGGGCGACCAGCGCGCCCAGCGATCCCGCGCCCGAGACCAGGACCGTCCCGTCGGGGTCGAACGCGGCTGGCGTGTCCGAAATCCGGGTGGCGCGGGCGAGCCGGGGCACGTGGAAGGTCGTCCCGCGCACCGCGAGCTGCGGCTCACCGGAGGCCAGCACCGCACCCAGCGGGACTTCGCCGTCGGTGTCCAGCAGGACGATCCGGTCCGGGTGCTCCGCCTGGGCGGACCGGACCAGGCCCCACACCGCGGCGGCGGCCGGGTCGGTCAGCGTGTGGTCGCCGCCGGCGGGCACCGCGCCGCGGGTCGTCACGACCAGCCGGGCTTCCTCGAACGCGGGCGCGGCCAGCCACGCCTGCACGATCTCGAGCACCCGGGACGTCACGGCCAAGGCGTCCGCACCGGCGGCTTCGAGCACCACCACCGGTGGCGCGTCCGCCTTCTCCGCCAGGGCGGTCACGTCGTCGGCGGTGTCCACCGGCATCCACGGCGGCAGCTCCGCATTCGGCACGGCAGGCAGCTCGGTCCAGTCGACGCGGAACATCGCGTCGTGGCCCGCGTCGGCCGCGGCGCCCAGCCGCTCGGCCGAGACCGGCCGGGAGACCAGCGATTCCATGGTCAGGACCAGGCCACCGGTCTCGTCGGCGGCTTCGACGGACAGCGCGTCCGGGCCGCTCGGCGTGAGCCGGACCCGCAGGGCCGAAGCGCCCGCGGCGTGCAGGACCAGGCCGTTCCAGGCGAAGGCGAGCACCGGCTCGCCGGGCTCGCCGCCGACGGTCGCGGCCTGCAGGGCGGCGTCGAGCAGCGCCGGGTGGACGCCGAACCGGCCCGCGTCCTTGCGCAGGTCCTCGGGCAGGGCGACCTCGGCGAAGACGTCGTCGTCACGCCGCCACACCGCCCGCAGTCCCTGGAACGCCGGCCCGTACCCGTAACCACGGCCGGCCAGGTCCGCGTAGAAGGTCTCGACGTCGATGCGCTCGGCGTCCGCGGGCGGCCAGGCGTGGAAGTCGAAGGCCGGGTCCTGGGCGGGGGCCGTCGACAGGACGCCGGTGGCGTGCCGTGTCCAGCTGCCCGTGCCGCCGTCGCGCTGCGAGTAGACGTCCACTGTGCGCGAGCCGGTCTCGTCCGGGCCGCTCAGCGCGACCTGGACCCGGACCCCGCCCTGGGCGGGCACCACCAGCGGCGCCTCGATGATCAGCTCGTCGAGCGCGGTGCACCCGGCTTCGTCACCGGCCCGCACGGCCAGTTCGGCCAGCCCGGAACCGGGGAGGATCACCACGCCGCCGACCGCGTGGTCGGCGAGCCAGGGGTGCGTCCGCACCGACAGCCGCGAGGTGAAGACCAGGCCGTCGGACTGCGGCAGCTCGACGACCGCGCCCAGCAGCGGGTGGTCGGCGGCCGCCTGGCCCAGCGAGGCCGCGTCGGTCGCGGTCTCGGCGGGCCGGAGCCAGTAGTGCCGGTGGTCGAAGGCGTACTTGGGCAGGTCGACCCGGCCCGTCCGCGGCAGGACCGCGGTCCAGTCGAGCGCGACACCCCGCACGAACAGCTCGGCCATCGAGGTCAGCAGGCGGCGCAGGCCACCGTCCTCGCGCCGCAGCGAGCCGGTGACGACCGCGTCGTCGCTGATTTCGCTGAGCGGCTGGACCAGCACCGGGTGCGCGCTGACCTCGACGAACACGCCGTGGCCCTGGCGGACGAGCTCCGCCACCGCCGGGCCGAAGCCGACCTGGTTGCGCAGGTTCCGGTACCAGTAACCGCCGTCGAAGACCCCGGCGCCGGTGATCCAGTCACCGGTGAGAGTCGAGAAGAACGGCACCTTCGGGGCGTGCGCTTCGAGGCCGGCCAGTGCCTCGGCGAGCAGGTCCTCGATGGCTTCGACCTGGTTGGTGTGGGATCCGTAGTCCACGGCGACCCGCCGGACGCGGACTCCCTGTCCGGACAACGCCGCGACGACCTCGTCGAGGGCCTGGGCTTCCCCGGCGATCACCACGGAGGTGGGGCTGTTGACCGCGGCCACCTGGACCCGGTCGGCCCACGGCGCCAGCCACGCGGTCGCGTCTTCTTCGCTCAACGCGACCGAGGCCATGCCGCCGCGGCCGGCCAGCCGGGTGGCGATCGCCTGGCTGCGCACCGCGACCACCTTCGCCGCGTCCTGCAGCGACAACGCACCCGAGACGCACGCCGCCGCGATCTCGCCCTGGGAGTGCCCCACGACGGCGTCCGGCCGCACGCCGACGGACTGCCACACCGCGGCGAGGCCGACCATCACCGCGAAGCTCGCGGGCTGCACGACGTCGACGCGATCCAGGAGGTCGGATTCCCCGCGCAGCACGTCGAGCAGCGACCAATCGACCCACGGTGCCAGCGCGGCCGCGCACTCGGCCACCCGCTCGGCGAACACCGGGGACGCTTCGAGGAGCTCCCGGCCCATGCCGACCCACTGCGAGCCCTGACCCGGGAAGACCCAGACGAGCTTGCCCGGCGCTCCGGCCCGGCCGGTGACCACCGCGGCCGTGTCTTCCCCGCGGGCCAGCGCTTCCAGGCCCGTCGCGGCTTCTTCGCGAGAGCCCGCGACGACGACCGCGCGCTCGGTCAGCGCGGCCCGGTTCGTCACCAGCGCCCGGGCGACGCCCGCCAGCGGCGCGGCCTCCACGGCTTCGGCGAGCCGGCCGGCCTGCGCGGCCAGGGAAGCCGTGCTGCGGGCGGAAACCACGACCGGCACCACCGGAACCTCGGGTGTGGGCACCGGCTCTTCGGCGGGCGCCTCCTCCAGGATCAGGTGCGCGTTCGTGCCGCTGACGCCGAACGCGGACACCCCGGCCCGGCGCGGGCGGCCGGTGCGCGGCCACTCGCGCGCCTCCGTCAGCAGTTCGACCGCCCCGGCGGACCAGTCCACTTCGGGAGTCGGCTGGTCGACGTGCAGCGTCGGGGGCAGCACTTCGTGCCGGAGCGCCTGGACCATCTTGATCACGCCCGCGACACCCGCGGCGGCTTGGGCGTGCCCGATGTTCGACTTCAGGGAGCCGAGCCACAACGGCGTCTCGCGGTCCTTGCCGTAGGTGGCGAGCAAGGCCTGCGCCTCGATCGGGTCACCCAGGGTGGTCCCGGTGCCGTGCGCCTCGACGGCGTCCACATCGGACGGTGCCAGCCCGGCGCTCAGCAGCGCCCGGCGGATCACCCGCTGCTGCGAGGGCCCGTTCGGCGCGGTGAGGCCGTTGGAGGCGCCGTCCTGGTTGACCGCGCTGCCGCGCAGCACGGCCAGGATCCGGTGGCCGCGTTCGCGGGCCACCGACAGCCGTTCGAGGACGAGCACGCCGACACCCTCGGCCCAGCCGGTGCCGTCGGCCGCGGCGGCGAAGGCCTTGCAGCGCCCGTCGACAGCGAGTCCCCGCTGCCGGGAGAACTCCACGAACGCGCCGGGGTTCGCCATCACCGTCGCGCCGCCGGCCAGGGCCATCGAGCATTCGCCCTGCCGCAGGGACTGCGCGGCGAGGTGCATCGCGACCAGCGAAGACGAGCACGCCGAGTCGATCGTCACCGCCGGGCCTTCGAAGCCGAACACGTACGACACGCGGCCGGACGCCACGCTCGACGACCCGCCGGTGCCGGCGAAGCCCTCCAGCTCCGGGGTGACGACGCTGTCCCCGGGCGCGACATAGCCCTGGCCGAACATGCCGGTGAACACGCCGACGTCGTTGCCCTTCAGCGAAAGCGGGTCGACGCCGGCGTCTTCCATCGCCTCCCAGGAGGCCTCCAGCAGCAGCCGCTGCTGGGGGTCCATGGCGACGGCCTCACGCGGCGAGATCCCGAAGAACCCCGCGTCGAAGAGCCCGGCTTCGTGCAGGAAGCCGCCGTGCCGGGTGTAGGTCTTGCCCGGGCGGGCCGGGTCCGGGTCGTAGATGCTTTCCAGGTCCCAGCCGCGGTCGGTCGGGAAGCCCGAGACCGCGTCCCGGCCCTCGGCGACCAGCCGCCAGAGGTCCTCGGGGCCGGCGACCCCGCCCGGCAGGCGGCAGGCCATGCCGACGATGGCGATCGGCTCGTCGAGGTCGGCCTTCGCGGCCGCCGTGGCGACCGGCGTCTCCGCCGCGCCGCCGAGCTCCTCGCGCAGGTGCCGGGCGAGGGCCTGGGGGTTCGGGTAGTCGAAGACCAGCGTCGCGGGCAGCTTCAGCCCGGTGGCGGTCCGCATCCGGTTGCGCAGCTCGACCGCGGTCAGCGAGTCGAACCCGGCGTCCTTGAACGCGGTGTCCACGCGGACGGCACTGGCGTCGGCGTGCCCGAGCACGGCCGCCACCTGCGCCCGGACCAGGTCCAGGAGCAGGGTGAGCTGGTCCGCGGGCGCGAGCCCGGCCAGCCGTCCGGCCAGCCCGTTGTCCGCGGTGGACGCGGTGCGGGCCCGCTGCCGTCCCACGCGGACCAGGCCACGCAGCATGGGCGGCACGGTTCCGCCCGCGCGGAGGTCCAGCTTCGCGGGCACCAGCAGCGACTCGCTCGAGCCGAGGGCGGCGTCGAACAGGTCCATGCCCTCGGCCTGCGTCATGATCTGCAGGCCGCCGCGGCGGCTCATCCGGGCCCGGGTGGCCTCGTCGGTGTTGGCGGCCATGCCGGTGCTCTGGTCCCACAGGCCCCACGCCAGCGACAAGCCCGGCAGGCCGGCCGCCCGGCGATTCGCCATCAGGCCGTCCAGGAAGGCGTTCGCGGCGGCGTAGCTGCCGCTGCCCGCGCCCATGAACACGGCGGAAACCGAGGAGTAGACGACGAAAGCGTCGAGGTCCCGGTCGCGGGTGAGCTCGTCGAGGTGCCGCACCGCATCGACCTTGGGCGCGAACACCCTGGCCAGCCGCTCGCGGTCGAGCGTCCCGATGACGCCCGCGTCGAGGACACCGGCGGTGTGCACCACGGCGGTGGGCCGGTGCTCGTCGAGCAGCGCGGCCACCTGAGCGCGGTCGGAGACGTCACACGCCACCACCGACACTTCCGCGTCCAGCTCGGCGACCAGGTCGGCCAGGCCGTCGGCGGCCGGTCCTCGACGACTCGCCAGCACCAGCTTCCGCACGCCGTGGCGCTCCACCAGGCGCCGGGCCACCAGGCCGCCGAGCGCGCCGGCGCCCGAGATCAGGACCGTCCCGTCCGGGCGGAACACCGGCTCCCCGCTCCGCTCCGCGCGGGCGAGGCGGGGCACGAAGTACTTCCCGCCGCGCACCGCGAGCTGCGGCTCGTCACCCGCCAGGGCCGGGATCTCCCCGTCGGTGTCGATCAGGAAGATGCGGTCCGGGTTCTCCGCCTGCGCGGCCCGGACCAGGCCCCACACGGCCGCCCCGGCGGGGTCGGTCACCGCACCGTCGCCGGCGGGCACCGCGCCGCGGGTCACCACGACCAGCCGGGCGTCGTCGGCCGCGTCGGCGAGGAACCCCTGCACGGCTTCCAGCACGCGGCTGGTCAGTTCGAGAGGCTCCTCTCCGAAGGCTTCGAGCACTTCGACCGGCTCCGCCGGTGTCGCACTGTCCGCAAGGGACACTTCGGTCCAGTCGACCCGGTACAGCGATCCGGCGCGGGCCTGCCCGGCCGAGAGTTCCCGGCCCACCACCGGGCCGGCGGTGACGACCAGGCCACCCGTTTCGTCGGCCGCTTCGAGGGAGACGCCGGGCACCAGCCGGACCCGCAGCGCCGAGGCGCCCGCGGCGTGCAGGACCAGGCCGTGCCACTCCGCCGGCTGCTCGCCGTCCGCGAGGACCGGGCGCACGGCCGCGTCCAGCAGCGCCGGGTGGATGCCGAACGCGGCGGCGTCCAGTTCCTCGGGCAGCGCGACCTCGGCGAAGATCTCCTCGCCGCGCCGCCAGCCGCCGTCGGCCTCCTGGGCGCCGGCGGGCGGCCACACGGTGAAGTCGAAGGGCTCGTGCGCCGGAGCCGTCGCCGACAAGTGCCCGGTGGCGTTCCGGGTCCAGTCTTCGTCGCCTTCGCGCTGCGAATACACCTCGACCACGCGCTCGCCGCTCACGGTGACCTGCATCCGCAAGCCGCCGCTTTCGGGCAGGACCAGCGGAGATTCGACGGTCAGGTCGTCGAGGACCGGGCACCCGGCTTCGTCACCGGCCCGCACGGCCAGCTCCACCAGAGCGGCACTCGGGACGCCGTCGGCCAGCCACGGGTGCGTCCGCACCGACAGGCGCGAGGTGAACACGAGACCGTCGGACTGCGGCAGCGGCAGGACCGCCCCCAGCAGCGGGTGGTCGGCGCCGGCCAGGCCCAGGGAAGGCGCGTCGGCCGCGGCGGGCGGGCTGAGCCAGAAGTGCTGGTGGTCGAAGGCGTACGTCGGCAGCTCGACGCGCGCGGGCGGCGCCATGGTGGCCCAGTCGACCGGGACACCCTGGACGAACAGCTCGGCCATCGAGGTCAGCAGCCGCCGCACCCCGCCGTCGTCGCGCCGCAGGGTCCCGGTGACGACCGCGTCGGCGAGCTCGCTGATCGGCTGGACCAGGACGGGGTGGGCACTGACCTCGACGAACACACCGTGCCCCTGCCCCAGCAGCGTCTCCACCGCCGGGCCGAACCGGACCTGGTTGCGCAGGTTCCGGTACCAGTACCCGCCGTCCACGACCCCGGCTTCGGTGATCCACTCACCCGTGACCGTCGAGAGGAACGGCACCACCGGCGCCTGCGCCTCGATCCCGGCCAAGGTCTCGGCGAGGGTGCCCTCGATGTCTTCCACGTGCCGGGTGTGGGACGCGTAGTCCACCGCCACCCGCCGGCCACCGATGACTGCCACGGCTTCCGTGAGCGCTTCGGCATCACCCGCGATCACGACCGAGGCCGGGCCGTTGACCGCGGCGATCTCGACGCGCCCCTCCCACGGCGCCAGCCGGGAGGCCACCTCGTCGTGGCTCAGCTGGACCGACGCCATCCCGCCGCGGCCGGACAGCTCCGCCGCGATCGCCTGGCTCCGCAACGCCACCACCTTCGCGGCGTCCTCAAGGGACAGTGCACCCGACACGCAGGCCGCGGCGATCTCACCCTGGGAGTGCCCCAGGACCGCATCGGGCACGACACCGACCGAGGCCCAGACGGCGGCGAGACCGACCATCACGGCGAAACTCGCGGGCTGCAGCACGTCGACCCGGTCCAGATCGCCCTCGCCGCGGAGAACGTCGAGCAGCGACCAGTCGACCCACGGCTCCAGCGCGGCGGCGCATTCGGTGATCCGCTCGGCGAACACCGGGGACGCTTCCAGGAGCTCCCGGCCCATGCCCGCCCACTGCGTCCCCTGGCCGGGGAACACCCAGACCGTCTTGCCGGGCATCCCGGCAATGCCGGTCACCAGGCCGGCCGCGCTTTCGCCGCGGGCCAGCGCGGTCAGCCCGTTCCGGGCCTCCTCCGCCGAGCCCGCCACGACGACGGCCCGGTCGGTCAGCGTCGCCCGGGTCGACAGCAGGGCTCCCGCCACGCGGGTCAGCGAGACGTCTCCGTCGAGGAACGCCGCGAGCCGCCCGGCCTGGCCGGCCAGGGAACCGGCGCTGCGCGCGGACACCACGACCGGCACCACGGCGTCGGGCACGGCCGCCTCGGGCGTGTCGTCGGCGGGCGCTTCTTCGAGGATGAGGTGCGCGTTGGTGCCGCTGATGCCGAACGACGAGACGCCGGCCCGGCGCGGGTGGCCGTTGCGGGCCCACTCGCGGCCCTCGGTCAGCAGCTCGACCGCGCCCGCGGACCAGTCCACCTGCTTGGTGGGTTCCTGCACGTGGAGGGTCGGCGGCAGCGTGTCGTGCCGCAGCGCCTGGACCATCTTGATGACGGCCGCGACCCCCGCGGCCGCCTGCGTGTGGCCGATGTTCGACTTCAGCGAGCCGAGCCACAACGGCGTCTCGCGGTTCTTGCCGTAGGTGGCCAGCAGCGCCTGGGCCTCGATCGGGTCGCCCAGCGCGGTGCCGGTGCCGTGCGCCTCGACGACGTCCACTTCGGACGGTTGCAGTCCGGCGCCGGCCAGCGCGCTGCGGATCACCCGCTGCTGCGACGGCCCGTTCGGGGCGGTGAGGCCGTTGGAGGCGCCGTCCTGGTTGACCGCGCTGCCGCGGAGCACGGCGAGGACCCGGTGACCGCGCTCGCGGGCCACCGAAAGCCGTTCGAGGACGACGATGCCGACCCCCTCGGACAGGACGGTGCCGTCCGCGCCGTCGGCGAACGCCTTGACCCGGCCGTCCTCGGCCATGCCGCGCTGCCGCGACATGCCGATGACCCCGATCGGCGAGCCCATCACGGCGACCCCACCGGCCAGGGCCATCGTGCACTCGCCCTGCCGGAGTGCCTGGGCCGCGAGGTGGATCGCGACCAGCGACGACGAGCACGCGGTGTCCACGGTGACCGCGGGGCCCTCGAACCCGAAGGTGTAGGACACGCGGCCCGAGGCGACGCTGCCCGCGGTGGCGGTGGTGACGAAGCCTTCAAGTTCCGCGGGCATGTTGGTCAGGGACTCGAGGTAGTCGTGGATGGAGACGCCGGAGAAGACACCGACGGCGTCGCCGCGGGCCTTGGTCGGGTCGATGCCCGCGCGTTCGAGGGCTTCCCAGGAGGCTTCGAGCAGCAGCCGCTGCTGCGGGTCCATGGCCAGGGCTTCCCGCGGCGAGATGCCGAAGAAGCCGGGGTCGAACAGCGCGGCCTCGTGCAGGAAGCCGCCCTGCCGGATGTAGGCCGTGCCCGGGCGCTCGGGGTCCGAGTCGAACAGGCCCTCCAGGTCCCAGCCGCGGTCTTCGGGGAAGGCCGACATGCCGTCGCGGCCTTCGGCGACCATCCGCCACAGGTCGTCGGGGCTCATGACGCCGCCCGGCAGGCGGCAGGCCATGCCGACGATGGCGATCGGCTCGCCCGCGTCCACGGGGGCCGCCGTCACCGTCGCGGGCGCGCCCGCGACGGTCTCCCCCAGCTCCTCACGCAGGTGCCGGGCGAGCGCCACCGGCGTCGGGTAGTCGAAGACGAGCGTGGCGGGCAGCTTGACACTCGTCGCCGCGCTCAGCCGGTTCCGCAGCTCGACCGCGGTCAGCGAGTCGAAGCCGAGGTCGCTGAACCCCCGCGTGCCCTGGGCCAGCTCGGGGGCGTTGAAGCCGAGCACCGCGGCCGCTTCGGCCTGCACGATGCCCAGCAGCACCGTTTCCTGCTCCTCGGCGGGCAGCCCGGCGAGCTTGGCGACCAGGCCGCCACCACCGCTCGCGGCGGCCGTCCGCGTCACCCGGCGGCTCGCGCGGACCAGGCCGCGCAGCAGGTGCGGGACCTCGCCGCCGGCCGTGGCCTGGCTGCGCAGCGTCCGCAGGTCGAGCTTGATCGGCACGAGCAGCGCCTGCTCGGCGGCCAGGCCGATGTCGAAGATGTCGAGGGCCTCGGCGGGCGTCATGGCCAGCACGCCGCCGCGGCTCATCCGGGCCTGGTCGGTGGCGCTGAGGTGGGCGGTCAGGCCGTCGGCCTGCTCCCACAGGCCCCACGCCAGCGACACGCCGGGCCGGCCCGCCGCGCGGCGCACCGCCATCAGGCCGTCGAGGAAGGCGTTGGCCGCCGCGTAGTTGCCCTGGCCGGCCGAGCCCATCAGCGCGGCCGCGGACGAGAACACGACGAATGCGTCGAGCTCGCTGTCCCGGGTCAGTTCGTCGAGGTGGCGGACCGCGTCGACCTTGGGGGCGAACACCCCGGCCAGCCGCTCCCGGGTCAGCGCCCCGAGCACGCCGTCGTCGAGCAGGCCCGCCAGGTGCACGATGCCGGTCGGGCGGTGCTCGGCCAGCAGCGCGGCGACCTGGTCGCGGTCGGAGACGTCGCACGCCACCACGGACACCGTCGCGCCGTGCCCGGTCAGTTCGGTGACGAGGTCTTCGGCGGCCACCCCGCGACGACTCGCGAGCACCAGGCGCCGGACGCCGTGCCGGGCGACCAGGTGCCGGGCGACCAGGCCACCCAGGGAGCCGGTGCCGCCGGTGAGCAGGACCGTCCCTTCCGGACCGAACACCGCGGGCGCCGCCGGCACCTCACCGGTGGCGCGGGCCAGCCGCGGGACGAAGAACGCGTTGCCGCGCACGGCGATCTGCGGTTCACCGCTGCCCAGCACGGCACCCAGCGGGACGTCACCGTCGGTGTCGACCAGGACGATCCGGCCCGGGTTCTCCGCCTGGGCGGCCCGCACCAGACCCCACACGGCGGCACCGGCCGGGTCGGTCACCTCGCGCACGGCGCCGCGGGTCACCACGACCAGCCGGGCTTCCTCGGCCGCGCGTTCGAGCCACGCCTGCACGGCTTCCAGGACGCGGCTGGTCAGGTCCAGGGGCTCCCCGCCGGCGGCTTCGAGCACCTCGACGTGGTCAGTGGAGACGCTCTCGGTCGCGGGCAGCTCGACCCAGTCCACCTGGAACAGCGAGTCGCGCTCTTCGCCCGCCGCCGTCTCCAGCTGCGCGGCCGAGACCTCGCGGGACACCAGCGAATCCATGGTGACGACCAGGCCACCGGTTTCGTCGGCGGCCTGGAACGTCAGCGCGTCCGGGCCGCCCGGCGCGACCCGCACCCGCAGCGCCGAAGCACCCACGGCGTGCAGGACCAGGCCGTTCCACGCGAACGGCAGCACGTTGCGGTCGTCGTCGGGGTTGGCGAAGGCGTTCGTGTGCAGGGCCGCGTCGAGCAGCGCGGGGTGGAGGCCGAACTTGCCGGCGTCCTCGCGGTGGTCGTCGGGCAGGGCGACCTCGGCGAAGACCTCTTCACCGCGCCGCCACACCGCCCGCATGCCCTGGAAGGCGCCGCTGTAGGCGTACCCGCGCTCGGTCAGGTCGGTGTAGAAGTTCTCGACGTCGATCGGCTGCGCCCCGGCGGGCGGCCAGGCGGCGAAGTCGAAGCGGTCCGGTTCCCGGGACGTCGACGCGCCGAGGAGACCGGTCGCGTGCCGGGTCCATTCGTCGCCGTCTTCTCGCATGGAGAAGACGTCCACCGCGCGCGAGCCGGTTTCGTTCGGCCCGCTCACCGCGACCTGCACGCGGACCCCGCCGCGCTCGCCCAGCACCAGCGGCGCCTCGATGACGAGCTCTTCCAGGACGCCGAAGCCGAGCTCGTCCCCGGCGCGCAGGGCGAGGTCGACGTAGACCGTGCCCGGGATGAGCACGACCCCGCCGATCGCGTGCCCGGCCAGCCAGGGGTGCGTCTTCAGCGACAGCCGCGAGGTGAAGACGAGGCCGTCGGACTGCGGCAGCGGGACGACCGCGCCGAGCAGCGGGTGGTCGGCGCCGACGAGGCCCAGCGACACCGCGTCCGTCGCCGACCCGCCCATCCGCAGCCAGTAGTGCTGGTGGTCGAAGGCGTACGTCGGCAGCTCGGCGCGCCGGAACGGCGGCAGCACGCCGGTCCAGTCCACGGTCACGCCGCGCACGAACAGCTCGGCCGCCGAGGCCAGCAGGCGCCGGAGGCCGCCCTCCTCGCGCCGCAGCGTCCCGGTCACCACGGCTTCGGTGCCGTCGACGAGTTCGTTGATCGGCTGGACGAGCACGGGGTGCGCGCTGACCTCGACGAACACCCGGTGGCCCTGCTCGACCAAGTCGGCCACGGCCGGGCCGAACCGGACCTGGCGACGCAGGTTGCGGTACCAGTAGCCGCCGTCGAGGACGCCGGCATCTGCCACCCACTCGCCGGTGACGGTCGAGTAGAACGGCACCTCGGGCGCCTGCGCGCGGATCCCGCCGAGCATCTCGGCCAGTGCGTCACGCGCGGCTTCGACGTGCCGGGTGTGGGACGCGTAGTCCACCGCGACCCGCCGGATCCGGACGCCTTGGTCGTCGAGCGCGTCGAGAGCTTCGTCCAGGGCTTCGGCGTCCCCGGCGATGACCACGGACGCCGGCCCGTTGACGGCCGCCACTTCCACGCGGCCCGCCCACGCCTCGATCCGCGCGGTCGCGTCTTCTTCGCTCAGCGCGACCGAGGCCATCCCGCCGCGGCCGGCCAGCGAGGCGGCGATCGCCTGGCTGCGCAACGCCACCACCTTCGCGGCGTCCTCCAGCGTCAACGCTCCAGACACGCACGCGGCCGCGATCTCGCCCTGCGAGTGCCCCACCACGGCCTCGGGTTCGACGCCGAGGGAAGCCCACACCGCCGCGAGCCCGACCATCACGGCGAAGCTCGCCGGCTGCACGACGTCGACCCGGTGCAGCAGGTCGGCGTCGCCGCGCAGGACGTCGGTCAGCGACCAGTCGACCCACCGCCCGAGCGCGGTCTCGCACTCGGCGATCCGCGCCGCGAAGACCGGCGAGGCGGCCAGGAGTTCCCGGCCCATGCCCGTCCACTGCGTGCCCTGGCCGGGGAACACCCAGACGACCTTGCCCGGCGCACCCGAGCCGCGGCCGGTGAGCAGGCCGGGGGCGCTCTCGCCGTGGGCCAGCGCCCGCAGCCCGGTCACGGCTTCTTCGGGCGAACCGGCCACGACGACAGCGCGTTCGCTGAGCGTCGCGCGGCCGGACACCAGCGTCCCGGCCATGTCCGCCAGGGAGATGTCGCCGACCTCCGCCAGCCGACCGGCCTGGGCGGCCAGCGAAGCCGCGGTGGCCGCCGACACGACCAGCGGCACCACCCCCGCGGGGGCGGGCGCTTCGACCGCCGGCTCGTCGGCGGGCGCTTCTTCGAGGATCATGTGCGCGTTGGTGCCGCTGGCGCCGAACGCGGAGATCGCGCCGCGGCGCGGGTGGCCGTTGCGCGGCCATTCGCGGCCCTCGGTCAGCAGCTGGATCGAGCCCGCCGACCAGTCGACCTGGGGGGTCGGCGCGTCGACGTGCCGGGTCGCCGGGAGCTGCCCGTGCCGCAGCGACTGGACCATCTTGATCACGCCGGCCACGCCGGAGGCGGCCTGCGTGTGCCCGACGATCGACTTCACCGAGCCGAGCAGCAGCGGCTGCTGCGGGTCGCGGCCCTGGCCGTAGGTGGCCAGCAGGGCCTGCACCTCGATCGGGTCGCCGAGGACCGTGCCGGTGCCGTGCCCCTCCACGGTGTCCACATCGGACGGTGACAGTCCGGCGGCGGCGAGGGCCTTGCGGATGACCCGCTGCTGCGCGGGGCCGTTGGGCGCGGTCAGGCCGTTCGACGCGCCGTCCTGGTTGACCGCGCTGCCGCGGATGACGGCGAGGACCTGGTGCCCGCGTTCGCGCGCCACCGACAGCCGCTCCAGCAGCAGGACGCCGACGCCCTCGGCCCAGCCGGAGCCGTCGGCGGCCGCGGCGTAGGACTTGCAGCGCCCGTCGAAGGCCAGGGCCCGCTGCCGCGCGAAGCCGACGAACCCGCCCGGCGTCGCCATCACGGTCGAGCCGCCGGCCAGGGCCATCGAGCACTCACCACGGCGAAGTGCCTGTGCGGCGAGGTGAATCGCCACGAGCGAGGACGAGCACATGGTGTCGACGGTGACGGCGGGGCCTTCGAGGCCGAGCGTGTAGGCGACCCGGCCGGAGGCGACGCCACCCGCGGTGCCGAGGGCGCGCTCCAGGCTCATGAAGCCCTCGAACCCGCTGAGGTCCGGGGCGTAGTCCTGGTGGACGACCCCGGCGTACACGCCGATGTCGCTGCCCCGCACCGAATGCGGGTCGATCCCGGCCCGCTCCAGGGTCTCCCAGGACACTTCCAGCAGCTGCCGCTGCTGCGGGTCCATGGCGAGCGCCTCGCGCGGCGAGATACCGAAGAACCCGGCGTCGAACTGGGCCGCGTCGCGCAGGAAGGCGCCCTCCCGCACGTACGTCGTGCCGGGGTTGTCGGGGTCCGGGTGGTAGAGGCCCTCGACGTCCCAGCCGCGGTCCTCGGGGAAGCCGGTGTAGACGTCGGCGCCTTCGGACACCACGCGCCAGAAGTCCTCCGGGCCGCGGATCCCGCCGGCGTAGCGGCAGGCCATGGAGACGATCGCGATGGGCTCCGCCGCGGCCGCGGCGAGCGCGGCGTTCTCCTGCTGGAGGCGGACGTTCTCCTTCAGCGAAGCGCGCAGTGCGTCAACGATCTGCTCGTTCGGCGCGGACATGTTCTTCCTCCACGATTCGTTCGCCATCGGCGGTCAGCTCGTCTGCCCGAGGGCCCGTTGCACGAGACCGGAGATGTCCAGTGCGTCGATCAGTTCTGCGTCGCCGGCGGCCGGTTCGGGGACCGCCGGCTCCGGGCCCGCGCCCGCGTCGGTGTCGGTGTCGGCCAGGCCGAGCAGGGCTTCCAGGACGCCCGCCTCCTTGAACCGGGCGAACGGCACGGCCGCGAGGACCCGCCGGAGGTCGTCTTCCCGTCCGGCCAGGCCGTCGTCGGCCTCCCGGAGGAGTTCGACGCGCAGGTAGCCGACCAGCGCCTCCGGGGTGGGGTAGTCGAAGATCAGCGTCGCCGGCAGCCGCAGCCCGGTGGCCGCGTGCAGGCTGTTGCGGAGGTTCACCGCGGCCAGGGAGTCGAAGCCGACCTCCTGGAACGCCTGCCGCGGCCCGATGCCTTCGGCGCCGCTGTGGCCGAGGACCGTCGAGGCGTGCCCGCGGACCAGCTTCAGCAGGATGCGGTTCTGCTCGGCGTCCGGGACCGCCCGCAGGGAGTCCGCGAGCGAGGCCGCCGTGTCGCCGTCTTCGCCGTCGTCCTGCGTCGCCTGGAGGATCGCCTTGGCCTCGGGCAGGTCGGCGAACAGCGGGCTGGGCCGCACCGACGTGAACGCGGGGATGAAGGCACCCCAGTCCATGTCGGCCACCGCCACGGCCTTCTCGTTGCCGGCGACCGCCTGCACCATCGCGGTCACCGCCAGCGGCGGCGCCATCGGGATGACCCCGCGGCGGCGCAGCTGGGCGAGGGCGGCCTCGTCCATGCCGATGCCGATCTGGTCCAGGGCGCCCCAGGCGATCGAGGTCGCCTTGAGGCCGCGGGCCCGGCGCCATTCGACCAGGGCGTCGAGGACGGCGTTCGCCGCACCCGCCGGGCCCTGGCCACCGCCGCCCCAGATGCCGGCGATGGAGGAGAACACGACGAAGGCGTCGAGCGGGGTGTCCTCGAACAGCTGGTCCAGCCACACCGCGGTGGTCACCTTCGCGGTGAACACCTCGTCGAGGTCGGCCCGCCCGGTGTCGTCGACGGAGCTGGTCTGCGCGATGTCCGCGGCGTGCACGACGGCGGTGACCTCCGAGTCCGCCACCAGCCGCGCGATCGCGTCCCGGTCGGTGTCGGCGCAGAACTCGACCGTGGTGCCGAACCCGGCCAGCTCGGCCCGCAGTTCTTCGCCGCCGCCGGTGCCGGTGACGATGAGGCGTTCGGCGCCGGACTGCGCGAGCCAGACCGAGGCGTGCCGGCCGAGCCCTTCGGCGCCGCCGGTGACCAGGACCGTGCCCCGCGGTTCCCACTTGCCCGTCGCGGACTCCGGCACCGGCTTGCGCACCAGCCGCCTGCGGTAGACGCCCGACCGCCGGAGCGCGAGCTGGTCCTCCCCGCCGGCGCCGTTGAGCACGCCGAGCAGGGCCTGGGCCGTGCGCGCGTCGATCGCCGCCGGCAGGTCGATCAGGCCGCCCCACCGGTCGAGGCGCTCCAGCGCGACGGCGCGGCCGAGTCCCCACACGGCCGCCTGGGCCGGTGCGGTGACGGCGTCCTGGATGCCGATGTTCACCGCGCCGGAGGTGAGGCACCACAGCGGCGCGGCCGTGTTGGTGTCGCCGAGGGCCTGGACCAGCGCGAGCGTCGAAGCGGTGACCTCGGTCGCGTCCGCGGGCCCGCCGTCGAGGGCGAGCAGGGACAGCACGCCGGTGAGGTCGTTCTCCGCCAGGACACCCCGCAGCCGCTCGGCGAGCTGTCCCCGCGAAAGGTCCTCGATCTCCAGCCGGACGACGTCGAGTCCCTGGCCGGTCAGCTCGTTCAGGAGCGCGTCGGTGGTGCCGGCCGGGACGACGGCCAGCCAGCGCCCACCCGGCACGCCGGTGGCTTCGCGCTCCAGGGGCTGCCAGGTGACCTGGTAGCGCAGCTTCTCCGCGGTCGAGCGTTCGCGGCGCCGGTCCCGCCACCCGGCCAGCACGGGGACCACGGTGCTGAGCGCCCCGCGCTGTTCGGGCACCAGGTCGAGGAGCTCGGCCAGGCTGTCCACATCGGACTGTTCGATCGCGGTCCAGAACTCGGCGTCCGCGCCCTCGCCGGTCTCGGTCCCGGCGGTTTCGGCGTCGTGCAGCCAGAAGTGGCGGCGGTCGAAGGCGTAGGTCGGCAGGTCGACCCAGCCGGCCGCGGGCAGCGTCGCGGCCCAGTCCACGGCCACGCCGCGGACGTGCAGTTCGGCCGCCGAGGCCAGCAGGCGCCGGAGGCCGCCGTCGTCGCGCCGCAGCGAGCCGGTCACCACGGCGTCGTCGCTGATCTCGCTCAGGGGCTGGACCAGCACCGGGTGGGCGCTGATCTCGACGAACACGCTGTGTCCCTGCCCGGCCAGGTCCGCGACCGACGGGCCGAACCGCACCTGCTGCCGCAGGTTCCGGTACCAGTAGCCGCCGTCGACGACGCCCTGCTCGATCCACGCGCCGAGGACGGTGGAGTAGAACGGGATCACCGGCGCCTGCGCGTCGATCCCGGCCAGGGTCTCGGCCAGGGTGCCGGCGATGTCCTCGACGTGCCGGCTGTGCGAGGCGTAGTCCACCGCGACCCGCCGCACCCGGACACCGTCTCCGGACAGGGCTTCCAGGGCCTCGTCCAGGGCCTGCGCGTCACCGGCGACGACGACCGAGGACGGGCTGTTGATCGCCGCCACCTCGACCTGGGCCGCCCACGGCGCCAGCCGCGCGACCGCGTCTTCTTCGCTCAACGCGACCGACGCCATGCCGCCGCGTCCGGCCAGTTCCGCGGCGATGGCCTGGCTGCGCAACGCGACCACCTTCGCCGCGTCGTCCAGCGACAACGCCCCGGACACGCACGCGGCGGCGATCTCGCCCTGGGAGTGGCCCAGCACCGCGTCCGGGCGCACGCCCAGGGAAGACCACACCGCGGCGAGGCCGACCATCATCGCGAAGCTCGCGGGCTGGACGACGTCGACGCGGTCCAGGAGGTCGGCGTCGCCGCGGAGCACGTCGAGCAGCGACCAGTCGGTCCACTGCTCCAGCGCGGAGGCGCACTCCTTGATCCGCTCGGCGAACACCGGCGACGCGTCCAGGAGCTCCCGGCCCATCCCGAGCCACTGCGAGCCCTGGCCGGGGAACACCCACACGACCTTGCCCGGCTTGCCCGCGGTCCCGGTCACGACGCCGGGCGCGTTCTCGCCGCGGGCCAGCGCCAGCAACCCGGCCTGGGCCTCGCCGGCCGAGCCCGCGATGACGACCGCGCGCTCGTTCAGCGTCGCGCGACCCGACACCAAGGCACCGGCCACACCGGACAGGGACGCGCTTTCGAGGAACGCCGCCAGCCGGCCGGCCTGCCCGGCCAGGGAGGCGGTGCTGCGCGCGGACACCACCAGCGGCACCACGGGTGCCGCCTCGTCCGCCGCGGGTTCGTCGGCGGGGCCTTCCTCGATGATCAGGTGCGCGTTCGTGCCGCTGGCCCCGAAGGAGGACACGCCCGCCCGCCGCGGCCGGCCGTTCCGCGGCCACTCGCGGGCCTCGGTCAGCACCTCGATCGCGCCCGCGGACCAGTCGACCTGGCTCGTGCGCTCGTCGACGTGCAGCGTGGCCGGCATGACGCCGTGGCGCATGGCCATGACCATCTTGATCACGCCCACCACCCCCGCGGCGGCCTGCGTGTGCCCGATGTTCGACTTCAGCGAACCGAGCCAGAGCGGCTGGTCCCGGTCCTGCCCGTAGGTGGCGAGCAGCGCTTGGACCTCGATCGGGTCGCCCAGCGCCGTCCCGGTGCCGTGGCCCTCCACGACGTCCACATCGGACGGTGCCAGCCCGGCGCTCGCCAGCGCGCCGCGGATCACCCGCTGCTGCGACGGCCCGTTCGGGGCGGTCAAGCCGTTCGAAGCGCCGTCCTGGTTCACCGCGCTGCCGCGCAGCACAGCCAGGATCCGGTGGCCGCGTTCCCGCGCCACCGAAAGCCGTTCGAGGACGACCACGCCGACGCCCTCGGCCCAGCCCGTGCCGTCCGCGCCGTCCGCGTACGCCTTGCACCGGCCATCGGCGGACAGGCCGCGCTGGCGGGAGAACTCCAGGAAGGCGTCCGGGCTGGCCATCACGGTCGCGCCGCCGGCCAGGGCCATCGAGCACTCGCCCTGCCGCAGCGCCTGCGCCGCCAGGTGGATCGCGACCAGCGACGACGAACACGCCGTGTCCACGGTGACCGCCGGTCCCTCGAAGCCGAAGACGTAGGCCACCCGGCCGGACGCGACGCTCGAAGCCGTGCCGGTCATCGTGTAGCCCTGGACGTCCTCCGGCACTTCGCGCAGCCGTGTCACGTAGTCGTGGTGGACGATCCCGGTGAAGACACCCACGTCGCTGCCGCGCGCGGAGAGCGGGTCGACGCCCGCGCGTTCGAGGGCCTCCCACGACGTCTCCAGCAGCAGCCGCTGTTGCGGGTCCATGGCCAGGGCTTCGCGGGGCGAGATCCCGAAGAGCCCGGCATCGAACTGGGCCGCGTCGTGCAGGAAGCCGCCCGAGCGGGTGTAGCTGGTCCCGGCGTGGGCGGGGTCCGGGTGGTAGAGGCCGTCCAGGTCCCAGCCGCGGTCGACAGGGAAGCCGGAGACCGCGTCCCGGCCTTCCGCGACGAGGTTCCACAGCTCTTCGGGGCTGTCCGCGCCGCCCGGCAGCCGGGTGCTCATGCCGACGATCGCGATCGGCTCGTCGGAGACGTCCCGCGGCACCGGGGCGGCCACCGCCGGGCGCTCACCGAGGAGTTCGGCGCGCAGGTGGTCGGCGAGGACGGCCGGGTTCGGGTAGTCGAAGATCAGCGTGCTGGGCAGGTCGACGCCGGTGAAGTCGCGCAGGCGGTTGCGCAGCTTGATCGCGCTGAGCGAGTCGAACCCGTGGTCCTTGAAGGACCGGTCGAGGTCGAAACCGTCCGCGTCCCGGTGCCCGAGCACCACCGCGGCGCTCTCCCGGACCAGGTCGAGGACGTCCGCCACCGGCCGGACGGCGATCGGCTCCGCCACGGGCGGGAGGTCCGCCGGTTCGTCGGTGTCGACCCAGAAGCGCTGGTGCTGGAACGCGTAGGTCGGCAGGGCGGTCCCGACCGCCGTCCCCGGCCGGTCGATGACCGCCGTCCAGTCGACGGCCACGCCGCGGACGTGCAGTTCGGCCAGCGCGGTCAGGACGCCGGGGACCTCGGCGCCGTTCTTGCGCAGCGTGGCGACGCAGCTCTGCTCCGGGCCGCCGAGCGTGCCGAGCGCCATGGCGGCGAGGGCACCGCCCGGGCCGAGCTCGAGGTACGTCGTCGCGCCCTGCCCGCTCAGTTCGGTGACGGCGGCGCTGAACCGCACGGCGTCGCGCACCTGGCCGACCCAGTAGTCCGGGGTGTCGAGTGCCGCGATTTCCCCGGTGAGCGTCGAGACGACGGGCAGTGAGCCGGGCCGGTAGGTCAGGCGTTCCGCGACCGCGCGGAAGTCGTCGAGCATCGGTTCCATCAGCGGCGAGTGGAAGGCGTGGCTGACGGTCAGCCGCTTCGTCTTGCGGCCGCGGTCCGCCAGTTCGGCCGCGGCGGCGAGCACGGCGTCTTCGGCGCCGGAGAGCACCACCGAGTCCGGGCCGTTGATCGCGGCGACGCAGACGGCGGCGCCGAGCCGGGGCGCGACCTCGTCCTCGGTCGCCTGGACGGCGACCATCGCGCCCCCCTCGGGCAGGGCCTGCATCAGCCGGCCGCGCGCGGCGACCAGTTCGCCCGCCTCGGCCAGGTCCAGGACCCCGGAGACGTGCGCGGCGGCGAGCTCGCCGATGGAGTGGCCGGCGAGGAGGTCCGGCCGCACGCCCCAGGACTCGAAGAGCCGGAACAACGCGGTCTCCACGGCGAACAGCGCGCCCTGGGTGTACATGGTCTGGTCGAGCAACGCGCTGTCGCCGAACACGACCTCGTGCAGCGGACGTCCGCCCAGGTGCGCGTCCACGGCGGCGCACGCGGCCTCGAAGGCGTCGCGGAAGACGGGGAAGGTTTCGGCGAGTTCGCGGCCCATGCCGGCCCACTGGCTGCCCTGACCGGTGAACAGGACGGCCAGCTTGCCGTCGACCGGCCTCCCGGTCACCACACCGGGGCCGAAGGTGGTCAGGTCGCTGCGGAGCTGTCCGGAGTCGGAGGCCAGGACGACGGCCCGGTGGTCGAGCTGGGCCCGGGTCGTGGCCAGGGCGTGGGCGACGCCGGGGACGTGCACGTCGGCGCCGAGGAAGTCGGCGAGCCGCGCGGCCTGCCCGCGCAGCCCGGCCGCCGACCGCGCGGAGAGGAGCACCGGCACCAGGTACTCGGCCGGCTCCGGTGCCGCGGTCCCGGCCGGTTCCGGAACCTCTTCGAGGACGACGTGCGCGTTCGTGCCGCCGATGCCGAACGAGGACACGCCCGCCCGGCGCGGGTGGCCGTTGCTCGCCCAGTCGCGGTTCTCGGTGAGCAGTTCCACCGCACCCGCCGACCAGTCCACGTGGGACGACGGCCGGTCGACGTGCAGCGTCTTGGGCAGCACGCCGTGGCGCATGGCCATGACCATCTTGATCACGCCCGCGACGCCCGCCGCCGCCTGCGTGTGCCCGAGGTTCGACTTGACCGAGCCGAGCCACAGCGGCCGCTCGCGGTCTTGGCCGTAGGTGGCGATCAGCGCCTCGGCCTCGATCGGGTCACCGAGGGTCGTGCCGGTCCCGTGCGCCTCCACCGCGTCGACGTCCGATGTGGACAGTCCGGCCGCGGCCAGTGCCTTGCGGATCACGCGCTGCTGGGCCGGGCCGTTCGGGGCGGTCAGGCCGTTGGACGCGCCGTCGGAGTTGACCGC